>DAISWS010000015.1:0-35854 GCA_036826275.1 Vulcanimicrobiaceae bacterium
CTGGCTTCCCCCATCCAGTGCGAGCGATTCGCCATGTCTGGTGACCTCGCAATATGCCGCCGAGAAGTTTTGGCTTTTATCTCTCTCTGAATGTGCGCACAGTGCTCCGCGCCTGCGGCTCGCCGCAAGTCCTGACTTTCTCGCGGACGGCGGCCCGCTGAAGCGCCTGCAGCGTCTCTATGGCGGATTTCGCTTCAAAAGCGTCATCAGCTGTGCGCCGGGTGCGCAAACCGATTACGTTGGGCGCGGCGATGCGGAAATCGCGAACGCGTTCACAACGGATGCGAGCATTTCCGAGGAGCGCCTTGTGATTCTGGACGACGATAAACACTTCTGGCTCCGCGAATACGTTACGCCCGTCCTTCGTGCGCCTATCCTGCGCGCTCACCCCGCAATCGCGGCCGTGCTCGATCGCGTCTCTGCGGCATTAACGCAATACGCGCTGCAGCAAATGGAGCTGCACCGGCAACTGCTGCACCTCGAACCGCACGACGTGGCGGACGACTTCGTACGCCGCCATGCAGCATCTACTCGTTTTCTAGAATCGCCTCCGCATCGAGGAAAATCTCGACATCCGGACTGACGACCACGCCTCCCGCAGGCAGCTCGCCGTTCCAGCTCACGCCGAAATCGTAGCGGTTGATTCGGGCGTGTCCGGAAAAACCGGCGCGTGTCTTCGGGCCGCGATCGATTCCGTCTTCGAACCACGGCGTCTGCCACGTGCCGTGGTACCGAACGTCCATACGAATCGATCGGGAAACTCCGCGAATTAGCAGGTCGCCGGTGACTTTGAAATCCTCCGGCCCGACGAGCTCCACGCTCGTACTCGTAAAACGGATTTCCGGATATACGGCGCAATTCAGAAAATCCTCGCTGCGCAGATGCTCGTCACGCGCGGGTTCGCCGCTCCAGCAAAGGTTTGCGTCAATGGCTGCTTCCAGGTAAAGATCCACCGGGTGTTCGGGATCGAAATCAAGCGTACCGTGGACATTCTTGAAGGAACCGCGCACCCACGTCACCATCATGTGCCTCGCGCGAAACTCCGCAGCGGTGTGACCAGGCTCGAACGTCCATCTCATTGTGCGCGCTTCGGCCAGCTCGGGGTCAAGCGCCTGCCCGCAACAGAGCAGCGTTTAGAGTTTCTTCATGCATTAGACGTAGTGTTCGACAACGGCTCGCAAGCCGAGCCGACGGGAGACACTATGAAACGTTCAGTCATCCTAGGAAGCATGCTCCTGGCCGCCGCGACTCTCGCTGCGTGCGGCGGTTACGGAGGCGGCGGCAGTTCGTACTCGCCGCCCGGCACGGGTCCCGGCGCACCGCCCGGCGTTGGAACGATGACGATTGGTTTCGCGCTGCCCAGCGGACAGATCGGGACGGTCAACACACCTTTCGGACAGATCGGCGGATACACGCAAAGCGTCTACTCGCAAGTCCTCGCGTTTCCGCCTGGCACCACGGTGACCTTAAAAAACCTTTCCTCCAATACTCCGCACACGCTAAACGTCTTGAGCATGACGGGCTTTCCGTCCAATCCAACCCTCGACACGTCGGCATCGGGCGGAACGATGCTCTCGTCGAGTTATCGCAGTGGGACGATCAACGCGGGCGCTACCGCAACGCTCACGCTTGCTTCAACCGGAACGTACTTCATCGGTTGCGCGTATCATTATATGAATACGCCGAGCATGCGAGGCATCATCGAAGTAAGTTCGAGCGCAACACCGGGACCGCAGGGCACACCGGCTCCGGGTACCGGCGGGGGCGGCGGTGGTGGCAGCGGCTACTAACGTTCGTTCGTTGGCGATCGGCAAGACCGGCTGGTGGCGGCCGGTCTTGCTCGCCGCCGCATTAGGCGCTGCGGTCTACGCGCTATTGCTATTGCACCTCATGGCGGTGACGCTCGGTTCGATGCAGGGCGACATCGCCGACATGCGCAGCAACATCGCCGATATGCGCGGCCGTCTCCATGAGACGACGACGGAATTGCAAAGTACCAATGCCAAACTCGAAACGGTCAACAACCATCTGGTCTCGACGAATCGTGGGTTGTTGCGCACCAATAGTGAGTTGCTGACAACGAACTCGCAGCTCGCGCAAACGCGCGCAGGCGTGGCAGCCATGAAATCCGACACGACGCGCATGAGCGCGCAACTGACGGCAATGCGGACGAGCCTTACCGGAATGAACCAAACGCTTACCGGGATGCGTACGGACATTCACCTGATGACGCACCGCATCGTAAAGGCCAAGCTGCTCTTCTAGGGACACCGAAGCCATTGTCTCTACGGACGGGCTTCGTACACGATGTTGAACGGCGTTTCGGTCGCGCGGCGGAACCGTGTGAAGCCGGCGTTGGTCACGATGTCTCGAATGCGCGCCTCACCGGCTTGCGCGCCGAGTCCCGTGCCGACTTCTTGCGAGAGTGAAGCGGGAACGCAGAGCAGCGTTGACGCGCCATAGAAAATCCGGCCGATCGGATTCAGATTCTCTTCTAGCCTGTCGCCGGCGAAGGGCTCGACGACCATCCACGTGCCATCGGGTGCCAGACGTTTGTAGATCGCGGCGGCAACGCCCGCCGGGTCGCCCATATCGTGCAGGCAATCGAAGAATGCGATGAAGTCGTAGTTCTCTTCCGGGAATTCCTTGGCGCTCGCCACTTCGAAAACGATCCGATCCGCAACACCGGCAGCCTTTGCCCGCTGCTTTGCGGTCTCGATCGACAGCGGGTGATAATCGAATCCGTAAAACGTCGAATTCGGATATGCCTGCGCCATCAGGATCGTCGAGGCGCCCAGACCGCAGCCGATGTCCGCAACCTTCGCGCCGCCGCGCAGTTTAGCGTCGAGTTCGTCGCATGCCGGAATCCATTCACCCAGCAGATGCGCGTTGTAACCGGGGCGGAAAAATCGTTCCGTTCCTTCGTACAACCGGACGTCGTGCTCGTGCCAGCCGACACCGCCTCCGCTCTTGAATGCTTGCGCGATCTTCGGCTCGTCCGCCATCGCCGCTTCGACGATCTGGAATGCACCGTGCATGAACAGCGGGCTCGTTTCATCGGCGAGCATCGCGGCGTGTTCCGGCGGCAGATAGAACGTCTTCTTCTGCGGGTCGTAGGTGAGGTAACCGCCCGCAGCCTGATTCGACAGCCACTCGCGCACGTACCGCTCGTGGGTTCCCGTCGCAGCGGCCAGCGCTTCCGACGTCATCGGCCCCCGCGCATCCAGTGCTTTATACAATCCCAGCTTGTCACCCAAAATAACGAGCGCGGCGCTCATCGCCGCGCCGAGATCGCCGAGCATCCGTCCGGCGAATTCGTGCAGTTTGCCGTCGTCGAGACGGCGTTCCAAAGTTGCCGACATTGGTTATCCTCCCTCGTTCGGATACTCGGGAGCGTACAGCGGCGTCCGGCTGCGCGCATCGGACGAACGTCCCATAAAGCTTTTTTGTATTTCAGGCAAGCAGGCCGTGTTCGATCGCGAAAAGCGTCGCCTCGACGCGCGTTCGCGCGTCGATTTTCGCGTAGATGTGTTCCAGATGGTGGCGAATGGTGTGTTCGCTCACGCACAGCTTTGCCGCGATCGCACTGCGGCTAGCTCCGGTCGCGAGCGCGCGCATCACGTCGATCTCGCGGTCCGTCAATCCCGCCGGCCATCGCGACTGCACGGACGGTCGCGCACCAACGCCGTCAGACCAGGCATCACCGGCGGGGGCATCGCTCGTCCCAGTCTCAATCGCTTGGCGAAGCGCTGCCAGCGCGTTTTCCGAAAACGCCGCTCCACGTTCGCGGTTCATCAGCTCCAGCGCCTCCTCCGCCGAACGTGCATCGCGTTCGGGAGCCGCATGTGTAAGTTCGTCGAAGCGGTCCGCAACGGAAACGATACGCGCGCCGTTCGGGATTGCACTTTCGGGCAAGCCGCGGAAGTATCCGGTTCCGTCGGGGCGCTCGTGATGTGCGGCAACGATGCGGCAAAGCGGAGTGAATACCGGCGCACGCGAAAGAATGCGTTCCGCATGATATGGGTGCAACCGCATCATTTCGGTTTCTGCCTCGCTCAAACGGTCCTCCCGCTTATGCAGCACGAAGGACGGCACCGCGGCCAATCCGATATCGTGCAGCAACGCTGCGCGCCGGACCGTTGTAATGCTGTCCCCGCCCAGGCCCATCGCAAGCGCGACGGACTCGGCCAGCGCGGCAACGCGCCGTGAATGTCCGGCGCTGTAAAAACTTTTCAAGTCGGCAAAATCACCGAATGCGTGAGCGGCATCGTCCAATTTCGCCACATCAAAATACCGGAACGGCGATTCGGGCTCCATCTGGCGCACGAGCGTCCAAATCGAGTCGCTTTCCAAAGCCCGCCAAAACGCTTCGTCTTTCGCAAGTTGCAAGAACCGGGCGGCAACGGCCGGATCGATATCTTTGCCGCGTCGCGTTTCGGCGAGGGCCACCGCCGCGCTGCGCCCATCGGCCGCATGAAAGACTTCCAAGAAGATCGCCGCATACGTGATGCGCGAAATCAGCGGAATGGCATCGCCGCGGCGGCCTTCGGGACCGCTGCCGTTCCAGCGTTCGAACGCACAACGAAGTGCGTCTTGCACGCGCGCGGAGCGATCGAGACGGCGCGCGAAACGCGCCGCTGCTTCTGACGTATTTTGCAGCCCTTCATACATGAACTCCCGCCCGTGCATTGCGAATTTTATAGCGTGGCGGATCCGCACACCGGCTCGTTCCCCGGCGGCTAAATACTGCGTGAGCCACTTGAGCATGTCGCGCGGATCGGCCGGATCGGTAAAAAAGAATAACTGACGCCGCGCGTCGATGTCGTTGCCGAGAATTGCCGCAGCCGCCTGGCTCGCCCACGCGGTACAGCCCGCGTCCGTGAGCAGACCGGCGTAAAACAGATCGGCTCGTTCATCTTCGGGCAATCCGAGCTCGCCCGCGATGCGCATCGCGATATACGTAGCTCTTGCGCCATGCCCCGCGGTGAGCCCCAGCGCCATGTCGGCCATGAGCGACAGCGCCCCGAACAAATCGATCGCCGGCGTTCCGCTCTGTACGTGCATATCCACTTCTTCGCCGCCCGTCGCTACGCGCTTCGGCTCGCCGGGGGTGTGATGCCTGCCCTCCGTGAAACCTCCGAATCGGCGAACCCGTACACGGGTTGTGTTCTCGCTTTAGAAAGGACGTCTACGTGGGCTTTGCTCGCCTCACTCTCGCGCTTTTCTCCGCACTCGCCTTGATTGCGGCAGCCCCGGAGCCGGCAGCGCAAAGCGCCGGCCTTGGACTGCATGTGCATTCGTGCGTGGTCCCGCAAACGAAGATTCCCGCACAGTGCGGCACCTTCGGTGTCTACGAAAAACGCGCCGCACACGCCGGCCGTGTCATCCAACTCCAGCTTATGGCCGTTCCGGCCGTGCATCCGCAGCACCGTGCGATCGCCGAGATCGCCGGCGGCCCGGGTCAAGCGATCACCCCGTTTGCCGGGTATTTTTTGAGTGGTCAAGCCGGAAAAGCGCGGTCTACGCTCCATCAGACGTACGACTACATCTACATGAACGACCGCGGCATGATGGGGTCGAACGATTTCAATTGCGACTTCGCGCCGGCGAACGATCCGGGTGCGTACATGGCGTACCTGTTCCCGCCGAAGATTCTAGCGTCGTGCCGCGCGAAGAATCTTGCAACGCACGACTTGCCGCAATACAACACGAACAACGCCGTCGACGACCTCGACGATATTCGAGCGGCACTGGGCTACGATAAGATCGTTCTGTCCGGCGGCTCCTACGGCACGTTCTTTTCGCTTGTGTATCTGCGCCGGCACGCGCAGCACGTCGAGAGTGAAGTTCTCGACGGCGTTGCACCGCCGGGATTCCAGCCGCTGCCGGGTGAGCCGCTCGGCGCCCAACACGCACTCGACGATCTGTTCCTGAAATGCCGGACCAACGCTGCGTGCAATTCGCGTTTCCCGCTCTTCAAGCAGCATTTTCACGAGCTGTTGCAACGCTTCAATTCAGGACCGCTGATGGTGCCTGCAAAGAATATCACCACCAAGCGCATGCAGACCGTTCCCCTTTCGAAAGAAGTCTTCGTCGACACGCTCAGACACCTATTGTACGATTCGGCGGCGGCATCGTATGTGCCGTACATCGTCGAGCAAGCATACGATCGCGACTACGCGCCGCTCGGGCAGATGATGCAGCTGGCAATCTTCGGCGAGTTCGCGGGGCTCGAACCCGCGTATCTCGCGTATTCGTGCTCGGATTTCATGCCGTTTCTTTCCGCGAGTCAGGTTCGTTATGCGGCTGCACATTCGTTCACCGGGGACCTTCGCATAAAGGCACAGCAGCAAGCGTGTAAGACGTGGGCCGTGCCGCCGATGCCGGCGTCGTTCAACGACCCGGTACGCAGCGACGTCCCGGTGCTGATGATCCTCGGCTCGGACGATCCCGCGACGCCCGCCAAATACGGTCTCGAAGCGTTACGCTATCTGCCGAACGGACGTGCCGTACTGGTAAACGGCGGCGGTCACGGAGCCGACACGGCGTGTACGGATACGCTCGTCGTGCAGTTCGTCCACGCTCAGTCGGCTGCCGGCCTGAATTTGAAGCAATGCAGCTCCACGTTCACCTTGCCGCGCTTCGCGACATCCATGAAAGGGCTTCCGCCGCTTCCATAACCGCGGGAGCCTCAGGCCGCCGCTCTGGCGCGAGCGCGTACGTAGATGAACCACGCAAGCGCGCCCGCAGCCAGAGCGTATGGCACGAACACCGCGCACCACAGCAAAGCGGCGAGCAGTCCGACCGTCATCTGCGAGAGCGCCGCTACCGCGCCGTGCCACGCCGACGCCAGTTGCGCGGCAGCGGTGGGCTGGACCGGCGCGGCGGCAGCCTCAGCCGTTAGCGTGATATCGATCGTCGCGTACGCGACTTGCCTGCGCATCGATTTGATCTGCGCTTCCAGCGTTTCGATTTGCTCGCGTACTTGCGAGAGTTGATTCTCCGCGTCCATGACTTCCGAGACGCTTCCCGATCGGTTCATGATCGCGCGGATGTCGGTCTCCGTTTGGCGCAAGTTACGAAGCCGCGCATCGGCATCGGTGAGATCCGACGTGAGATCCTGCGCGCCGGTGGACCGTTCGCGCACTTTCCCCGCCTGCACGACGGCGTTCATGGCGGCGTCGAAGCGCTCGGCCGGAACGCGAATTTCCATGTTGCCGGCCGGCTGCGCATCGCCGTCGCCCGCGGCGATATCCGAAGAAAACACGTCGCCGCCCTCCCCGCGTGCAAGCCGCGCGATCGCGCCGGCGCTCTTTGTCACGTCTCCGACATAGAGATCGACTTTCCCGGTGCGAGCTATCTGCGGCGCGTCGAGCGATGCGCCCGTTTGGCTCTGCGCGGCGGAAACGGCGCTGTTACGTACGCTCAACTTCAACATCGGCGCACGCTTCAAGACGCTCACGCGTTCGTACTGCACGCCGCCTTTGAGCGTCATGTCTCCGTTGCGCATCGTAATCGATCGCCACCCCGCGCTCGCGATCGCAAGCACAACGATGAGGGCGATGCCCGCGGCAGCTAACCAACGCATCCGGCGTACCTCCTGTTCGTATTCAGGAAACGCTCAGGAACCGTACCGGCGTGACTCCATTGGAACGATCGACCGCCGGCGTGACGTTACCCGGGCAAGAGAAAGGGGTCTTGCGGAAATGAACCGACTTGCTATAGCTTGCCTTGCCGCCGTCATGGCGTGCGGATCGGCGTGGGCCGTTGCGGGGGCTCAAGAACACGGTAACAACGGCCACCATAACGGTTGGCGCAACCGCCATCATGGCGGCAACGCCTATCAGTGTGCTTCAGGCCAGTACAACCAGGGCAACCGTCGCCACAACGATAACGACGACGATAACGACAACGACAACGACGATAACGGACAGTACGGCCAAAACGGCCAGTATGGACAGAACGGCCAGTATGGACAGTACGGCCAGTATGGACAGTACGGCCAATATGGAAATTGCGCCGCCCAGAACGGCGCGAACGCCGTCGTGCGGGGCGAGATCGTGGCCGTGAACGGCAATCAACTCACGCTTGCGCAGCAAAGCAACAATGGCGGATACGGGAGCTACGGCGGATACAGCCGCACGATCACGATAGACGACCAGCCCGCACTGGACAACCGCACTTCCGGCCGCGTCTCGGTCGGGCGGTACGTAACGGCGTACGGATACTGGCAAAACGGCGTATTTTACGCGACCCAGATGAACTAAGGAACGATCGAGTGCGTCAGGTGCCTTTATCGGCGCCGGCGTACTCGATCAATTTTATCACGAGGCGCGGCGCCGTTTGCAACGCGTTTGCGTCACCATACACCAAATACAATTCGTTATGCGCAAAACGTAGATGATACGCGAGCGAAAGGTTCCACACGTTCAGCGCGGGGTTCGGCTGACCGTTCTCGACGACGGGAAACGCACCGATGATGCGCCGCACGCCGATACCGATGGATGAGTTCGCGCCGTTCTCATACGTGTACGTCGCTTTCTCCAGCCACGACGTGTACGTGGTCCCCGCATCGAGCCACTGACGGTTGCTGTCGGCTTCGAATGAAAGATATCCGCGCGGACCGGCTTTGAGCGTCGTCGCGCGGGTCCACGAATCGACGGTCCCGGGCCCAAAGCGGCCGGTGTACCACGAAAGCTGCGTGACCGTCGGCGTGTGGTAATGGAAGTACAGGTCGATACCGTTTTGCGTAATCGGCGTAAACGTGCCGTCGTTCAATCGCAAGTACGAAGCACCGGTTTGTAGGCGAATGTGCCACCGCTTCGAAACGTCCGCCCCGGCGGCGAAGGTCTGGTCGGCTTGATTCAAGCCGGTATCCGTGCCGTGATAGCGATCGACGTTGGCCGCGACGATGACGCGCGGAAAGAGCGCTGCGGATTTGTAATACCACGTGTAGTTGCCGTTGACGTCGTAGCCCGCAACGTCGCTATGCTGCATGAATCCGTCGACCGGATTGTACTGTCCGCCGATGCGGCGCAGCGCTGCAAATATGCCGCCGTTTGGAGCGTACACGCCGATTCCGAGTTCTTCGCGCAGCGCCTGCGCGCGATCGACGACGAGCGATCCGGTTTCAGTTCCATAACCGGCATACTCAAACAAGCCCTTCAAGCTGTCGTGCGAGACGTTTGCATACGTCACGTCATCGTTCAGGCCCGGCATATTGACGCCGACGCGCTGCACCATGAACGAGCTTTTCGTGTCCGCCGTGTGCGCAGAGACGGTTTCGGCGTCATCCCGGCGGCCGTCGATGCCGATTGCATCAAACGCCGCGAAGGACGCGGGCCCTTGTTTGCCTTCGACCGCGAAACCGGCGCGCGGCGTCGGAATAGACGGCGTGTACAATTCCTGGCCCATGCAGCCGACGCACGTGCCGTTGTTATAAAAATTCGCGAGCTGCGTGAAGAACGGACGCACTTCCTGATAGAAGCGTTGATACGCCGTCGGCTGGATCGTCTGTTGGTCGAGTTCGACGTTCGAATAATCCGGGTGCAGCGTGCTCACGAACGACGTCGTCGCCGTAATGGGTATCGAAATGTCCGCGCCGATGCGCGACGTAGAGCCGCCGATGCTCTTCGAGGCCAGTTCGCCGAGCTCGTAGAGACCGATGCGAGGCTTTGGACGCGACGCTTGCTGCGAAGGCACGCCGGCGAGAAAACCGCTGTAAATCGACATCGCTTCCATGCCTTGGCCTTCCACCGGCGCATGCTGCCAGACGTAATCGTCTTGCGTGGAGGCAACGTAGCGTGCAAGTTGCATGCCCCACGCGCCGCCGGCAGTCCCTTTAATCGCGGATAGCGGAATGCGCATGGTGACCGTGTAGCCGCCGTCCTTCAAATGCGCGGCGGATTGCCAGCGAGGGGCATACGCCGTATTCTCGCTGGAGGACGCCAGGTGCGTGCCGTTCGGATTTGCTTCAAACTCGTATTCAAATCCGTTCGAGCCGTTCGGCCAAAAGTAGACGGCGACATAATCGTTGTCCGTCAGACTCGTATCGTTGGTGTGTTGCCCGGCCTGCACGGGCTCGCGTTGCTGCGCATCGAAGCCAACGTACAGATAACGCCCGTCCGTCATCAGATACGCCGTCGTTGCCTCTCGTGCGGGCTGCTGATCGCGCAAGTTCCAGCCGATCTGCACTTTTGCAGCCGCGCTTTTCCACTCCGGATCTGCAAGCGTTCCGTCCATGACCGGCGGCTTATCGATCGCCGGCAACGCAACGCGCGTTCCGACGTACGTAGTGGCGGGCGTTGTAACCTGCGCGAGAAGCAGCGCCGCGGCCAACACGCAAACCATATCGTATCTCCCTGCAACCTACTAATTCTTTAAGACTATAGCGGTCCCGCTCCGGGCTGTCAACTAATTTTATAGGTCGCTTTAACTAATTTTTTAGTTGACCGTGATGAAACATCACTCTATACTCTTAGTAAATTAGTTGAGACGCTAACGCCCACTTGAGGAACACCATGAAAATTCGGCCCTTTTCGCCTCCCCAACCCTCTGAAATTCGACGGCCGACGGTTGCGCAGCCCGGCGCGTCCACCCTGATCTTCAGCGGTTGGGGACCCCGGCTCGCTTAGCGCGGCGCCTTGATACGCTCGAGACCGAGCCAGCCGGCCATGGCCCGCAGATCGGCGGTAAGCCGCGCACGAACCTTCGCTCGATCGACGCGGGGTTCATAGTGGATCGCGTGAACGAGCAGCGTGCTGCCGGCGCGATCCGCTTTGACGTCGACACGCGCGACGAGCGCGTCATCCAGCAGATACGGCAACACGTAATACCCGTGCACGCGCTTGTGCGCGGGCGTATAAATTTCGATGCGATAGTGAAAATCGAACAGCCGCTTTGCGCGCTCGCGGTTCCATACAAGCGAGTCGAACGGCGAGAGCAGCGCGCTGCCTTCGATCCGTCGCGGGACGCGGGCATCGGCGTGCAGGTAGGCTTGTTGCTTCCACCCCTCGACGCGCACCGGCGACAAGCGCCCCGATTCGACAAGGTGCCGCACGGCGTTTCGCGCCGCATCGAGCGGTAAGCGGAAGTAATCGCGCAAATCCGCCTCCACTGCAACGCCGAAGGAGCGGGCGGCGAGCTCCACGAGGGCGGCATACGCTTGCGAATCCTCGACACGCGCGCGCAACACCTCGGGCGGAATGACGCGTTCCGTCAAATCGTAGACGCGTTCGAAACTGTTGCGCCGCTCGAGCGGCGTGAGTTCCCCACACCAAAAAAGATACTCGATCGCGCGCTTGGTGTCGCTCCAGCTCCACCAACCCGCTCCGCGATGTGGAGTACGTACTTCGCCGGTTTCAAAATCAGACGCGCTCATCGCACCGCGTTCCGCAATCGTCTCGCGCACGCGTTCGACCAGGGCGCGCTTCTCACGTCCGACGTGCGCGACGTTTTGCCAGACGCCGGTTCCACTGCGCGAACGCTCCATTCGCCAGCGTAGCAATGGAAAAAGTTCGACGGGTAATAGAGACGCTTCGTGACCCCAATACTCGAAAATCCGCCGCGGCTTTCCATACGCGACGCGTTCGAGCAACGTACGATCGTACGGGCCGAAGCGGGAAAAGGCCGGCAGATAGTGCGAGCGGACGAGCACGTTCACCGAATCGATTTGAATCGCCCCGAGCTGTTCGATGAGACGGCGGAGGTGCGCCGTCGAAACGTTAGCCGGCCGAGGGACGCCAAACCGCTGCGCCGCAAGCCCGACGCGGCGTGCCTGTCCGCGACTCATCGCTACGCGCGTCACTTTCAATACGATGTGCGTCCTAGTGCGGTTTCGCGCGGGCGTACTGCTTCGGCCAATACGGGACGTCAATGCCGAGTTGCGCTGCCGCGAGCAGCGGCCAGTACGGCTGGCGCAGCAATTCGCGCGCGAGCAGCACCACGTCCGCGCTCCCCCTTGCAACAATCTCGTCGGCTTGCCGCGCGTGCGTGATGAGGCCAACCGCGCCGGTGCGGACGTTCGCACCCTCGCGGATGCGCCGCGCAAACGGCACTTGATATCCGGGCCCGAGGGGAATTTTTGCGTGCGGTACGATGCCTCCGCTGGACGCGTCGATGAGATCGACGCCGAGCGGTTTCAGATCGCGCGCCAGTGCAACGCTATCTTCGACCGTCCAGCCGCCATCGACCCAATCGCTGGCGGACACACGCACGAACAGCGGCAAATCGTCCGGCATCTGCGCGCGCACGGCTCGCACGGTTTCGCGCACGATGCGGGTGCGGTTTTCAAACGAACCGCCGTACGCATCGTCACGGCGGTTAGCCAGCGGCGAGAGAAATTCGTGAAGCAGATAGCCGTGCGCGGCGTGAATCTCGATGATGCGAAAGCCCGCGGTCAGCGCACGACGCGCTGCAGTTGCGAACTCATCGACGACGAGCGCGATTTCAGCGGCGCTCAGCGCGTGCGGAACGATCCAGCGTTCGCGGAACGGCACGGCGCTCGGCGCGAGGACGCGCTCCCATCCGCCCGCCGCGGGCGGTACGGGTTCGCCGCCTTCCCACGGGGGCGCCGTGCTTGCCTTGAACCCCGCGTGCGCCAGCTGAATGCCCGCGATTGCGCCGTGTTCGTGGATAAAGTCCACGATCTCGCGCAACGGCGCCACATGCTCGTCGCGGTAGATGCCCAGGTCCGCCGGTGAAATACGCCCTTCGGGCGATACGGCCGCCGCCTCCGTGAAGACGAGAGCCGCGCCGCCGACCGCGCGGCTGCCCAAATGCACGACATGCCAGCGGTTTGCGAAGCCGTCGGTGCTGGAATACTCGCACATCGGTGAGACGACGATGCGGTTGCGCAGCGTCACGCCGCGGATCTCTAAAGGTTCAAAGAGCGCCATGCATCCAAATTCCGTTCACGAGCGTACTGTTGGTATGAACAATGTATTCCGCCTTCTCGCGCTAGCCGCACTCGCCGCGTCGATGCTTGGCGCGTCCCCCGCGCATACGCAGCGCGTCGTTCTCGCCGGCGGCTGCTTTTGGGGAATGCAGGCCGTGTTCGAAGACGTGCGCGGCGTCACGCGCGCCGCCGCGGGGTACGCGGGCGGCAGCGCGGCCACGGCGCACTACGATATCGTCAGCACGGGTGAAACCGGGCACGCGGAATCGGTTGAGATAACCTACGACCCATCGCGTATCACCTTCAACCAGCTGCTCGACGTGTATTTTCTGGTCGCGCACGATCCGACGCAGCTCGATCGTCAAGGCCCTGACGAGGGGACGCAATACCGTTCCGAGATCTTTTACACGACTCCGGAGCAACGTGCCGCGGCGCAAGCGTACATCGCGCGCTTGCAGCAGCGCCGCGTATATCGGGCGCCAATCGTCACGACGATTGCGCCCCTGCAAACATTTTACCGGGCCGAGCAGTACCATCAAGACTACGTTGCCCACAATCCGGACAATCCGTACGTCGTCATCAACGATAAGCCGAAGCTTGCGCACCTGCGCGAACGTTTTCCGCAGCTCGTGAAGTAACAGGCGCGCGGCCGCGGGGAGCGGAACATTGCGCTCATGCGGACTTTCGTGAAGGCCTCCGCGCCCGCCGCCGCACGAACGCTCGAGGGCGCGGCGTACACGTCGGCAGACGTCTACGAACGCGAACGGCGCCGCATATTTTCGCGCTCGTGGGTCTGCGCCGGCCGCAGCACGCAGATCGCTGCGCCGGGCGCTTTCATTACGATGACCGTCGCCGGTGAAAGCCTTATTCTCACGCGAGACACTGACGGCGCCGCCCACGCCTTCTACAACGTTTGCCGCCATCGCGGCACCCGGCTCTGTCAGGACGATGCCGGTACGTTCAAGGGCAGCATTCAGTGCCCGTACCACGCGTGGACGTACGGTCTCGACGGTTGCCTCGTCGCGGCGCGCAATATGGACGATGTGCCCGGTTTCGATCGCGGCGCCTATCCGCTGCACGAAGCCGCACTTACCGAACGCGACGGCTTCATCTTCGTCGCGCTCGATCCGCACGTGCCGTTCGATTCACTGTTTGAACCGCTGCGCGAGCGCATCGCCGCATGGAACCCGGGTTCGTTGCGGTCCGCTCGCCGCATCGAGTACGCACTCGCGTGCAATTGGAAACTCGTCTTCCAAAACTATTCCGAATGTTACCATTGTCCCGTGATTCACCCGCAGCTCGAAAAACTGTCACCGTGGGATAGCGGACTCAACGATTTCGTGGAGGGCCCGATTCTCGGCGGCTACTCGACGCTTCGGGACGAAACGGCAACCCTAACGGCGTCGGGACGCACCGCCCGCGGCCAGCTTCCGGGTGTTACCGGCGAGAACCGTTCGCGCGTGTACTACTACACGGTTTTCCCATCGCTGCTGCTCAGCTTGCATCCGGACTACGTCATGGCGCATTACGTTACGCCGGTGGATGCTGCCGCCACGCGCGTCGTCTGTGAATGGCTGTTCGACGAAAACGCCATGCACGAACCGGACTTCGACGCGAGCGATGCAATCGCGTTCTGGGATGAAACCAACCGGCAGGACTGGCGCGTCAACGAGCTCACGCAACTCGGCGTGACCTCCCGCGCGTATACGCCCGGGCCCTATAGTCAGGCCGAGGGACTGCTGCATGCATTCGACCGTCATTATCGCAGCGTGATGAGCGAGTGAGCAAACTCGCGCGCCGGCTTGGCGCGTTCGATGCGGTCCTCATCGTCATGGGCGGCATCATCGGCACCGGGATCTTCATGAATCCCTCAGTCGTCGCAGCGCGCGCGCACACCACCGCGCTGATTCTCGCCGTTTGGATAGTCGGCGGCATCATCGCGCTCATCGGCGCGTTCATCTTCGCCGAGCTCGCGTGGCGCCGTCCGAGCGTCGGCGGCAGTTACGGCTACTTGCGCGATGCATTTCATCCGATGCTGGCCTTCATGTCCGGCTGGACGTCGCTGTTCGTCACGAACAGCGGCTCGTATGCGGCGACGGCGGCAACGTTTGCCATCTACGCCGCGCCGCTGCTGCACGTCCAAACGGCTCCGCTTGCGGTGATCGTGATCGCGCTCATGAGCGGGATCAACTGCTTCGGCGTCGGCAAAGGCGTCGGCATTCAAAACGTGCTGATGGTGCTCAAGATCGCAGCCATCGCGGGTCTGATCGTCGCGGCATTTTTTGCACCGTCGTCGATCGCGCATGCGCAAGCAATCGTTGCGCCGCACGGGATCGCGCTGGTCGGCGCGCTCGGCGCGGCGCTGCTGCCCGTCTTCTATTCGTATGACGGCTGGCAAACGGCTCCGTTCATGGATGAAGAGCTCGTCGAACCGCAGCGGACCCTTCCGCTCGGTCTTATTTGGGGCGTCATCGGCGTCGTTGTTCTCTACATAGCGGTGACCGTCGTGGGTCTGCGCGTACTCGGCCCAGCGGGTCTGGCCGCGAGTCAAGCGCCGGCGACGGATATTTTGCGCGCGTCGATCGGCCCCATCGCCGCGGCGCTGATGACGGGATGCATCGCGCTTTCGACGCTGGGATTCTTGAGCAACACCGCGCTGGCCATTCCGCGCTTGTATTTTGCAATGGCGAGCGACGGGCTGTTCTTCAAGCAGATCGCGTACGTCAATCCGCAAACCCAGGCCCCCGTCGTTGCAATTTTGCTGCAAGCGGCCGTCTCCATCGTCATCGTGCTCTCCGGCAGATACGATCAGATCCTGAACTACGTGACGTCGATGGATTTCCTGTACATGGTGCTGTTCGCCGTCGCGATCTTCGTTTTTCGCAGCCGCCGGTCCGGCGGCGAGGCGGGGGGGGTGCGCGTGCCGCTGCACCCGTGGAGCACCGTGCTCTTTGCAGCCGTCAGTTTAGCGGTCGTGATCAATTCCTACGTCGCTTTTCCGCGAGACACCCTGATTGGGCTGCTCATTCTGCTATCGGGAGCGCCGGTCTACGTGTTGTGGATGCGGTTTGCGGCTCCGGCTCCGCTGCCTACAAAACCGTAACGCTGTGCGGGTCGGCGCGGCCGACGATGTCGCCGCGCTCCGTTTCGACGACCACGTACGCGATATCCGGTCCCGCGGCGCACATCTTGCTCGCCCATGTGCTGCGCGCCGCGGCGAGCACTTCTTGTCTTTGCGCGACGGGCAGGCGCTGCCACTGCGCCTGGTCCATCGTGAGCAGCAACTCTTTGTGCTCCGAGTTCATCGCACCAACGCGAACGGCACGCACGAGCGCGTCCGGCGAGTAACGGATTTCCAAACCTTCGACGCTCGTCGGGTTGGGCCGCACGAGCTGCACTTCACCGGACGTCACCCGCATGGGTTCGCGTACGGCCGCGCGTGGGCGCTGGCGGCGCGAAAGCAACGCGAAGGCGAGCGCCGCCCCGGCAACCGCCGCGAGAAAAATCGCTCCCGCCAAAACCATGCTTCCACCATACCCTGCCTTGCTGCCGCCCGAGCATCCCCGAACGTCCCTGGCGATTAGTACGGCCCGGCTATGCGCTGGCGCGGGCTTGCAGACCCTCGAGCGTTTCTCTGAAGAAACGTGCCTGGAACGCGACGATATCGGCAACGCCCGGGAACTTGGGGTGCGTGCGCCGCTCGGTCAAGCGGTAGCGGCCGTCCACCCGCTCGAGGATTCCGAGTTCGGTCATTCGCTGAACCGCGCTGGCGGCGAGTCTGCGCGGATTGCGCCGCAAACGCGGCTCGACGAAGAGATCGCGCGGCAACGAACGCACGCGCGCTTCGATTGCCGCCGCCGCTTCTTCTTGCGTGAACGTGCCGTTGCGCGAGGCCAGCCACTCGCCGATAATGGCGCTGGTCGTAACCGGCCGAGCAGCTTTGAGATCCGCAATAGCGGTTTCGCTGCTGCGGGCGCGCGTGAGGCGGTAGAATTGCGCTAGGCGCTTACCGACGAACGGATCGTAGCTGATCGCCGCGAGAAAAATATCCTGGGCGTGCGGGAGCATGCGTTCCCAAATGCCGCGGAACGGCAGCATCGCGCCGGTCAACGTGTATTCGCCTTCCGGCGTCACGCAAAACGTTGCGCCGCGGCGCACCACATCTTCGAAGCGCTGCAGATCGCGTTCGATGCCTTCTTTCATCTCATCGAATGCTTCTTTGCGGTACGTGACGTTCAAGTCCGAAAGGCGCATGTACGTTTCTTGCGCACGTTTGAAATGCTCCGCGGAAAACACGTCCTCGGTCGTGCAGCCTGCAAAACCGCTCGCTTCAAGCGCGGGCGCTTTGAATATTTGATGCAACGGTAAAACGCCGTGACGCCGTTGCACGCCCCAGGCCCACCGCGCAATCGATCGCGATTGCAGCTCGTTCTCGAGCGGCAGCATTCCCATGCCTTCGAAGAGCCAGCCGAGATTGACGTTTTTAAGCGGGCGCCAGAGCCACGGTATGCGCACCGCCATGAATCCCGGCTCGTACATCAGCTTCGCGCATGCGGCAATGACCGGCGAATGCCATCCGCCGCGCAAAACGAGCGAACTGAACGGATGCATTAAATCGAGCTCGACTTCATGGTTGGCAATGAGCAGCGAAGGGCCGCGGCCCTGCGGTAAACTGCCGAAGACCCGAATGCGGTACGTCAGGCGCGTGTAGGTCGTTACGAATACCGCCGCAACGCTGCGCGCAATGGCGCCCCACCATGGGATGATCGGGCGCTTTCCGACCGCGAGAACGACCGCGGATCCGGCCAAGAAGCTCGCGGCAGCGGTAAAGAACAACACGCGGTATCCGCTAAGCGTGCCGCCGTACGCGGCCAGTATCCAGCCACCCGCGAGGGGCGCGATGACAGCGGGAAAGTTCTGCGCAATTCCCCAAATGCCGAGATCGCGCGCAACGTCGCGCAGTTTGGGCACCGAGTCCATCGCGAGGGCCCAGCCCGTCGACATGATCCCGCCGAAGCCGACACCGAACAGCCCGGCAAACACGAACATCCATTGCTCTTGCGGAACCAGACCGAAACCCGCCGCGGCGAGCGCCATCGGAATACCGCACATTGCAACGACGACTTTACGCGGCACGCGGTCGGAAAGCCAGCCCAGGCCGATGCCGGAGGCGATCGCGCCGATCAGCGAACACGCAGCGACGAGGCCGGTGCTGCCCGAGGGATTGGCAGCGTGCAAGATATCGCGGAAGAAATATAGTACGAACGTCATCAGCAAGGCGAGCCCGAACGCGAGAAATGCGCGCGCGCCGAACACGACCGTGAAATCGTTCCAATCGCTTATGTGCGCGTGCTCTTCGGGCTGATCCGGTATCCGGTGCTCGCCGACGCGGAAAAGCGTCAGCGCGCCGAGCCCCATGCCGACCGCGATGCCGATGAACGTGCTCGCGGGGTACGTTCCGGCTGCAACACCGATGCCCACGACCGTACCGACGACCATTGCCACGCTTCGCACGCCGGAGACCGCGCCCCACGATGCTTGCGGGACGATGTCCGGAATCAACGCTTGATACGCCGCTAAGCTAATGTTCGCGCCCAGCGTTGCGAGCAGCAGAAACGTCATGAACAAACCGAGGGAGTGTACCTCGGCCATCATGAGCAAGCACGCGACGTCGAGCGCTGCGCCGACCAAAATCGGAATACGGCGCGGCACGCCGCGAAGACGGAGACGATCGGAAATGGCGCCCGCTACGGGCGGCACGATCATCGAGACGAACGATACCAGTGCCGCCATGACCGCGAAAACCCGCACGTGGTCCTGCGGAGCGATCACGAGCAGCGCCGCGGGTACCGATATCGTGATCAGTGCCGTGTCTTGAAAGTGCAGCGGCACCCAAAACGCATTGATCAGGACGGACTTCCACGTGCCGTAGCGTGGCTGCGTTACGGACATGCGTTCGCGGCCTCCGCCTGCACCGCTTTCGCCTGCGACGCATAGCGTTCGATCAACTGCTGCTGCGTTTGCGTGGGCGGCCCCGAATACTGCGCGAGGATGTAGCGCAGGTACGCGATTTGCTCCGAGAGTTCGGCGGGCGAGCGGTATCCGCTCGGCTCGGCGTTGCGCAGGCTGTCCAAGATACGCGCTGCGGCTCGGCACCGTTTGCGCGCGGCCTCCATGCGCGCCATCACCGCTTCCACGTTTGCAAGCGTGACGCCCAGAGACTGCAGCGCATCATATTGAGCCTTCAGATCGTCCATCGATGCCTTGTTGTGCGGATCCATCTGCACCGTAACGGGTGCTTGCAGCGTTCTTCCGAAGACGTCGATGCGCGCATCGTATGTGCCCGGCAAAGCGGGGGTACCGAACTCCATGGGATAGAAAATGTAGGATTGGCGCGGATCGTGCGCGCTCGGCGCTCCGGCGGGCAGCTGCGTTGCCAGATCCCACGTAAAGCGGTTGATGCCCGCGTGCACGCTCGCGTTGAAGGCCGCAATTTGCGTCCCGCTGCCCTCGAAAATCCGCACGCGCACCGATGGCTTCACCTTCCGGGAAGCCGGCTGCGGCGCACGCGGCAGATAGAGCGTAAACAGTGCCCCGTACGGCTTATTCTCCGAGACGAATGCGCCGCGCCCGTGCTCGTGGTAGAACGCCCCCGTATATCGCAGCGCCGGCATCGGCGCGAACAGATACGGCACGCCGCTCTGCACCTGTGTCCAATGCTGCAGCGGCGTCACATCGTCGAGCACGTAAAAGCCCCGCCCATGCGTGCCCAGAATCAAATCGTTGTCACGCGGATGTATTTGCAGATCGTAAACGGGCACGTGCGGCAAGCCCAGGCGGAAATCGGTCCAGTGCGCACCCGAATCGAATGACACCCAGACGCCGCGCTCGGTGCCTGCATACAGCACGGACGTATTGCGCGGATCCTCGCGCACGACGTGCACGTAACTTTTCAGGCCGCCGGTGATGCGCTGCCAATGCGCGCCGTAGTCGCGCGTGACGTACGCGTACGGGGCGTAGTCGTTCCACATGTGCCGGTCGAAGGCCGCGTACGCCGTCCCAGGCGTTACGGCAGAGGGGGAAATCGCGGCAACGCGCGCGGGTGCCGGTAGTCCCGGGACGTTTCCGATGACGTCGTGCCACGCGCCGCCGCCGTTTCGAGTTATTTCCAGGTGTCCGTTGTCGGTGCCGTACCACACGGTCTGCGGGTCGCGAGCGTCCTCACCGATGGTGTAGATGGTGCAATACGACTCCGCATTCGTGTTGTCGTACGTGATCGGTCCGCCGCTTCGGCCCAGTTGCGCCGGATCGCACTTGGTCAAGTCCGGGCTTGCGATGCTCCACGTCGCACCCTGATCCGTGGATTTGAAAAGCACGTTCCCGCCATAATACAAGACGTCGGGATCGAATCGCGAGAGCAGCAGCGGCGCGCTCCAATTGAAACGGTACGGATACGTCGAGGCACCCGTTCCGAATGCAATGATCGGCTGCGGGGAGATGTAACGCCGCTCGCCGGTCGTCAAATTGGCGCGGACGAGATCGCCAAAATGCGTGTCTTCATAAATGACGTTCGGATCGCGCGGATCCGCAGTGGCGTATTGGCCGTCTCCCCAATCCGAAACGTTGAGCCAATCGCCGCCGCCCACGCCGTCGTTGCGGCTGAGCACGGCTGTAGGCCCTCGCCACACTTCGTGATCTTGCAAGCCGCCCATGACGTGATACGGCGTATCCATGTCATAACCGACGCGGTAGACTTGCGCGAACGGAACGACGTCGTCGTAGTTCCACGTCTTGCCGCCGTTCACCGAATAGTGAAAACCCATGTCGCTGCCGTTGAGCAGCCGCTTATCGTCGAGAGGGTCGATCCAGAGATCGTGGTTATCGCCACCGCCGCCCGCGTAGTGAAATTTGCGCCCCCCGTCCCGCGAAACGAGCAGCGCACCCGCTATTGCGTATACCTTCTGCGGGTTCGCCGGATCGCAGCGAACTTGCGAGAAGTAAAACGGCCGGAAGTCGACGTCTTGACTGTTGTTGCGCATATTCCAATGGGCGCCGCCGTCGGTTGAACGGTACAGTAATCCGTCCTTAGCCGGAACGAACGCGTAGACGACATTCGGATTGCTGCGGCAAACGCTTACGCCGACGCGGCTGATGGGCCCACGCGGCAAGCCGTTCTTCACTCGTGCACCGGTGAGAAGCGTCCACGTTTTGCCGGCGTCACGCGACTTGTAGAGTCCGCTGCCGGAACCGCCGCTGCGCAACGTCCACGGACGGCGCAAGAAATCAAACGTTCCCGCGTAGACGACGCGCGGATCCTTGGGATCGAATGCCAGATCGCTTCCGCCGGTAGTATCGTTGACGTACAGGACGCGCGTCCAATGCACTCCGCCGTCCGCGCTTCGATAGATGCCGCGCTGCCCACCCGCTGCGAATTCATGTCCGAGCACGGCGGCGAGAACGACGCGCGAGTCGGCGGGGCTCACGGCGATCTTCGCAATGCTTCCGCTGTCCGCAAATCCGAGCTGCTTCCACTTTTTGCCGCCGTCGTCGCTGCGCCACAATCCATCGCCGTAATCAGCGGTGTTGCGCGGAAATGCTTCACCGGTCCCAATAAACACGCGTTGCGGATCGTGCGGATCGATCGCGATTGCGCCGATCGCGCTGCTTTTGCCGGATTGGAAGACGTCGTCGAACGTCAGTCCGCCGTCCGTCGATTTCCATAAGCCTCCGGAGGCGTGTCCCAGATAGATGATCAGCGGATTACCGGGAATGCCGGCCACAGTGTCGAGGCGGCCGCCCATGACGGCGGGTCCGATCCAGCGGTAAGTGAGATCTCCGAACTGCGCCGCACCGGCAACTGCGGTGCCGAGCGTCGCGGCGACGAGGAAGGCGAGCAGAGCTTTCACGCTAGGGCTTTTCCAAAGGCGCTAGCGCCGCGCCTCTGCGCCGATCGATTGACATGCATGCGTGAGCCTTCTAGAGTCGATCTATGAATGCAGCAATTCTTATCGCCCGGCTGATCATCGGTCTCGGTGTGGCCGCGCACGGGTCGCAAAAGCTCTTCGGGTGGTTCGGGGGCGCAGGCGTTTCCGGTACCGCCGCCTACATGGAAAGCCTCGGCTACCGCCCGGGTACGCTGTATGCCCTTGCATCCGGTTTTGGCGAACTGCTCGGCGGACTGCTGGTTGCCGTCGGGGTGCTCAACGGCATCGGACCCGCGCTCGTCATTCTCGTCATGCTGGTCGCGATTCTCACCGTTCACCTGCCGAACGGATATTTCAACGCGAATAAAGGCTGGGAATTGCCCGCTGCCAACATCGCCGCAGCGCTCGCGTTCGACTATTCCGGATTCGGAAAGTACTCGCTCGACCGCGTCATCAATTTTCCGTTCTATTCCACGCAGATACGCTGGGTACTGATCGGCGCGGCCATCGTTCTCGCGCTCTTGACCTACGCAACGCGCCATCGGCGCGCGCAGCAACCGACCCCTTCGGCGTAGCTCCGCGGGGCCGCAGGCGAGGCGACTTCCGGCGGTGTAGGGTAGGCGCATGCTGACCGCACCGCCGACGTTCAAACCTGCCCGCAATTTCGACGACATCACCGCGGCGCCGCCGGACTTCGAGCGCGCGCAGGCGTCGTATGACGAACTGACGGCACGCCTCGAAAATGCCGGTTCGCCTGTACAAGCGCTCGCAGTCTTTACCGACTGGGACGTCCAGCGGCGCGAATTTTACAGCTGGTCCGCGCTTACGGATCTGCGTTTTCAACAAGACACGGCAAATCCGGAGTACAAAGCCGCCGCAGATCGGTTGAACGAGCTGCGTCCGAAGATGACGGGCCTGGAGAACGCGCTCAAGAAAAAGTTTCTCTCTTCGCCGCTTCGAGCCGCGCTCGAGCGCGAGCTGGGATCGTATCTCTTCACGCGCTGGGAAACCGAAGTCACGGCATACGATCCAATCGTCGAGACCTTCGTCGTCCGCGAGGCGACGCTGCAGGACGAGTACACCGAACTGCTCGCGCAGGCGGAATACGATTTTGCCGGCGAGCACTTGAACCTCTCGCAGATCGCCAAATTCGCGGAGAATCCGGACCGCGCGCTCCGGCGCGAAGCTGCGGTTACCAAGTGGGAGTTCTTCTCACGGCACCGCGAGCAGCTCGACCGCATCTACAACGATCTCGTTCAGGTGCGAACGCAGACGGCACGCGAACTCGAGTACCACAACTTCATCGAACTCGCGTACCGCCGTCTCACGCGCACGGACTACGGCCCGGCGGACGTTGCGCGCTACCGCGAACAAATCGTCACGGAGATCGTGCCGCTGGCAAAGCGCATTACCGCGGCGCAAGCGCACGAACTCGGCTTGAACGAGCTGATGATTTGGGACGAGCACGTCTTCGATCCCGGCGGAGCACCGAAACCGCCGCAGGAGTATGACCGTATGCTTTCCGTGGCGCGGGACGCGTTCGGCGCGCTCGGCCCCGAGATCGGCGGTTTTGCCGAATTGATGATCGACCGCGATCTGCTCGATTTGCGATCGCGCGACCGCAAAGCGAGCGGGGGGTTCTGCACGAGTTTCCCGACCTACGGGCTGCCGTACATCTTCGCCAACTTCAACGGAACGACGCACGACGTCAACGTGCTCGTTCACGAGATGGGACATGCGTTCCAAAACTATTCGAGCCGCGAAATACCGATATCGGATTATTTGTGGCCCACCTATGAAGCGTGCGAAGTGCACTCGATGTCGATGGAGTTCTTCGCGTGGCCGCAGCTCGAGCGTTTCTTCGGAAGCGACGCCCAGCGCTACCGCCTGCAGCATCTGAAATCTTCGATTCTGTTCTTGCCGTACGGCGCGGCGGTCGATCACTTCCAGCATTTCGTCTACGAGAATCCCGACGCGGCGCCCGGCGATCGTCATTCATTCTGGAAACAACTGGAGGCGACGTATCTTCCGTGGCGGCGCAACGGCGGCGTCGAGCACCTCGAGCATGGCGCTTACTGGCAAATACAGCGGCACATCTATCAGATGCCGTTCTACTACATCGACTACACGCTTGCGCTCTGCTGCGCGCTCCAGTTCTGGGTCCGTTCGCTCGATGACTACGGCGGCGCGCTCGCCGATTACCGCGCACTCTGCAGCCGCGGCGGCAAACTGCCGTTCCAGGCTCTCGTGCGTTCGGCCGGGCTTCGCTCGCCGTTCGATGCGAGCGTTCTGCACGACGTGGCGCAGCGCGCGGCACAGGTGATGGGTATCTAAAGATTCGTGGAAACCATCGCATTTTATGGAGCCGGAATGCTCGGCTCGGGCTTCGTTCAAGCCTTCTGCCGCCGTGGCGTACACGTGCGCGTATGGAACCGCACGTTTGCAAAAGCGCAAGCGCTGCAGGCGTACGGCGCCCTGGCCGTGCGCAATCCGGCGGAAGCGGCGCGCGGAGCGGACCGGGTACATCTTTGCTTACACAGCGATGAATCCGTCGACTCAACGCTGGACAGCGCATTCGAAGGGATTGCGGCAAACACGCCGGTCATCGATCACACCACGGTGCTGCCGGCAAATGTTCCGCATCGCGGACAGCGTCTACGGGAACGCGGCATTCCATTTCTTCACGCGCCCGTATTCATGGGGCCGCCAAATGCGGCCGCTTCGACGGGCTTGATGCTTGCGTCGGGCGATAAACCGCTCTTCGAAGGGGTGCGCGAAGCGCTGGAAGCGATGACGGGAAGCCTCTGGTATCTCGGCGAGCGCGAAGATACCGCAGCGGTGTTCAAACTCATGGGCAACGCGATGATTCTCACCGTCGTCGGCGGTTTGAACGACATGTTCTCCAT
The DNA here is from genome assembly GCA_036826275.1 of Vulcanimicrobiaceae bacterium. Classification (GTDB taxonomy): domain Bacteria; phylum Vulcanimicrobiota; class Vulcanimicrobiia; order Vulcanimicrobiales; family Vulcanimicrobiaceae; genus DATGJX01. Next base: position 24,726 of record DAISWS010000015.1, read on the forward strand.
CGCTCAGGCGAACGGCATCGACCGCGTCACCGCGTACTCGTTGTTCGAACGCTACGATCCGTCCGGACAGATTTCCGGCCGCGGCAAACGTATGGCGCACGGCGATTACGAGCCGACGTGGACGTTGGACATGGCGCACAAAGATGCGCAGCTTATGTTGCGCGCGGCCGGCAGCTTGGAACTGCCGCTTATCGCTGCCGTCGAACAGCTGCTGCGCGAGGCATCCGCGCGCGGCCTTGGAGATCGCGACTTGGCGGCGATTGCGCAGGCAGCGGAGTCCGGCGCGGGAGCGGCGTCCCGGTAACGATTGGCCGCGCCGTCTGTGCGGGCGTGGGCGTGAACACGATCGCCGGCGCATTTTGCGGCACCGCGGGATTGAACGGCGTCGGCGTCGCGATAGCGGCCCGCGGCGTTTGCACGTACAGCGTGTGCGTACGCGAATCCAGCCAAACGCGCGCGCCGAGCGTGCGCGCGAGCGGCGCAAATTCAACGTAGACGTTTTCATAACGGTCCGGCAACGGAGCCGACGGCATAGCGACCTGCGCGAACGCGTCTCCCAAACGCACGATGAGCGCGCGCCCGTCGTATTCGATGCTGCGCGCAATCGCCGTGACGTACGGATCCAGCGGCGCCATGACGTGACCGCCGGCAATATACGGCGGGTTATACGAGCGCACGGGCCGGCCATCGAGCACCACGGTTAGCGTGACGGCGGCTAGTGGGAAAATCACTTCCCAACCTCGATACACAGGGATGGAATGATGCGGCTCATCCTAGCGTTCCGGGAAGCCGGCATGCGGTTCTCCCGCGACGGCTGCGCGTTCTTGTCACAGGCAATCGCTTTCAACGCGCTCTTCGCCATATTCCCGCTGCTGGTGCTCGTGCTGACCGCCGCCTCGCTGATCATTCCAAATGCCGATAGCCAAGTGCTCTCGTTTTTCGATACGTTCGCACCGGCGTTGCACGATACGGTAGCGGCGAACTTACGCACGTACGTTTACGGACGCGGGCTTTCGAGCGTCATCGCCTTCGTGGTCGTCGTATGGGCGGCCAAAAACCTGTTCATGGGCCTGGCATATGCGCTCAACCGCGCGCTGGCCGTTCCCAAAAGCCGTCCGCTGCTGCACGATCTGCTGCTTTCGATCATCATGCTCCCGCTGACCGGACTGGTCATGCTGCTCGCGATCGGCATGCCGGTCGCGGTCTCCATCGTCTTTGCGGTTGCGAAAGTCACCGACCCGCGAAATTTCTCGCAGATCCTGGCGTACCTCATCTCGATGGCGCTGGTCTTCGTCATCGTGATCTTCCTCTACACGTTTCTGCCGAACCGGCCCGTGCGCTGGCAGTTCGCCGTTCCGGGCGCATCGTTCGTGGCGCTGATGTGGCCGGCCGTCCAGTTTGCATTTGCGTTCTATACCGTGCATGTCGACTTCACGCGCGTGTACGGCGCACTGTCGGCGCCACTGGTTTTGCTGCTGTGGTTCTATCTCATCGGCGTGATTTTTTTGTTCGGCGCGGAGCTCTCGGCGGGCTGGGCGCATCTCAAGGGCACCGAACACGTCGCGCCACTTGTAGATCCGGTCGGCAACGCCGATCAAGCCGTCGTTGAAACGGAGGGACAAGCCGCATCGTGACAACGCTCTTCATTCACGGAGCGGGCTGCACGGGCGAGGTATTCGCGGCGCAGCTGCCGGCTTTCGCCGATGCGCACGCGCCGAATCTTCCGGGCCACCTTTGTCCGGGCTCGCCCCGGAGTATTGCGGAGTTTGCCGATGCGCTCGACGCGTATGTCGCCCGCGAGCGCCTGGACCGCGTCATGCTGTGCGGTCACTCGATGGGGGGCGCCATCGCCCTCGAACTGGCCCTGCGCAGGCGTCCCTGGCTCGCCGGGGTCGCCCTCCTAGGCGGCGGAGCCCGCATGCGCGTCGCGCCTGCGTTCCTCGAGGGCTTTCGCACGGACTTCCCCACGACGGCGCACACGGTAGCGGGCTACTTCTTCGCCGAACCGGCGCCTGACCGAGTCGAGGCTGCAGTGACGATGATGCAGCGCGTCGGCCAAGAGCAGACATTGCGTGACTTTGAGGCCTGCGATGCCTTCGACGTGCTGGACCGGCTGCAACTCATCGAGAGGCCGCTGCTCGCCGTTACCGGTGAAGCGGACAAACTGGCGCCCGCAAAGTATGCCGTCGCACTCGCGGACCGGGTTCCGGGGGCGCAGGCGCGAATAGTTCCCGGCGCCGGTCATTTTGTGATGACCGACCAGCCCACGGAAACGAACGAGCATATTGCGGCGTTTCTGGATCGGATATCCTGACGTCTCTCGAGAGGATCTTTGTGCGTCGACTTCCCGCCGTAGTTCTGCTTTGTTTGGCAATCGCATTGGCCGGTGCGGCACCTGCGCGTCCGACCGCCAAAGCCACGCCGACTCCCACGCCTTCGCCGACGCTGCAGCCCGTAAGCCTGCCAATCGTCGTCGTCTATCCCTTCGGCGCAAGCAGCGACATTGCGCCCGGCAACGGCGAGAAGGCCGCAAACCTGTTCGTGGACGTGATGAATAGCGCGGGCGGCATCGACGCGATCGGTGCGCCGGCCAGCGTCACGCGCGCGGACTATCTAAAGTATGCGAAAAGCGTCAACGCGGACTATTACGTCAGCGGCTACATGACGCCGCTCGGCGGCGGCGTCTCGCTCGTCGAGCAAGTCGTTTCGACGCGCAGCGGCGCGATGATTACGGGACAAACCGCGCAAATTCAATCCTTCGAAGACGCCTCGTCGCAAGCCATCGCCATTCACGATGCGATCATGAACCAGATCCGCGGTCTGCAGCAGGACTACGCGGCGGCACAAGCTACCGCGGCGCCCACGGCGATGCCGAGCGGGCAGGCAAACCTCGGCCAAGGCATCTCCGGGTTAGCGGGGCTTTTCCGTCACGGAAAGAGCAAGTCCGCGAGCACCGCAGCCGTCAAGAAACCGGCGAAGGGCGTGCTGGTCGCGCATGTGAACGGCAGCGTTCCCGCCGGCAACCTCTCTTCCGCAACCTCACAGCTGTATTCGGCGCTCAATACGTATTACAACGCACGCATGACCAACTCGCCGGGCGTGAACCTGCAGAAAACCGCGGACTCACTGTGCGGCACCGATCGCAACAACACGATTGCCACGGGTACGCTGGCCGCGAAAAGCGAGCGGCGCGGCTTCGGCACCCATACGGATTGGACGTTTACGCTCGACGTGTACACGTGCTGGGGAGCAAAACTCGCCGAGCAAACCGCGACAGCAGGCTCGCTGCAGGACGCCGTAACGAACGCCGTCACGACATACGCAAAGGATCACCCGGAAAACGGCTAACGTTCGCCGCCCCTGAACGACCGCGAGCGTCAGCGAGCGCCCACGTCATCATGAGGTATCGAACGACCGCGAGCGCCAATGAGCGGCCTTGTCATCGTGAGGTATCGAACGACCGCGAGCGCCAGTGAGCGGCCTTGTCATCGTGAGGTATCGAACGACCGCGAGCGTCAGCGAGCGGCGCCGAGATTGTCGAGGCCTACTCCGCCGCGAGCCGCTTGATTGATGCCCAGTCACCGCGGACCAGCGCGTCTTTCTTCCGGCGAGACCAACCTTTGATCTGTTTCTCCCATGCGATTGCTTCGCTGGGATTCGCGAACTCCGCAGCATAGACGAGTTGCACCGGCCGCCGCGTGTACGTGTAGCAATGGCGATCAATGCCTTCATTATGCTGCCCTACGCGTGCGTCGATGCTGTTGGTAATACCGATGTAGTAGCTGGCGTCGGCGCAAAGCACCATGTATACGAAGAAAAGACGTTCTTCCACGTGCGCCTTTCACGCGGGACGGACGCCTCGACAAGCTCGGCGCCGCTCACAGCGTTCGCGGTCGTTCGATACCTCACGATGACGTAGGCGCCCACTGCGTTCGCGGTCGTTCGATACCTCACGATGACGTAGGCGCTCGCTGCGTTCGCGGTCGTTCGATACCTCACGATGACGTGGCCGCTCACTGCGTTCGCAGGCGTTCGATACCCACACCCACGATGACAAGCCGCTCGCTGCGCTCGCGGTCGTTCGATACCTCACGATGACATGATGCACGCTGCGCTTGCAGCGATGTGACCGGAAAACGCGCGTGTAGCTTAGCCCTCTTCGGCTTGCGTGTCGTCTAGTAAGCCTAGCGGTAAATCCACGGTGATTCGTTTTGAGCGGACGTCGATCGATTTGATAAATGCCGCAACCATCGGCACCATCTTACCCCGCACGATGAGCATGTCGGAACTCGGATAGTGCTGCACCGCACTCACCGCTCCGATCGTTTTGCCTGTAACGTCGACGAGATCGCAGCCGATGAGATCGACGTCCAGGAACTCACCGCGCTCCAGTTCGATCCGTCCGCGATCGGCGTAGAAGGTTGCATTGATGTAGACCTGCGCGTCGTTCGCAGATTCGACGCCCGGCAGACGGATCAGCAGGCGGTCCTTATGCTCGCGAACCGCCGCGAGGCGCACGGTATCCGACGAACCATCCGCGAGTCGTATCCGAAGTGCTGCGCCCGTCGTAAAAAGCATGCGACCCGCGCTGGTCGGGTCGCATTTGAGTTCTCCGCGTATGCCGAACACGCCGGCGATACGCCCCACAGGCAGCTCCGGCCCGGAGTTATTCGTCTCCGGCATCGTCCGAAGATTCGTCTTCTTCTTCGGCTTCCAATTCGCTCGTATCGAAGATCTCTACCGACACGCGTCCTTCGGCGGTCGCGCGCACGATCGTGCGCAACGCTTGCGCGACGCGTCCGTTGCGCCCAATCACCTTGCCGAGATCTTCCGGATCGACGACCAGCTCGATCACGGCGCTCTCGCCGTTTTCGGGTGGGAAATAATCGACGCTCACCTCGTCCGGTTTCGCGACCAGTTTCTTCGCGAGAAATTCCAGCAGACGTCCCGCACGCTCGCGAGCGGCCTCGGGATCGGCCGGTTCGCGATGCTGCTTGGGCCCACGGCGCGGACCGCCGCCGCTTTTAAAGCGCTGCGGACGTTCGCCGCGTTTGCGCGGCGCCTCGTCTTCCGGTTCGATATCGTCGATGATCGTCTCGTTCGAGGCGATCTTGCGAGCGCCTAAGGTCGAACGACGCTCGCCCTCTTCACCTTCGCCGAAGAGGCCGAATTCGTCATCGAACGCGCTCATTACTGGGCGCCTTCTTCAGATTTCGGTTTACGCTTGACCGTGGGAACGGGTCCGCGATCCATGATGCCCTTCTCCGCAAAGAGACGGCGCACCGTATCCGAGGGTTGCGCGCCCTTGGCCAGCCATGCTTTGGCTTTCTCTTCGTTCACGACGATCTCGCGCGGTTCGACGCGCGGATTGTAGTGTCCGAGAATTTCGATAAAACGTCCGTCGCGCGGCGAACGTGCATCCGCCACCACGAAACGATACGTCGGTTGTTTTTTCGCGCCCATGCGGCGCAGTCTGATCTTTACCATGTTGCCCTTCTGGTGAATATCCCCTCAACTTCGCTCGGGGTCGTTCGATACCTCACGATGACGGCGGTTACCGCGTCATCCCGAGAGGAAATCTTGGCCGTTTCTTGCCGCCGCCGAAGCCCATCTGCTTCATCATCTTGCGCGCTTCTTCGAAGCGTTTGACGAGCCGGTTGACGTCGGCGACTTGCGTGCCGCTGCCCTGCGCGATGCGCTTGCGGCGGGAGCCGTTCAAAATATCCGGGTTCTGCCGCTCGCGTTTGGTCATCGAGCAAATGATCGCTTCGATGCGCTTGACGTCGGCCTCCGGAATCTCGAAATCTTTCGGCAGCGCGCGGGAGACGCCGGGAATCATCTTCAGAATGTCCGTCATCGATCCCATTTTGCGGATCTGGCGCATCTGTCCGAGAAAATCATCCAGCGTGAACTGCTGCTTGAGCATCTTCTGCTCGAGCTCTTTGGCTTGTTCCGCGGAGTAAATATTCTGCGTGCGCTCGATGAGCGTGAGCACGTCGCCCATTCCCAAAATGCGCGATGCGAGCCGGTCGGGATAGAACGGCTCCAGCGCCGAGAGCTTCTCACCGACGCCGATGAACTTGATTGGCGCGCCGGTAACGTTGTGAATCGAGAGCGCGGCGCCGCCGCGCGTGTCACCGTCGAGTTTGGTGAGGACGACACCGGTGATTCCGAGGCGGTCGTTAAAGCCTTTGGCGACGTTGGTCGCCTCTTGGCCGGTCATCGCATCCGCGACCAGCAGAATCTCTTTCGGATTCACCGCCGCCTTGATGCGTTCGAGCTCGACCATGAGGTCTTCGTCGATCTGCAAACGGCCCGCGGTGTCGACGATCACGGTGGAAAGCCCGAGCCGTTTGGCTTCCGCAACGCCCTCACGCGCGATCTTGACCGGATCCGCTTGTCCTTGTTCGAAGACCGGCAGTTCGATTTGCTTGCCGAGCGTTTGCAACTGCGCGATCGCGGCGGGACGGTACACGTCCGCGGCGACAAGCAGCGTGCGGCGGCCCTGTTCTTTCAAACGAAGCGCGAGTTTACCGGCGTGCGTCGTCTTACCGGAGCCTTGCAGTCCGACGAGCATGATGACGGACGGCGGCGCGTCGGAAAACTGCAGACGCGCTTCGGCACCGCCGAGCAGATCCACAAGTTCCTCGTGCACGATCTTGACGATCGTCTGCGCCGGCGAAAGCGAGGCCATGACGTCCGCGCCGACGGCCTGCTCTTTCACGCGGTTGACGAACGCTTTTGCGGCGGAAAGCGAAACGTCGGCCTCAAGCAAAGCGATGCGCACTTCGCGCATCACTTCGTTGACGTCACTCTCGCTTAAACGGCCTCGACCGGTCAAGCGCGAGAAAATCGCGTTTAACCGGTCGGAAAGTTGATCGAACACGGGTGTGGGGGCTTACTCCTTCGCTGTTGCCTCTTCGACGCGTTTGACCGCATCGCCGACGGTCTTGATCTTTTCCGCCTCTTCGTCCGGAATGTCGATGTTGAACTCCGTCTCGAAGGCCATCACGAGCTCGACCTGGTCGAGTGAATCGGCGCCAAGATCGTCGGTGATCGACGCCTCGGGCGTCACTTCCGACTCGTCAACGCCGAGTTGTTCGACGATGATTTTCTTGACTTTATCGAACGTGGTGGACATGGTGCTCCTTCTACATTAAAACGCCGCCGTCGACCACCAGGGTTTGTCCCGTGATGTACCCGGCAGCTTCCGAACAAAGAAAAGTGACTACTCCGCTGACGTCTTCCGGCTTACCCGGCCGTCCGAGCGCCGCCTGTTTGAGAAGATATTCGCGTGCCTCGTCCGGCATTTTCTGCGTCATCGCCGTTTCGATGAGGCCCGGCGCAACGGCGTTGACTCTTATGTTCCTTGACCCCAATTCCTTTGCTAAGGACTTGGTCAGGCCAAGCAGGCCCGCCTTCGCGGCGGCATAGGCCGCCTGGCCCGCATTCCCCATCACGCCCACGATGCTCGACATCAAGACGATCGAGCCGCTTCGCTGCTTCATCATGGGCTTGGCCACGGCGCCGGCCAGATAAAACGCCGATTTGAGATTCACGGAAAGCATGTGGTCGATTGTATCGGCCTTCAGGCGCAGCAACAGCGAATCGACCGACTGCCCCGCATTGGCAATCGCAAAATCGATACGTCCAAACGCCGCCAGAGCCTCGTCGACGAAGCCCTGAACCGCGCCTTGATCCATCACGTCGCCGGTAAGGACAAGACAGCGGGCGCCGGAGCGCGCCTGCGTGCACGCGGCGGCCGTTTCGTCGAGCGCACTGCGGTCGCGTCCGACGAGCACGACGTCGGCTCCGTTGCGCGCGAGATCGACCGCAATGGCGCGGCCGATACCGCGGCTTGCACCGGTAATCAGCGCGCTCTTTCCGCTAAACATCGACGACACTGAGCACCCCTCGCAACTTCTCGATACCGGCAAAATCGGCGACGTTCATCACTTGCGGCGCGTTCGGCAGACGTTTGAACATCGGGCCGAGCACGGGCGACGCGCCGAACTCCACGACCAGTTCCAAATTATACGTGAGCAGCTTGAGCGCGCAATCGTGCCACCGCACTTCGTCCGTGATCGATCGCACGAGGTTGCGTTTTATCGTTTCCGTGTCGCGGTACGGTTGCGCGTCCACATTCGAGACCACGTCAAATCGCGGCAGGCGGAACTGCGCGTCGTTCACCGCGGCCGCGAAACGTTCGACCGCCGGCAGCATGAGCTGGCTGTGCCACGCACCCGAAACATTGAGCGGGACGACGCGCTTGGCGCCCGCTTCCAGCAGCGCATCACCGGCAGCTTGCACTGCGGCCAGATCGCCGCTAATCACGATCTGCGAGGGTGAATTGAAATTCGCCAGTTGGACGCGCTGGCCGGTTTGGCTCTTGATGCGATCGACGACGTCACGGATCTTCGCCGCGTCCATACCGAGCACAGCCGACATTCCGCCCGGCGCCTGTTCGGCCGCGTACTGCATCGCCTTACCGCGTTCGTCCACGATTCGCAGCGCTTCATCGAAATCCAGCGCGTTCGCGATCGTGAGACTACAGAATTCTCCGAACGAGTGACCCGCGCTGACGACCGGCTCGAACGCATCGCCGACCGCCTCGTACAGTGCGACGTTCGTGGCGAAGATCGCCGGTTGGCTGAATTGCGTCTCGCGCAACGTTTCTTCGGGCCCGCTGCGCTGCAGCGCGAGCAGATCGTAGCCGAGAATTTCATTCGCGCGTTCAAAAATGGCGCGCGAGGCTTGCGAGCGGTTCGCGGCATCCACGCCCATGCCGGCGACTTGCGATCCTTGTCCGGGAAAAATTGCCGCCACACGCATCATGCGGCCCATCTCCACGTAACCGCACCCCACGAGAGCCCGCCTCCGAAACCAACGAAGACGATCACGTCTCCATGTTTGATTTTGCCGGCCTGAACCGCTTCGGAGAGCGCGATCGGGATGGATGCGGCCGACGTATTGCCGTATTCGTGAATGTTCACGATCACTTTTTCTTCCGGCATCTGCAGGTACTTTGCGGCGGAATCGATGATGCGTTTATTCGCTTGATGGGGGATGAGCCAATCGACGTCGCTCTTGTCGAGCTGCGCTTTCTTCAGCGCGCTATCCGTGGCTTCAATCATCTTGGTAACGGCAAACTTAAAGACTTCGCGGCCTTCCATATAAATGTACTGCTCGCCCGCTTCGTACGCGGCGGGCGTGAGCGGCTTGCGCGTGCCTCCGGCGGGAACGCGGAGCACCTCGGGACGGCTGCCGTCCGAGCCCAATTCACTGGAGAGAAACGAGTCGATTGCCGCCGCTTCGAGGATAACCGCACCGGCACCGTCGCCGAAAAGCACGGCGGTCGAACGGTCTGCACGGTTCACGATTTTGGTCAATGACTCGGCACCGATGAGCATGATGCGTTTATAGACGCCCGCTCGAACCAGGCTGGCCGCAACCGTCAAGCCGTAGATGAAACCGCTGCAGGCAATTTCGATATCGAACGCCGCTTTGTCGGTTGCGCCGAGTTTCGATGCAACGATACACGCGGTGGCGGGAAACGGAAAATCGGGCGTCACGGTCGCGACGATAAAGCAATCGATGTCGGCCGCACCCAACGCAGCACGCTCGAGCGCAACCTTTGCCGCAGCAATCGCGAGATCGCTCGTTGCTTCATCCGCGGCGGAGACGTGACGGCGCTTCATGCCCGTGCGGCTGGTAATCCACTCGTCGGACGTGTCGAGCACCTTTTCGAGATCCTCGTTCGTGAGCAGGCCTGCTGGCGCATAATGCCCCACGGCGAGGATCTTGACGCCGGTCGCAGTCAACGGCTAGCCGTGCGAATGCCCGGCGTGCTCGTCCTTAACTTCGATGACCTGGCGGCCGCCGTACGTACCGCAGTGCTCGCAAACGAAATGCGGGCGCTTGGGTGCGTGACATTGCGGACACTCGACGGTGGTCACCGCGTTGAGTTTCCAGTTTGCCGCACGGCGGCTGCGCGTCTTGCTGCGCGGGGTTTTCCACTTTAAGTTCGCCACTATCCTATTTCTCCGTGGGGCACGTACACGCGCCCGTGTTTTTGTTCTCGCCGCAGACCGGACAGATGCCCTGACACTGCTCCGAGCACAGCAGTCCGAGCGGGACCGCGCTGCAGACGAGCTGCGTTGCCAGATCGTGCACGTCGAGCCGGTCGCCCTTCACGACGTTGCTCTCGCCGAACGGATCGGTTTGTGCCTCTCCATCCGCCGGGAACCGTTCGTCGACATCGACGTGCATCGCACGATCGATCTCGCCCAAACATCTATCACACTCGCTATGGATCTTCACGTCGATCGCGCCGCCGATTTCAAGCATGTCGCCGGACGCGCGGACGTCCAGCTGCACGCGCGCCGGCTCGGGGAACGTCACGCCCTCAAACGGCTCCAAAGCCACCTGCTGATCGACGGCCAGACGTTGACGTCCGCCGCCGAGCAGGGCACCGATATCGACCTTGTACGAAGAACCCATAACATAGAGGAAGGCCGCCCGGTTTTGGGGGCCTTCTAAACTCGAGACATTGTAGACCCCCGCGAAGCGGATTGTCAAACGCCGTGGTCGGCGTGATGGCACCCTGCAATGAATACGCTATCGAGCATCCCGCAGGCGGCACAGTCCTTGGCCCGGGAGGGGGTCGCCTTTGCTCCGCAGATTGCCCGGGCAGCGGCCAAGTACGGATTGGACCCGCGGCTGCTTGCAGCGGTCGCCGCACAAGAGACCGGCGGACCGGGTGCCAACGCCGGACGCAATATCCTCGGCGACGGTGGCCACGGGCACGGCATCTTCCAAATCGACGACCGTTTTCACGCGTTCGCGCAGTCGGCCCAGGCCATGAATCCGCAGGCGAACGCGGATTACGCCGCCGGCATGATCTCGGGCCTGCTCAAGCAGTACGGCGGCAACCCTTCGAGACCCTCAGGGCAGACTCTGCACGAGGCGCTGTCGGCATACAACGCGGGCGATCCAAATGCGACGGGCACGAAAACCGACTGGCAAGACGGCCGGCGGCTCGGCTATGCCGATTCGGTGCTGCGGCATTACGCCGCGCTTGCGGGAACGACACCGCAGACGCTGACGCAAACGCTTTCGGCGGAGTCGCA
>DAISWS010000016.1:0-9181 GCA_036826275.1 Vulcanimicrobiaceae bacterium
TTGGTCGATGCGAAAGATCGGTTCATCGCGGACTTTGCGTACAAAGCCCTGCATTCAAACGCCCTCTATCAAGGTGTCTATCCCCTTTCCGCGGCGCTCTCGAGGCCGCTCATCGCGCACCTGCTCGTGGAGACGGCGCATACATACGGCGCCGGAGCAGTTGCGCACGGCTGCACCGGTAAGGGGAATGACCAGGTGCGGATCGAGCTCGGCGTCCGCGCCCTCGATCCGCACCTCGATTGCCGCGCGCCGCTGCGCGAGCAGCCGCTCTCACGGCCGGATGCCATTGCATTCGCGAAAGAGCATGGCGTGCCGGTCGCGCACACCGCGCAAAACCCGTATTCCATCGATGCGAATCTCTGGGGCCGGTCGATCGAAGCCGGCGTACTCGAAGACCCGTGGAATGCGCCGCCCGAAGACGCGTACGCGTGGACCGCGTCGCCGCACGAACGGCCTGCGCAACCGGACGAGATCGTTATCGAATTCGAGCACGGGCTGCCGCATTGGGACGGCGCGCGCGGATGGCACCTCGTCGCGCTCCTCAACGCGATTGCCGGCAAACACGGCGTGGGCCGCATCGACATGGTCGAAGATCGCGTCGTCGGACTGAAATCACGTGAGGTATACGAATGTCCCGGCTCGGTCGTACTGATCGCCGCGCACAAAGCGCTGGAGCGCGTCGTCCTTACGCGTGACGAACTGCGCTTCAAAGCGCTCGCCGATCAAAAATACGCGGAGCTGGTATACGACGGTTTATGGATGTCCCCGCTGCGCGATGCGCTGGACGCGTTCAACGCCGCCGGCGCGGCACGCGTTACCGGCAGCGTGCGCGTGCGGCTTCATCAAGGAGTTGCCACCGTTACCGGCGTGCAATCGCCGTTCGGATTATACTCCGAGGCGCTCGCGACGTACGGCAAAGGCGACCAGTTCGATCATCAAGCGGCTGCGGGGTTCATCAAACTTCACGGCTTGCCGCTGGAAATGGTCGCGCGCACGTGAGCGATGCGCTGCAGTGGGGCGGGCGTTTTACCGCGCCGCCCGATCGCGCGCTGTTGGCGTTCGGTTCTTCCCTCGAAGAGGACCTCGTCCTCGCGCCGTTCGACGTGCGCTGCTCGCAAGCGCACGTCCGCGCGCTCGCGGGCGGCGGCGTAATTACCGCGGATCAGGCGGCGGAGTTGCAGGCGGCGCTCGAAACCGTTGCATCGGAGATCCGGGAAGGATCGTTCGCTGCGTTCGCCCGCGGAAGCGGCGCCGAAGATATCCATGGCGCGATAGATGCTCGCGTGCGGGAACTCGCCGTAACGTCAGGAGAAGTGCTGCACGCGGGACGCAGCCGCAACGATCAAGTCGCGACGACGCTGCTGCTGTATTGCGCGGATCGGGCGGCGCGCGGCAAAGCGCTCGCGTTGCAAATTGCGGCGCAGCTTTCGTATTTGGCCGAAGAAGAACTCGAGGCCGGCACGCTTGTCGCGGCTACGACGCATTGGCAGCCTGCGCAGCCCGTTCTGCTGGCGTTTTGGCTAGCTGCGGCTGCCGAGCCATTCGTGCGAGACGCACGGCGGTTTGCGGGCGCGGAGCGCGATGTGCTCGCGTCGTGTCCGCTGGGTTCGGCTGCAGTTGCGGGTTCCTCTTTGCCGCTCGACCGGCAAACTGCGGCAGCAGAGCTAAGATTCGTTTCACCGTCGCGCAATGCGATGGACGCCGTCGGCAACCGCGATGGAGCGCTGGATACGGCGCATGCGTTTGTGCGCTCGCTGCTGAACGCCTCGCGCATCTGCGGCGAGATCGTGATATGGTGCACGCCGAATTTTGGCTACGTGCGGCTAGGCGATGAAGCGGCAACCGGTTCCAGCCTCATGCCGCAAAAGCACAACCCCGATCCGTTCGAGTTGGTGCGTGCAGTCTCCGCAGCGGCGTGCGGTCAGTTCGCCGGAGCGCTCGGCACGCTTAGTGGAACGGCACTCTCGTATCATCGCGATCTGCAGATCACCAAAGCGGCAGTACTGGCTATCGTGGAGCAGTCGCTTACGGCATTGCATGCCTTTTCGCGCGCGTTCCCCCACGTGCACTTCAACCGCGGCCGCATGACGGCGCTCGCAGCGGAAGGTTACACGGTCGCGACGGACGTTGCCGATGCACTGATTGCGCAGGGTTCTACCGCACGCCAAGCTCACGCAACCGTCGGCTCTGCCATCCGCTCGCACGAACGCGACGGTACGGCGCTGAACTGGCCGGATGCGGGCGCATCCGTCCAGAGTAAAGTCACGCCGGGATCGACCAATCCGCATGCGGTGCGCGAATCCTTACATTCGCTGCGCGCAAGCATCGAGGCGGCGCGGTGATGCGGGTTCACGTGTACGGCGCATCCGGTTATGCCGCTGCGGAACTCGTTGCGCTGCTCGCTCGCCATCCGCATGCCGAGATCGGCGCGTTGGAGAGCGCAAGCCACGCCGGCGAACCAGTCGCCAAACACTTTGCGCACCTGCGCTGCATCGATCGCGTATTCGACGGCCCGGGGGCGGTTCTCGAACGCTTGCAGCCCGACGACACCGTCGTGCTCGCCGGATCGCACGGCGTAGCCAGGGGCATCGCTCCGCCGCTTCTCGAGCGCGGCGCGCGCATCGTCGATCTTTCGGGGGATTTTCGCATCGGTCCGACGCCCGCGGTTTACGGCCTAAGCGAGCGGTATTTCGACGAGATCGCCGGCGCGCGTTTCGTCGCAAATCCCGGATGTTATCCCACTGCGACGCTGCTCGCCACGCTACCCCTCGCACCGTTTTCTCCAAAACAGATCATCGTGGATGCGAAAAGCGGCATCACGGGCGCGGGGCGAACGCCGTCCACGGCAACGCTTTTCGCCGAGGTGGAGGGCGACGTGCGCGCATACGGTCTTTCCGGGCACCGTCACGAGCCGGAAATTCTGCAGGAGTGGCGCGCAGCCGGAATGTTTGCAACGCTCGTGTTTACGCCGCAGGTCGTTCCCCTCTCACGAGGCATGCTCGTCAACGCGTACGTCATCTTGCCCCAGGCGGTGGACGAGCAGCAGATTGTTAACGCGTTTCGCATCGCGTACGATGGGAATCCGTTCGTGCGTCTGCTCGAAGACGGCATGGTGCCGAGCATGCGCGCCGTGCGCGGAACGAACGATGCCGAGTTGCACGTCTCGGTGAGCGGCACGGTGGTTCGCGTACTGTGCGCCATCGACAATTTAGGACGGGGCGCCGCATCGCAAGCGCTCGTCAATCTCAATATCATGCACGGGTATCCGGTGGAAACCGGACTGGAGAAAGTCACATGTCCGGTGTGATGGCGGCCGTGAACGAGCCGCGCCTGGTCGCGCTGCGCGGCGGTCTGGGGACCGTTCCCGGCGTGCGCCTGGCCGGGGTGCACGCGGGCATCAAGAAACGTAAGCGCGACCTGGCCGTGATCGCCTTCGACGCACCGCAAGTTTGCGCGTCGGTCATCACGACCAATGAGATCAAAGCAGCACCGCTCCTGGTCAGCCGCGAGCATATCGCCAAGAACGGTTCGGCGATGCGCGCGTTAGTCTGCAATTCCGGCTGCGCCAATGCGTGCACCGGCGAGCGGGGCGAACGCGACGCGCGTGCAACGGCGCGGCAAGCGGCTGCGCTTCTGGATCTGCCCGCGCATGCGATCGTCATTGCCTCCACCGGCGTCATCGGCGTTCCGCTGCAAATGGACCGCATGCAGAAAGGCCTCGAACGCGCGGTTACGGATCTCGAGAGCGGCGGCGAAGCGGCATTCGACGCAGCCGAGGCCATCATGACCACGGATCGCGTGCCGAAGCTTGCGGCATATGCCTTTTACGAGGGCAACAAACGGTACGTCGTGGCCGGCATTGCAAAAGGCTCGGGCATGATCGCTCCCAATATGGCGACGATGCTTGCGTTCATCGCCACCGACGCGCCGATGTCGCAACAGGCGCTGCAGCGCGAACTATCCGCGTGCACCGATGCGACGTTCAATATGATCTCCGTGGACGGCGACATGTCGACAAACGACGCCGTGTACGCGTTCGCGCCTGCCGGCGAAACGCAAGCGCCGGCCCATTTCGGCGCGGCTCTGCGTAGACTATGCGACGACCTCGCGCAGGCAATGGTCGCCGACGGCGAAGGCGCGACCAAGACTCTCACCGTCACCGTGACCGGCGCCGCATCCGAGCAGCAAGCGCGGGTGATCGCGCGCTCCGTCATCAATAGCAATCTGGTGAAGACGGCGCTTTTCGGCGAAGATCCGAATTGGGGCCGCATTATCGCTGCCGCGGGCGCGGCGCGCGCGGGTTTGGATCCGCAGCGCTGGTCGCTGCACCTGAACGGTGAACTCTGGGTCGACGTCGGCTCGATTGAAGTGCTCTCCGAGGCGGAGGCGCACCGCGAGCTCGAGCACACGGCGGTAAGCGTGCATCTCAACCTTGGCCTGGGAAACGCCTGCGCGACCGGCTGGGGCTGCGATCTCTCGCGCGACTACGTCAAAATCAATGCGAGCTACCGGACGTGATGCGGAATGTTGTTAGAGAATTATAAGCGCGCCCCCGTGACGTTCGTCGCCGGCGACGGCTGCGATCTCATCGACGAACACGGAGAACGCTACCTCGATTGCATCGGCGGCATCGCGGTCTGCGCGCTCGGCCATGCGCACCCGGACATCACCGCGGCGATTACCGAACAAGCCCAAAAACTCGTGCATGCGAGCAATCTGTTCGGGCACGAGCCTTCGGCGACGCTCGCGCGTGAACTCGCGCTGCGCTCGGGCTTCGAGCGCGTGTTTTTCTGCAACTCGGGCACGGAAGCGAACGAGGCGGCGATTAAGCTTGCGCGCAAATTCGCGCACCGCAGGGGCGAACCGCAACGAAAGACGATCGTTTCGTGCGAGGGCGGCTTTCACGGACGCACCATGGGTGCGCTCGCGGCAACCGCAAATGCGGCGTATCATGAAGGTTTCGACCCGCTGCCCGGCGGCTTTCGCACGACGGCGTTCAATGACGTCGCGGCACTCGATGCGGCGATTGACGAGCACGTCGCGGCGTTTATCGTCGAACCGGTCCAGGGCGAGAATGGCGTGTTGCCGGCGGAGCGCGCATTTTTGGAAGCGGCCCGCGAACTGTGCTCGGAGCGCGGCGCGCTGCTGATCTTCGACGAAGTTCAGTGCGGCATGGGCCGCACCGGCCCGCTGTTCGCGTATGAAAACGCCGGTGTGCGGCCGGATGTCGTCACCCTGGCCAAGGCGCTTGCGAACGGCTTACCGATTGGAGCGATGCTCGTACGCGAAGCATTCGCATCCGGGTTGCAGCCGGGAGATCACGGTTCAACGTTCGGCGGCTCGCCCGTACCTTGCGCCGCGGCTCTCGCGCACTTGCGCGTTCGCGATGCGATCGGATTGCAATCGCATGTGGAACGCATGTCCGGCCTGCTTTTCGGCGGCTTGCGCTCATTGAGCCGGCGTTACCCCGGCGTGTACGGCGAGCCGCGCGGCGCAGGTCTTCTTGCGGGTGTGCCGGTCGAACCGGCGCTCGACGCAGCGAGCATCGTCGAACACACGCGCGACGTTTCGCACGTGCTGGTCAACAAGGCCGGTGGTAATACGGTGCGCCTGGCTCCGCCGCTGATTATCAGCCAAACGCAAGTGGAACGCGCGCTCCGAGCACTTGACGCGGCAGCCGCCGCGCTGGAAGACGCTCCTGCGCGGGTTGCCTGCGCCCAGCGCTGAGCCTTTGCGCCTCCCGGGCCGAAAACGAGTAGGTGACCTCCACGCTCGGCCCCGCCCGCATGCTCGCGCAAGCGGCGGCGGACGCCTCATCACTGGATGAAGCGCTCGCCGCCGGTACGCGTTTGCTGCGCGACGCCCTGGGTTTGGAAGCGTTGCACGCGATCCTGGTATGCCCAGGCAGAACGTTGAACGCGTTTTCCGGAAACGGCGCCTTGCAGGCGAATTCGATATTCTCGAGCGCGCACGGGACGATGAATCTCGAGCTGGAGATGTGCGGCGCGCCGCAGTGCGATCCGGAACCGCTGGCGCTCGTGTTGCTGCTGGCACTGCAGGAACGGGTTTCCAGCGAGAATCTCGACGTCGACGCGCTAACCGGCGTGTTGAACCGGCGTGGGTTCGAGCGCGGCCTACGCGATTGCTGGGACGCGGCTTGCCAAACCGGCGATCCGCTCGCGGTTGCGATTCTCGACGTCGATTTCTTCAAGTTGTATAACGACCGCTACGGTCATACCGCCGGTGATACGGTATTACGCCGCGTCGCACGCGCCGCATCTGCCGCGTTGCAGCGCGGTGAAGATCGCTTTGCCCGCTACGGCGGCGAAGAGTTCGTCGTGCTTCTCGGCGGCACGAATCAAGCGGACGCGGTCAAGGCTGCCGAGCGAATGCGTGCGGCGGTCAGTGCGCTTGGCATCCCGCACGCAAGCGGCAAGGGCGGACGCGTCACGGTGAGCGTAGGCGTGGCCGTTGCAAAGTCCGGCGACGTCAGCGAACCCATGCAGATTGTCGAACGCGCGGATTCGCAGCTCTACCGTTCGAAAGCGGACGGACGCGATCGCGTCAGCGCCGAGGGGTACGGCGGCGAACAAGGCGCAACCGAGGCGCTGCCGCAGCCCTATTCGGTGCTCGTGGGGCGCGAAGCGGAAGTGCAGCGGGTCCGCGATGCGCTCGAAGTGCATGGGGTCGTCACCATTACCGGAACCGCAGGTGTCGGCAAAACCCGCTTGGCGCTCGCGGTGGCGGCGGAAAAAAGCAGAGTGTTTTCGAGCGTCGCCTTTATCGATGTTTGGGCAGGCATCGATGCGGCGGACGTGCTCGCACGCATAGACGATCTCGAGGATAGTGCTCGCGCGCTCGTCGTGCTGAACGGATGCGAGCAGGCAGCCGACGTCTCACGTGCCGTTATGCAAGCGACGAAGGGCAAAAACGTATCGGTACTTGCCACGTCACGCGTGCCGTTGGGCGTGCCGGATGAGCAAGTGGTTCGCATGCTGCCGCTCGACGAGAGCGCATCGCGCGCGCTGCTCGAGGATCGCGCGCGCATGAACGGCGTGCTCGTGCAATGTGATGAAAAACTGACGGGCAATCTTTTGCGCCGGCTCGGCGGCATTCCGCTCGCTATCGAACTGGCCGCATCGCGTCTTCGCAGCGCCTCGGTTGCCGAACTGCTGCGGGAAACGGCTTTCGAAAATAAAATCGAAGATACGGGCCGCGCCACGCTGCAATCGCTTCTTCAAGCGGCGATCGCTTCGCTCACCGAAGAGGAAGCCGCTGCGCTCGCTGCTGCGGCGGTGTTTGCGGCAAATTTCAGTTCGGCCGACGCCAGTGCCGTTGTCCCGCTTGACGGGATAGACGCGCGTGCGACGGACGCGTTGCTGCGAACGCTGCACGAGCGCTCACTTATCGATGCCGCTTCTCACGACGGCGTCACCCGCTGGTCAACCATCGCGCCCGTCCGCGAAGCGGTCAGCGATCACTCGCGCACGCGCGGTTTGCGCGTTCGCGCGGTTGCCGCGCACCTGCGCTGGTGCGCGGAGCGCTTCAACGCCATGGAGAGCCGCCAGGGCCGCGTCGAAAACCGGACATTCGTCCTTGCCATTGCGGCGGTCGAAAAAGAAGTTGACGTCGCGCTCGAACGCGCGCTGCGTGACCCGGCGCTCCTGGACGAGGGGGCGCAGCTATGCATCAGCGCGTCGCGCTTTTGGTTCGCAGGCGGGCGTTTCGCGGAAAACCAGCGCTGGGGCGAAGCCTACCTTGACGCCCTAACGGACGACAATCTTCGGTTGCGGTTGACCGTCGCTCTTGCGCGCAGCGCGTATGCGCAAGGCCATACGGATCGCATGGAAACGTACGCGCGCCAAGCGTACGAGCTGTCCGCCGGCGACGATCGAGTCCGCGCGCAGGTTCTGAACTACCTGGGCATTGCCTCGAAGACGCGCGGCGAGATCGATGTGGCCGAGGCTGCGTTCCGCCGAAGCGGCGAACTCAACGCCTCGATCGGCAACGTCCGCGGGGAAGCAATTGCGATCGCGGCGCTCGGCTCCATTGCGATGGACGTACACGTGGATTTCCACGCGGCGATTCCGGAGTTTCGCAAAGCCGTCGCGATGTTCCGGGAAATCGACGACGATCTCAATGCGCTGCTGATCATCTCGAACCTGGTGGAGGCGTTAGCCTGCGCCGGGTATCTGGGCGATGCGCTGCTGCTTTCAGAACGGGCTCTTCGCGAAGTGCGCTGGTTCGATAATGCGGCGACGCTGCTCGTTGTGCTCTGTGCCTGCGTCACGGCGAACGAACTGGGCGGCGACGCGAGCGGCGTCCGGGAAGCGGTCGTCGAGGCGCTGAGTTTGCCGCCGCGGCTCGACGAATCGAGTTACAACAAACTGTTCGACGTGGCGGCGCGCTATTTTATCATGACCGGACAGTATGGCCTTGCCGCAATGCTGATGTTCGCGTCGGAACGCGCGCAGGTGGAACAAAGCGAGGCGATTTCGCCCGTCGACCGCTATCATCGCACGCGACAACTGAACCGCTTGCGCGAGCATCTGAGCGATCTCGAACTCCACGAATGCGCGGAGCGCGCCCGCACACAGGCCGGAAGCGCAATCTTACAGATCGCCCGCCGGGCGTTGCTACCGTAGCGACCAGTTCGCCACGTTCCACCATAGGCCGTCGAGCGAAACGCTCGCGCCGCGCAGGCGGTCCGTGAGCGCGTCGACCTCGTTGCGGTTATAGATGAGCACGATCGGGAGCTCGCGGTGCAGCAGCGTCTGCAGCTGCTTGTATATCGCCTTCCGTTTCGCGACATCGAACGTGCGCTGGCCTCGGCGCAGCAGTGCATCGATGCGCGGATCGCAGATGCGCGACTTGTTGTATCCGTGCGGCGGGACGTTCGCGCAAGCGAACTGATCGGTCGTATCGGGGTCGTCTCCGTTCACGAACGGGTATAGCGCGAGATTGAACTTTCCGCCGTACACGGGGCCGCCTTGATCGGCGGGCGCGACGTACTGCGTGATATTGAATTGCTTGAGCGCGACGCGCACGCCCACGGCGCGTTCGTATTGCGTGACCGCGTTGCCGATGATGGCGTCGCCCGGCGTTGCGGCTTGGATGATCATCTGCACGTCGAGCGGCGTGCCGTTTTTTGTGCGGATTCCGTCGGGGCCGGGTTTCCACC
>DAISWS010000016.1:9191-15805 GCA_036826275.1 Vulcanimicrobiaceae bacterium
CGTCGAACATCGGGCTACCTCACTTCTCGCCCAGTGCCTTGATCCACCCGGCCGAATCGAGCAACGCGCGCGCGTTCGACGGATCGTACGTGATGTCGGGATACGCGCGCTCGTCGTAAGCCCAGAAGAAGAGTCCGCGTCCGGCGCCCGTACTGCTCACCGCGCCGCGGTAGGCTTTGGCCACGATGCTTTTGACGTCGATGGCTTGCGCGAGCGCGTAGCGTACGCGCGCATCGGCCGTCACGGGATCTTGGGTGTTGAAGATGATGGCGCCGACGCCGGCGACGGGCTGCGCGGTCGTGCGATAACCTTTGAGCGCCAGCAGTTGGGGGTACTGCGCGTAATCCTGTTCGTTGAAATAGCCTTGGATTTCATGCGTTTGCAGCAGGTTGAGCGCCGCCTGCGCATCGGGAACGAAGCGGATCGTCAGATGTTCGATCTTCGGTTTGCCACCGAAATAATAGGGATTCGCATGCATCACGACGCGATCGCCGTGCATCCAGCGTTCGACCACGTACGGCCCCGAACCGACGGGTGCCTGATCGAACGGAACGTGGTTGAAATCCGGATATTTCGCGAGCAGGTGCTGCGGGAGAATGGGAAAACCTTGCGGCGCCAGCACGAGGGTGAGCAGCGGTGCAAAGGGCTGCTTCAAGTGCAGCACGAGCGTCGAATCGTTCGGCGCTTGCGCCTTGGCGATGCGGTCGTACCCGTAACGCGATTGCACGTTGTTCGCCGGATTGTTGATGGCATCGATGCTCCACACGCAATCGCGTGCGGTGAGCGCAGAGCCGTCGGCGAAACGCACACCTTTGCGCAGATGGTACGTTACGGTGAGGCCGTCGGGGCTGATGCCGCCGTTGGCGATGCTTGGCACTTGCGTCGCAACGTCGCCGATCAGTTTACCGCTCGCGTCATATTTCACGAGATACGAGAACAGCAGAAAGCCCCACTCCGTTGACGATTGTCCGTTCTCGAGCGCCGGATTGAGCGACGCGGGTTCGCGCTGCTGCGCGATTTGAAATTGCGAACCGCTCACGGTGGCCGGATTGCGCGTACTGGTACAGGCGGCGAGCAGGAGGACCAGCAGGGCTAGGATGCCACGTCGATTGCTCACGATGACGCGATCTCGAACGGTAGATTGGGGTCGGCGGTTAGGGTTAGCGCGTCGGCGCGTACCGCTTTACCCTGATATGCCGCCGCGGCCGCAATCATCGCGGCATTGTCCGTGCAGTATTTGGGCGGCGGCACGAGCGCCGGCACGCCGTTGCGCATCCCCCACGCGCCCAGCGCGGATTGCAGCGCGGAGTTTGCCGCGACGCCGCCCGAAAGCACGACCGACGTAAACGCCTTGCGCTCGAAGGCCGCGTCCAAGCGCTGCATCAAGACGTCGACGACGGCGGCTTGAAACGATGCGGCAATGTCGGCTTTCCCGGTGGATGCGCCTTCGTCCGATTCGACGTAGTACCGCACCGCGGTTTTCAATCCCGAGAACGACATGTCGAGCGAACCGCGTTCGGCGCGATGCCGTGGAAATGCGATCGCTTGCGCGTTTCCGGTCTTGGCCAGTTTGTCGAGCGCGGGCCCACCCGGAAATCCGAGGCCGAGCAGGCGCGCGGTTTTATCATACGCTTCGCCGGCGGCATCGTCTTTCGTTCGTCCGATGATGCTCATGCGCGTCGGACTCTCGACGTCGACGAATTGCGAGTGGCCGCCGGAAACCAGCAATGCGAGAAACGGATAGTGCGGCACGTCGTTGCGGTCGAGAAACGCGGCGAATATATGACCATGCAAATGGTTGACGCCGTACAGCGGTTTGCCGGTTGCAAATGCGAGCGCTTTTGCCGCGGCGACGCCGACCACCAAACTCCCGATGAGACCCGGGCCGCGCGTGACCGCAATGCCGTCGATCGCATCGAGCGTGGTGCCGGCGCGTTCGACCGCGTCTTCCACCGCAGCGGAGAGGAGCGCGACGTGCTGACGGCTTGCGATCTCCGGGACGATACCGCCGTATTTGGCGTGAAACGCGTCTTGATTCGTCGAGACGCTCGCACGCACGAAACGGCCGTTTTCCACGATGGCGGTCGCAGTATCGTCGCAAGAGGTTTCAATGCCGAGCAGCAGCATCGCAACCGCTTACGTTGCGTCTTCGGGGCCATCCTCCGTCCACACGCGCTCGTGACCGACGCGCGCGCTTTCGGCGCCGAGGCGCCACACGCACAGCAGCATCGCCGCGATGCCGGTGAAGATCATGAAATCGGACCAGACCAGGCCGATGAAGGTCCACAGAATGCTCAGTGCCAGAACGAGCGGCCACGGGCTTTCCTTGGTCACGATGCCGACGTCTTCGCCCGCCGCTTCTTTTTGCCGCAGTTCCTTGTCGTCGCCCGCCAAACGCGCGTTGCGCTCGAAGATCATCGCGTACCCGGCCGCGAACGCCAGCGCGCAGCACATGAAGCCGAGCAGCAGCGTCCCCGCATACTCGTGCGATGCGAACCAGTAGACGATAGAAATGGCCGCAGCGAATGCAGCAGACGACATGAAGAGGCCGATGAAGGTTTTCATTTTGAATGGCGCTCCGGCCTAGCCTGCGCGCCCCCCACTTCGTGGGGCCCCCAGTGGGTGCGTAGGCGGTATCGAATTGCTGCATTACGAGAGCGAGCAGGATGGGAGCCTGCCGCGCCGCACAGGATGTGCAATAGGTGCGGCGGCAGCAATTCTTTGATTGCAAAGGAGCTCATAGCCGTTGTTTGATCAGCTCTGGGTGTTTCATGTCCCACACCGGGCGTTCCGAGAGGATCGGCGGGAGCGCGTGGAAGTTGAATTCCGGCGGCGGGCAGCTCGTCGCCCATTCCAGCGTGAACGAGTCTCCCCACGGATCGTCCGGGAGCGGCTCGGCGACTTTCTGTTCGAGTTTCGAGAAGACCACGTTGAACACGAATGCAATTGCGCCAAGCGCCATGATGCCCGCGCCGACCGACGAGACGGCGTTGAGCCACGGCAAATCGCCCATGGCCGGATACGTGAAGACGCGCCGCGGCATGCCTTCGATGCCCATGAAAAACCACGGGATGAACGTGACGTTGAAACCGATGAAGAAGAGCCAAAAGTTCAACTTGCCGAGCATCTCGTTCAGCTTCACGCCGAACATCTTGGGAAACCAAAAGTAAATTGCGGCGAAGACCGCGAACATCGCGCCGCCGCCGAGCGTGTAATGGAAATGCGAAATGAGGAAGTAGCTGTCCTCGACGTGATAATCGATCGGCGGCGAGGCGACCATGACGCCCGTGATGCCGCCGATCAGGAAGTTCGAGAGAAATCCGATCGAGAAAAGCATCGCGGTCGTGAAACGCAAGCGCCCTTTCCACAGCGTGCCGATCCAGTTCCAATACTTGACGCCCGTCGGAATGGCGATGAGGAACGACATGCCGGAGAAGAAGCCGTTGGCAACCGCACCTGTGGTAAACATGTGGTGCGCCCACACGCCCATTGACAGGCCCGCGATGGCAAATGCGGAGAGCACCATGCCGACGTAGCCGTAGAGCGGTTTACCGGAAAAGACGGATACCACTTCGGAAATGACGCCGAAATACGGCAGAATCATCACGTACACTTCCGGATGTCCGAAGAACCAGAACAGGTGCTGGTACAGCACGACGTTGCCGCCGTATTGCGCATCGAAGAAGTGCGCACCGTAGTGGCGCGACATCAGCAGCTCGAACATCGTCACGGCAAGCGATGGAAACGCCATCAGGATCAGCAGGGCGGTGGCCAGCATCTCCCATGTGAAGATCGGCATGCGCCACATCGTCATGCCGGGTGCACGGTAGAGAAGAATGGTCGCGGTAAAATTGATCGCGACCATGATGGTGGCTGCGCTATTGAGCAAAATCCCGATGATCCACAGATCTTGTCCGCCGCCGGTTCCGGCTTGCATCGTCGAGAGCGGCGCGTATGACGTCCAACCCGCCGCTGCTCCGCCGCCCTGGGCGAAGACGCCCGAGAATATCGTCAGGCCGCTCAAGATGAAAAGGTATACGCCCAGCGCGTTCAGGCGCGGATATGCCATGTCCGGCGCCCCGATTTGCAGCGGAATGAGATAGTTTCCCAAGCCGAACGCGAACGGCGCGATGACCAGAAAGATCATCGCCGTACCATGCAGTGTGAAGATCTCGTTGTAGGCGTGCGGGCTGACGATGTTCTGGTTGGGCTGCGCGAGCTGCAAGCGGATCACCATCGCGAGCATGCCGGCGATGATGAAGAACACGAATGTCGTCATGATGTACATGATGCCGATCGACTTATGATTGGTCGTCGTGAGCCAGTGCATCATACCGGGGCCTTCCCTCCGCTTGCCAGCCAGCGATCGTAATCACGGGCAGGGACGACTTTGATGGTGAAGGTCATGAGCGCATGGTCCAAACCGCAAAACTCGGCGCACACCCCGTGAAAAAATCCGGTTTGCGTCGGCGTGATGTCAAAGTGGTTGGTCATGCCGGGGTTCGCATCGCGCTTGAATAGAAAGCTCGGCATCCACATCGAGTGCACCACGTCGTCGGAATTGAGATTGATCTGCGTCATCTTGCCGAGCGGCATGACGAGCGTCGGCGGGTTATGGACGGTTCCGTTCACGACGATTCCCCGGCTCGGATAGCGGAATTGCCACGACCAGCGGTACGCCGTCACATCGACGACGGTGTAGGGGTTGGGTTTGAGAAAATCGACCACGCCCTCGCGTATATACGTAATATAAAATAGCCCGATCACGATGATGAGCGGAATGACCACGCCGGTGATCTCGATTGGCGGATTCTTCGTGAATTGCGGCGGAATTGCCGTATTTCCGGCACGCTCCCGCCAGCGCACGATGCAGAACACGATGAGCCCATATACGAAAACGGCGACGAAGAGGGCAGCGCCGCCGAAGATGTACCAAACACCGCTAAGGTCCTGTCCCTGCAATGATGCCGGGTGCATGATGGGCATGTTGCGAGCTACTTACCCACCCGGTGTCCGATAAAAAACGAAGTCGCCGGGTACAAAAACGCCGTGACTCGACATGAGCCGCCGATGCCGATTCGGGCTCATCCCGTCGTCCTCGGAACGATTATCTTCATCGCGTCGGAAACGATGTTCTTTTCAGCGCTCTTTGCGACGTACTACGATCTCAAGAGCACGAGCGCGGTTTGGCCTCCGCCGTACGTGCACCTCGACGAACTGAGCCCAGCGTTCGGAACGTTCTTCCTCATCGCCAGCAGTTTGATGATGTTTCCGTTGATGCGCGCGCTCAAAAAACGCAACATGAAGGCGGCATACGGTTGGCTGTATGGAGGCATCATCGGGGGACTCGGCTACATCGGCTCGGCGCTTCACGGTTACTCGCACCAAGGCTTCAACATGCATACGAGCGCGTACGGCTCCATTTATATGGCGCTCACGGGCTTCCATGTATTGCATGTGCTCGTCGGCGTCATCATGCTGATCGGTCTCTACTTCGGCCTGCAGTCGCCCGCACTGCGCGCCGACAAACAGAGCGGCGCAGAAGCCATCACCTACTACTGGCACTTCGTGACGTTCATGTGGTTCGGGATCTACACCACTGTCTACTGGATACGATGATGCTCCAATCACGCTTTGCAAGCAGCAAATTGCTGCGTCGTAACGCAGCAACGTGGTTCCGCCTACGCACCCCTTGGGGGCCCCACTTTGTCGGGGGCGCGGAGGCTCGGCCGGAGCACCGGTTCAAACGATGACGGCTCGGGATCGCGCTATTGCGGCGTCCCTGCTGCTTTCGATTTTTGGCAGTGTCGGGTTCATGGTTGCGTATGGAAAGCAAGAGAGCACTCAGTGGCAAGGTTTTGCACTCGCATGCGTATTCGGCGGGTTCATGCTTGCCGCGCTGGGCTGGTCGCGCTGGATCACCCCGCACGAACAAGTCGTCGATCTGCGCGACACCTATCCGCAGCCGGTCGAAGAGCGCGCGGGCATGGTCGACTGGTGGGAGCACGGCACCGCGCAGGTCACGCGACGCAAGTGGCTCACGCGCATGCTCTACACCGCGCTCGGCATCTTTGGAATCGCCGCCCTGTTTCCCGTCGGATCGCTCGGGCCGGAACCGGATGACGCGCTCTTTCACACGCGTTGGAAACGCGGCGTGCGGTTGCAGCGCGCCGATGGATCGCTCGTCAAGACCGGCGATCTGAATGACGAAGTAGCGGTAACGGTCTTTCCGGAAGGCAGCATCGGCGATTCGCAATCGATGACGATCTTGATCAAGTTGCCCGACGGTTTGGTATCGAACGCGCCACAAGGCTACATTGCCTACTCAAAAATGTGCACGCACGCCGGATGCCCGGTCGCCCTGTACCGCTCCGCCGACCATCGCTTGATCTGTCCGTGCCATCAATCGGCGTTCGACGTCACCAACAATGCGAGCGTCGTTTCGGGTCCTGCGGATCACGCACTCCCCCGCTTGCCAATCGAGATCGCGTCGGACGGTTTCCTGCGCGCCACCGGCGACTTTCCCGAACCGGTCGGCCCCGGCTTCTGGGAGCACTCCTAACGTGTTGCAATCAAAGAATTGCTTCGTCGTAACGAAGCAATTCGATACCGCC
>DAISWS010000016.1:15815-28612 GCA_036826275.1 Vulcanimicrobiaceae bacterium
GGGGGGGGGGGGGGGGCGCGGAGGCTCGGCCGGAGCGCCGTTTCAAATGATCCAACGGCTGCTGCTCTGGGCCGACGACCGGTTCGGAACGGGGACCTTCGTTCATCATGCGCTGAAGAAAGCGTTTCCCGACCACTGGTCGTTCATGCTCGGCGAGATCAACATGTACGCGTTCTTGATCTTGCTCGCAACGGGAACGTTCTTGGCGCTTTGGTTCGTGCCCGGCCATACGCAGGTCGTCTACGAAGGGCCGTATGCGCTGCTGCGCGGGCAGCGCATGAGCGAAGCGTACGACTCCGTGCTGCATATCTGCTTTGCCGTCAACGCTGGGCTGCTCATCCGGCAGATCCACCATTGGGCGGCGGATATCTTTGTAGCCGGAATCGTCGTGCACATGGGCCGGATTTTTTTTACGGGCGCATTCCGCAATCCGCGCGAACTCAATTGGATCATCGGCGTCCTGCTGCTCTTTGCCGCCATGTTCGAAGGCTTTACGGGCTACTCGATGCCGGACGATCTGCTCAGCGGCATGGGCTTGCGCATTGCGGTTTCGATTCTGCAGTCGGTTCCATTCATCGGCACGTGGGCGACGTTCTTTTTGACCGGCGGCGTCTGGCCGACCGAAATTCTGATCGAACGCCTGTTTATTACGCACGTGTTTATCATGCCCGCGCTCATTACGCTTGGCATCACGGTGCACTTGATGATTTTATGGCGGCAGAAGCACACGCAGTTTCCCGGGCCACGCCGCACGGAAGAGAACGTCGTTGGCGCGCCGCTCTATCCATTGTACACGTTCAAGTCGCTGGCGCTGCAATTCGGCGTCATCGCCGTGTGCTGTCTGCTCGGCGCCTTCGTGCAAATCAATCCCGTTTGGCTATGGGGACCGTACAAAACGTGGACGGCGATATCGCCCGCGCAGCCGGACTGGTATATCGGCTGGCTGGAAGGCGCGCTGCGCATCGGTCCGCGCTGGGCCATTCATTTTCCGGGCCACATGATTCCCTCGCCCTTCTGGCCGGGATTTTTGCTGCCGTTCGTCATCATGATCGGGTTGTTCGCATATCCCTGGATCGATAAATTCTTGTCCAAGGATTATGCGCAGCACCATCTGCTGAACCGGCCGCGGGACGTACCCGTCAGAACCGCCGCCGGTGTCGGCTTTTTCGTGTTCATGTTCGGTCTCTTCGCCGCGGGAAGCGACGACGTGCAAGCCGCGTACACGCATCTGCCGCTCAATGATTTGGTGTGGTTCTACCGGTTCTTTTGCCTGCTCGCGCCGTTCGCGGCTTTTTGGATTACCTACACGATCGCGTGGGATTTGAAGAAGAAAGGCGGCACGCATCAGGCGGAGCGCGTGCGGCTGCGCCGCAAACCTGAGGGCGGTTACGAAGAGGAGCCGGTCTGATGATTGCAGCGCTGCTGGGAGCGGCAGGCATTGCGGTGTATCTCTGGGCAGTCGCGGCGTACAACCGCCGTTTTCCGGATCGCGCGTTTTCGTTTTGGCGCGTTTCGGCGTTCGTGGCAGGCACGGTCGCGATGACCGTCGTGCTCGTTCCGCCAATCGACCCGCTGGCCGAGCGTCTTTTCGCGTGGCATATGACCCAGCACGTCGTGTTGATGCTCATCGGGCCGCCGCTCGTGCTGCTTGGCGCGCCGCTCCTATTGCTGGTCGCGGTGCCGCCGCCGCGCGTAGCGCGTGCCATCACCGCGTTTGCGCAAAGCCGCGTGGGCATCATCCTGTTCGCACCGCTTACCGGATGGATCTGCTTCATTGCGCTGCTCTGGCTCTCGCATTTTTCGCCGCTGTATGAAACCGCGCTCGAACATCCGGCCGTTCATGTTCTCGAGCATCTGCTCTACGCCGGTGCGGCGCTGCTCTTTTGGAGTTCCGTCGTGCAGGTCGGCTACACGCCGCGGCCGCTGCCGTTTCCGGCGCGCATGCTCTACCTCTTTCTTGCCATTCCGCAAGGCGCGTTCTTGGGTCTTGCGATCTATGCGGCGCGCGGCGTGCTGTATCCGCATTATCTCCAAGGGCATAGCTTTGCCGCCGCGCTGGCCGACCAGCAAAACGGCGGCGCAGTGATGTGGATCGCCGGCGGCTTGCTGCTCTTCATCGCGTTCATGTGCACGGCCGGGGCTTGGGCCGCGGCAGAACACACCGACGCCTCGATGTCGTCGGGCTGAGAAGATGATCGCGCTGATCGCATCGATACTGCTTCTGCAGATGTCCAACGTGCCGTCGAGCGGAAACGTGCTCGCCACGCCGCAGCCGTCAGCGACGTTCGACCCGCTCTACGTATTGCACGCAAGCCCGAACGATGTCCGCGAAGGCGAGCATCTGTTCAACACCCATTGCACGTCGTGCCACGGGGCGGTGCTTCAGGGAACGGCGCAAGGGCCGCCGCTCATCGGCATCGACGTGCAGAACGTGGACTTCGAACTGCGCACGGGCCGAATGCCCGCGGCGGTGCCGTTCGAACAGGAGATGCACAAGCTGCCGTATTTCCCGCCGCAGCAAGTGCGCGACATCGTGTCGTACGTGATGTCGAAGTCCGACGGCAACAAAGTGCTTCCGGCCGTCTCGCTCCATTTCGACGACAAATCCTTGGAAACCGGACGCGAGGTCTTCGAAGCGAACTGCGAGCAGTGTCATTCGGCGACGGGACACGGCGATTCGGTCGGCTATGCGAACGTCGCGCCCTCGCTCATGGATGCAACGCCGCAAGATTTGGCGGACGCGGTGCGTTATGGTCCGGACGTGATGCCGAAGTTCGGCCCGAACGTGATCGATCAGGCGCGCCTGGACGACGTGGCGTCGTACGTGTGGTATCTGCAGCATGGCAAGTACAATCCGGGCGGGCTGCAATTAGCAAACTGGGGCCCGGTCTCT
This sequence comes from Vulcanimicrobiaceae bacterium, assembly GCA_036826275.1. GTDB lineage: Bacteria > Vulcanimicrobiota > Vulcanimicrobiia > Vulcanimicrobiales > Vulcanimicrobiaceae > DATGJX01. Next base: position 18,709 of record DAISWS010000016.1, read on the forward strand.
GAAGGCTTCATTGCGTGGACCTTCGGCATCGGACTGCTCGTGCTGTTGGCGCGTCGCATTGGGAGCGTGGATTAACCTAGATTAATCGTTTGCTGCGGGTTGCCCCGGGTAGATCATCTATATGGGAATGACGGCAAGCAGCTTCTTGCTGCAACGGTTGGTCGATTGGGGCGTCACGCGCATCTACGGATATCCCGGCGATGGTATCAACGGCCTGCTCGCTGCGCTCGAAAAATTCGAAGACAAGATCAAATTCATTCAAGTGCGGCACGAAGAGATGGCCGCATTCATGGCGTGCGCGCATGCGAAGTTCACCGGAGAGGTCGGCGTGTGCATGGCGACGTCGGGACCCGGGGCGATCCATCTGCTGAACGGATTGTACGACGCGAAGATGGACCACGTGCCCGTGGTGGCGATCGTGGGCCAGGCAGCCACGATGGCGCTCGGCGGGTCGTACCAGCAAGAAGTGGATTTGCAAACGCTGTTCAAGGACGTCAGCGAATATAACTATACGATCTCGAGCACGACTGCGACGCGGCATATCGTCGACCGCGCGTTTCGCGTTGCGATGGGCATGCGCGGCGTTTCGACGGTCATTTTTCCCAAGGATCTGCAGGAGGAGTCGTACTCCGAGCCGCCGCGTAAGCACAACACCGTTCATAGCGGCGTCGGCTATTCCAAGCCGATGATCATTCCGCGCTTGAACGATCTGCAGTCCGCGGCCGAGATTCTGAATAATGCAAAGAAGGTTGCGATGCTGGTCGGCGCCGGCGCGCGCAATGCGAGCGACGAGGTGATTGCGGTCGCCGACAAGCTTCAGGCGTGCTCCGCCAAAGCACTGCTGGGCAAGGACGTGCTGCCCGACGATTTGCCATGGGTGACGGGAACCATCGGTCTGCTCGGCACGCGGCCGAGCAGCGACATCATGGAGCAGTGCGACGCGCTGTTCATCGTCGGCGCCAACTTCCCATATGCGGAATTTTTGCCGAAAGACGGATCGGTTCCGGCGGTACAGATCGACATCGATCCCCGCTACATCGGGCTTCGGTATCCGACGAGCGTGAACCTGATCGGTGATGCGGCCGATACGCTGCAGGCACTGCTGCCGCACTTGCGCCAAAAAGACGATTCGTCGTGGCGCGAGAGCATCCGCAAGAACAAGGACGAGTGGTACGCGATTGAAGAGGACCGCGCGAAGCAGGCGGCCGACCCGATCAATCCCCAACTCGTGTTTCTCGAACTGAATAAGAAAATGCCCTCGAACGCCATCGTCACCGGTGATGCGGGCACGCCCACGAACTGGATGGCCCGGTACATCATGGTGCGGCGCGGCATGAAGATGTCGCTGTCCGGAAGCCTGGCGACGATGGGCTCCGCGGTTCCATACGCGATTGCGGCCAAGTTTGCGTTCCCCGATCGCTGCGTCATTTCGCTTCCAGGCGACGGCGCGATGCAGATGAACGGCATCAACGAGCTGATCACGGTGTACAAGTACTGGAAAGAGTGGAGCGATCCGCGGCTCATCTTTTTGGTGCTCAACAATCAGGATCTCAACCAAGTGAGTTGGGAGCAGCGTATCCTATCCGGTTCGCCGCGCAACATGCAGACGCAGCCGCTGCCGGACTTTGCATACGCGCGCTTCGCGGAGTCGCTCGGGTTCAAAGGCATTCGCGTGAAGTCGCCGGATGAAGTCGAAAGCGCTTGGGAGCAAGCGCTGAATGCAGATCGCCCTGTGGTGCTCGAAGCGATCGTCGACGGGAACGTCGCGACGCTGCCGCCGCACATTTCACGTCAGCAAGCGATTCATTTCCTCAAGTCGATGCGCGAAGGCGATCCGGATGAAGGCGGCGCGATCAAGCAATCCGTCAAACAGATCATCGCCGGCGTCATTCCGCACCGTACGGAAACGCACGCGAAAAAGGGCGAGTAACCATGGCTACTGCAGGGACGGTGCGGGTCGACTATCCGATCTCCGCCGTCCGTGCGCGCGCCTATAAAATTCCGACGCAGGAGCCGGAGGAGTCGGACGGCACGCTCAAATGGGATTCGACGACCATGGTGGTCGTCGAAGTCTATGCGGGCAATACCGCGGGCATCGGCTACACGTACGGCAACGCCGGCATCGCCGCCATCGTCGACGGCATGCTCAAAGATGCGCTCGTCGGCAAAGACGCGCTGCAGACGGCGGCACGGTACGCGGACGCGATCGCGAAGATCCGCAACAACGGCCGCGAAGGCATGACCGCGATGGCCGTGTCCGCGGTGGACATTGCGCTCTGGGACCTGAAAGCGAAAGTGTTGCAGGCGCCCGTGAGCGCACTTATCGGCTCTGCGCGCGAACGCACCCCGGTATACGGCAGCGGCGGATTCACGTCGTACACGGAGCGCCGGCTGACCGAACAACTGGGATGCTGGGTGCACGAGATGCATATTCCGCGTGTAAAGATGAAGGTCGGCCGCGATCCGCAAGCGGATCCGCGCCGTGTCGCCGCCGCCCGCAAAGCCATCGGCGCGCACGCCCAGCTCTTCGTCGACGCCAACGGCGCGTATTCGCGCAAACAAGCGCTGGAAATGGCCGCCGGGTTCGCCGAACAGGACGTGTGCTGGTACGAAGAACCGGTTTATCACAACGATCTCGAAGGCAACCGCTTCGTGCGCGACCGTGCTCCCGCGATCATGGAAGTCAGCAACGGGGAGTACGGCTATGCGCCGTACCAATTTGCGCAAATTATCTCCGCCGGCGCAGCCGACGTACTGCAGGCCGACGTGACGCGGTGCGGTGGATACAGCGGATTCTTGGCCGTTGACGCGTTGTGCGAAGCGCACGACCTTCCGCTCTCGAGCCACTGTGCGCCCTACGTGACGCTTCCCGTGGCTACCGGGGCGAAGACGTTGCGGCACATCGAGTATTTCTTCGATCACGTGCGCATCGAGCGGATGCTGTTCGACGGCACGCGCGATCCGGACGACGGATGTCTATCACCCGATCCCGACCGGCCCGGCATTGGGCTGGAACTCAAGAAAGCCGATGCGGAGAGGTATGCTATCTAAGGAAACGACGACTCCTACGGATGCCGTAAGGCGCGACGACGACGTGCAGAGCCTCGTTCCGACGCAGCGTCCGGACGCGACCAATGCTTCGGACGTTCAGGTAGACGTTCGCGGCCTGGAGCGCGAGTTGCGCGCGCTGGTGCGCGGCGAGGTGCATTTCGGCGACGGCTATCGCGCCATGTACTCCACGGATGCGGCGAACTACCGTCAAGTGCCGATCGCGGTCGTACTGCCGAAAGATGCGGATGATGCGCAAAAGGCGATGACGGTTTGCCACCGGTATGGCGCGCCGGTCACGCCGCGCGGCGGCGGAACGAGTTTGACGGGCGCGAGTTGCAACGCCGCCGTCATCTTCGACTACAGCAAGTACATGAACCGCATCCTCGAGATCGATCCGCACCGGCAAATTGCCGTCGTCGAGCCCGGCGTGGTGCTCGACGACGTCCGCAACGCCGTCGACAAATATCAGTTGACCGTGGGACCTGCGCCCTCGACGCACAACCGCTGCAACATCGGCGGCATGTTCGGCAACAACTCTTGCGGCATGCCGGCGCAATTTTCCGGACGTCTCGAAGAGAACGTCTTCGACGCCGAAGTGCTGCTGTACGACGGCACCCGCATGCGCGTTGGAGCGACGAAGCCTGCCGAACTCGAAGAGATCGTTCGAAAGGGCGGTCAGCGCGGCGAGATTTATGCCAAGCTCAAAGCGATTCACGAGAAGTACGACACGCTCGTCAAGGAGCGCTTCCCCGACATCCCGCGGCGCGTTTCCGGTTACAATCTCCATCAGCTGTCTCCCGAGAACGGGTTCAACGTCGCGCGCGCGCTCATCGGCAGCGAAGGCACCATCGTGCACTTGCTGGAGATCACCGTGCGGCTGGTTCCCAAGCCGAAGTACGCGGCGATGGCGCTCATCGGCTTCGAGGACATCGCAACCGCCGGCGATCACGTCGCGTTTTGCAACACGCACATGCCGCATGCGTTGGAAGGCATGGACGAGACGCTCTTCCAGCACATGCACGAGAAAGGCAAGAATCCGCACGAACAGGAGGAGCTCTTTCCCGACGGCCGCGCGTGGCTGATCTGCAGCTTCGGCGGCGATACGCCGGATGAGGCAAAAAAGAAGGCAGAGTCGCTTATTGACGACATCCGCAAACACAGCACGAAGGTAAAGGACGCGAACGCGACGGCCGACGAGCACACGATCGAAGAGATCGTGAAGATCCGTGAAGCGGGTTTGGGCGTCAACGCAAAAATACCGAATCAGCCGGAATTCTATCCCGGGTGGGAAGATTCGGCGGTCGCGCCCGAATATTTGGGCCGGTATTTGCGCGAGTTTCAGCAGAAGATGCAGGAGTACGGATACTTCGCATCCATCTACGGCCACTTCGGCCAGGGCTGCGTGCACTGCCGCATCAACTTCGATCTCTTTACCAAAGAAGGCATCGAGAAGTATCGCAAGTTCGTTCACGAAATGGCGTACATTTGCGTGAAGTACAAGGGTTCCGTCTCGGGCGAGCACGGTGACGGACAAATTCGAGCCGAACTGCTGCCGATTATGTACGGCGAGGAACTCGTCCACGCGTTTTGGGAGTTCAAGACCGCCTTCGATCCGCAGAACAAGATGAATCCCGGCAAGGTCGTGCGTCCGTACCGCATCGACGAAAACTTGCGGTGGGGCGTGAACTACCAGCCGTGGGACCCGGAGATCAAGTTCACACTGAAAGAGGATCATCACAGTTTCGCGTACGCGGCGAACCGCTGCGTGGGTGCGGGCGTCTGCCGCAAGCACGACAAGCAAACCATGTGCCCGAGCTACATGGTATCGAAGGAAGAGAAGTATTCGACGCGCGGCCGCGCCCGTTTACTCTTCGAGATGCTGCAAGGCAATCCGATGAAACACGGCTGGAAGGACGAGGCCGTCAAGGAATCACTGGATTACTGCCTTGCGTGCAAGGGGTGCAAACAGGAGTGCCCGGTCAACGTCGACATGGCGACGTACAAGGCGGAATTCCTGTACCACTATTTCAAAGGCAAAGTGCGGCCGATCCAGATGTATTTGTTCGGCTACATGTTCAAATGGGCGAAACTCGCCTCGCTGATGCCGGGCGTGGCCAATTTCTTCACGCAAGCGCCGCCGTTCAGCACGCTGATGAAGCGCATCGCCAACATCGCGCCGGAGCGGCATATTCCGATGTTTGCGGATCGCACGTTCCGAGAGTGGTTCGAGCAGCGCGCGCCGCGCAATGTGGGCAAAGACCGGGTCATTTTGTGGGCCGACACGTGGAACAACCATTTTCACCCCCATACCGCGCAGGCGGCGGTTGAGGTACTCGAGGACGCCGGGTATCAGGTCATCTTGCCGCCGCATCAGATTTGCTGCGGGCGCCCGCTCTATGATTACGGGTTGCTGGACAGCGCGGAAAGACAGTTGCATAAAATTCTCGCCGACCTGCGGCCGCTCATTCGCGAAGGCGTACCGCTCGTCGGCCTCGAGCCCTCGTGTTTATCCGTATTCAAAGACGAGATGCAGAACATGCTGGGCAGCGACTTCGATGCGCTCCGCCTTGCGCAACAGGCGTTCACGCTCGAGGGCTTCCTGAACAAAAAGGCCGAAAAAGACGAGCACTACAAACCGCCGAGGCTCGAACGCACCGCCATCGTGCACGAGCATTGCCACAAGAAAGCATTGCTCGATCCGACGTCCGAGACACACGTCTTCGGACAGATGCAGATGGACTTCGAGCAGTTGGATAGCGGGTGCTGCGGCATGGCGGGCGCCTTCGGCTTCGAGAAAAGCCACTACGACATGTCGATCAAGTGCGGCGAGCGGCGGCTGCTTCCGAAAGTCCGCGACGCAAAACCCGAGACGATCGTCGTCGCCGACGGTTTCAGCTGCCGCGAGCAAATTATGCAGACGACGGACCGTCAAGCGCTGCATCCGGCGGAGGTGATGAAGCTCGCCCTCGACGACCGCGGTTATTCGCGCGACGATGCATACCCGGAACTGCGGTTCATGCCGGACAAGGAGAAGAAGCGCCGCGAGATCATCCTGCGCGGCTATGCCGTACTCGGCGCGGTATCGATTGCGGCAGCGGCCGCCGGCGCGCTCGCATACCTCGGGAGGCGAAAATGAAAAATTTGCTTGCGGCATTCGGCGTACGCAGCGAAAAGGCTGAAGTTACCCGCGAAACCGGACTGCGGTTGCGCGACAAAGTCGCGATCGTGACCGGCGGGGATACGGGCATCGGCAAGGCGATTTGCGTCGCGATGGCACGCGAGGGCGCAAAGATCGTCATAGACTATCACGGCGAGTCAGCACCCGCGAGCGCACTCGTGAACGAAATCCTGCGATTGGGCGGAACGGCGTGCGAGATAGCTGCCGACGTTTCAAAAGCCCAGGACATGCGAACGCTTATCGAAGCCGCCGTCAACCGGTACGGCAAGATCGACATCATGGTGAACAACGCCGGCATAGAACAGCAGCATCCGTTCATCGAGATGCCGCTGGACGACTATGAAAAGACGATTGCGGTGAACTTGACCGGCACGTGGCTCGGCTGTCAGTTCGCGGCGCAGCAGATGGTCAAACAGCAGCGCGGCGGCCGCATCATCAACATCTCATCGGTTCACGAAGATATCACGATGCCGACGAATGCGGCATACTGCGCGAGCAAAGGCGCGATCCGTATGCTGACGCGCACGATTGCCGTGGAGTTGGCGCAGTATGGAATCACGGTGAACGACGTGTGTCCGGGCGCAATCGACACGCCCATTGACGCGCCCGTCAAACGGGACCCCGAGAAGATGAAGACGCTTCTTTCGGAGATTCCGATGAGGCGGATGGGGCGGCCGGAGGAGATCGCGCAGCTCTGCGTCTATCTGGCATCAGAAGATGCGGCGTACGTCACGGGCGCGTCGATGTTCATCGACGGAGGCATGAGTAAGCAAAGCGGCAGCTTGTAGTGCGGCGCCCACGGGGAGCGTTAATGTCAGCAGCGTATTTAGGCGCCATGCGGTTATGGGAGCCCCACGAAGTGGGGGGCGCGGAGGCTAGGCCGTAGCGCCTTTCAAATTGATCGCACGCGTTAGTGGCCCTGGGCATCGGATTGAGACCTATGAGATTTCGGATCATCAGATGTCCGTCGGTAGTACGCTTGGCGGCCCGAAGGCGACGCTCTGGATCAAGCCCACCGGCGCCATCGAAAAGTTCTGGTCGATTGAAGCGGGCGCGTCGATGTTTCAAACGCTCGTGTTACATCATTGGGATGAGCGCACCGGCATACCGCTCACGCCGCTGCAGGGGACGTTCATCATCCATCCGGACCGTCAAGAGCATCTGTTCGAGCTTGCAAACGGCGTAACGGTACACGAACAGATATTGGTCTTGAATTGCTCTCCGCAAGGCGAGGACATGCACACCGTCGATCCGCCTGCGGCGTATTTGACCGTAGAGCTCACGAACGACGCGGACGAAGAGATGCGCGTGGCGACGTTCGCCTCTCTCCAATTGCGGGGCAGCTTCGATGGTGAAGTGCGCACGCGCTATAGCGAGAAGCATCATGCGTTCGTCGTCGGAACCAGCGAGAACGAGGGCATCGTGCGTTACGCGGCATGTTCGGTCCGCCCCGACAGTTACGAGGTGACGCTCGACAGCGCCAAAGCCAACGCGCAGCAGTTTCCCGGCAAACTCTCCAACGAGTGCTTCGACACCAGCGCGGCGGACGTCAACGGCATTTTTCATCTTTCCAGCCGGTTGCGGCCGGGCGAAAAGCGCTGCTTTTATTTCGTGCTGACGTTCGCCGTCGATGGCGAGGATGCGGCGAGACGCGTCATGGAGAGCCTTCCGGAGGGGCAAGAAGCGCTGGAGCGCACGCGCGCTCATTTCGATGAAGTGCTCGGATCGGCCATCGTCATGACGCCGGATCCGGAAGTAAATCGCGGCGTGCTCTGGGCCAAGGCGAACATGCTGCGCGTCGAGTCGCTCTCGCCGCAGGGCTGGGCGTTTACGAACGATCCGACGCGTTCGAACAACAGCGTCGGCCGCGACACCGCGTGGTTCGCGTTCGGATCGGATTACATCACGCCGCACTTTTCGCGCGAGTCGCTGCTCTGGTACGCGGACCACCTGCAGCCCGACGGGATGGCGGTCGAATATTTCGACATCCGCACGGGCGAGGCCAATACCGACCGCCTGAACATCAACGACGATACGCCGCTGCTCATCTTGGCGTTATGGCACCACTACAACACGAGCGGCGACCGCGAATTTCTCGAGTACGTGTATCCGCGCGCCGCGCGCATGGCGGAGTATATTTTGAGCCAGCGCAACGAACAGGGGCTCGTGTGGTGCACGGCCGACGGCACGAATGTTTGGGGCATCGTCGGGTGGCGCAACGTCATCGACGACTACCGCCTCTCCGGGGCGACGACGGAAATCAACTCCGAGTGTTACGCAGCCTTGCGGACCATCTGCATGATGGCGGAAGAACTCGGCAACGGCGGCGATGCGAAGCGCTACGACGAGGCGGCCGATGCACTGCGTAAGGCGATCAACGAGCATTTGCTCGACACATCGCGCGGCGTGTACTACTTGAACATCGACATCGACGGAACGCGCCGCACCGACGTCACCTCAGATCTGGTGTTCCCGGTAATGTTTGGCGTGGCCGACCATGACACGTCCGCGCGCATCATCTCTCGCCTTTCGGTCCCTGAATTTTGGAGCGATGCCGGCATTCACACGGTGCCGCGGACCTCGATCATGTACGGACCGACGCACGGCTTCGGCTTGCTCGGCGGCATTTGGGTGGGCGTGACGTTCTGGTTTGCATTCGCGGCCGCGCCGTTCAACCCGGAATTCATGGCCGATGCGCTCTCGCGCAGTTTCCGCCATTATTCCATGGACCCGCGCCGCAACAACACCGTTCCCGGACAGTTTTCCGAATGGCTGCACGGCGAGACGCTGGTCAATCAAGGTATGATGCTTTCGCCGTGGTTTCCGCCGCGCTACGTGTGGGCGGCGATCGAGGGCGCTGCGGGCCTGGACATGTCTTCACGCAAGCCGGATCTTCACCCGCGGCCGGCACGCGGATGGAAATGGCTCGGCGTGCGCAACCTGCCGCTGCGCGGCAAGCAGATTTCCTGGTTCTGCGTGCAGCTCGACAAAGTGACGACCTTCGCCGGGTATCCGTTCGATTCGATACCGCCGGAAAACCGCTACGACGAAGATATTTCGCCCGTGCTCCACGTGACCGGAGAAGAGGCCGTGGTGATCGGCCTGCGGCGCAAGGAGCGGATCATCATCTTGATCGGCAATACGCTCGATCGCACGGTAACGACGGCTCTCTCGCTTCGCGACGCGCAGATCGACGGGATGCAGCGTCTTCGCGTCTATAATAGCTTGCGTTCGGAATGGGTGGATGCGCCTCAGTATCAGCCGGAACATCTGCGCGTTGGGTATCCTATTCAAATAGACCGGCACGGTTTTTGCCTGCTGGAGCTTACGATGGAGGGATAAACAGCGATGGCTGGCGCGTACCGCTTCGGATTCAGTGAGTTCACCACATGGCCGTGGTCATTCAAAAAGGACGTGGAGCACTACAAGAAGCACGGGGCGGACTGCATCGAGGTGTGCGAGTTCAAGCTCGCGCACAACGATTACGGCGAGCAGCTCCAGCACGTCGAGAAACACGGGCTGACCGTTGCTTCGGTGCAGGCGAAAATACACTCGGTGTTCGTCGATTCGATGGCGCCCACGCCGAAAGACCCCGGAGATCGCATCGATGCAATCGCCGAAGCGATCGAAAAGAGCGCGCCGTATCTTCCCAAGCGCACGCCGTTCATCGTGATC
>DAISWS010000016.1:28622-33366 GCA_036826275.1 Vulcanimicrobiaceae bacterium
GCGGTGCGGGCGATCGTGATCACCGGCGCGCCGCCCGAAGGGAATATGCGCAAGACGGTCGATACGACGGCGGATGCGCTCAAACGGCTGGGCGACGTCGCCGCAAAGCACGATATGGCGATTGCATTCGAACCGCTCAACCCGATCAACATCAACACGGATACCGCCGTCTGGGAGCTCGATCACGGCCTAGAACTCGTCGAGCGCGTGAACCATCCGGCGGTCGGCATCTGCATCGATTCGTGGAACGTCTGGGAAACGCCGGACTTGACCGACGTGATCCGGCAGTGCGGCAAGCGCATCCGCGTAATCCAACTCAGCGACTGGAAGACCCCGCGCTCGACTGCGGACCGGTATTCGCTCGGAACGGGCGAAATAGACTTCGTGCCGATGATGCGTGCCATTCGCCAAACGGGATTCGACGGACCGTGGGTGGTGGAGATTCTTTCGTCGCTGCATCTCGATGGTTCGCTGTGGAAAGCCGACATGGATGAAGTGCTTCGCAAGAACCATGAAGCGTTCGACCGTCTGTGGCAGGAGAGCGCAGCGTAGACCACGACCTTGACGAGGCGTGAACCGGGAATTCCTCGCGTATTTCGTTGCGCGGCAGACGGCGCTGCTCGCGTTCAGCATCGAGGACGTCGCCATCGGCTGGCAGATCTTTGCGTTGCGCCATCAGCCGCTGGATCTCGGGCTCGTCGGACTCGTGTTGTTTTTGCCGCAGCTGCTTCTCGCACTGCCTGCAGGCGTTCTTGCGGACCGTGCCGACCGGCGCCTCATCATCATCTGCTCCTCGTTGGGCGAGGCGGCCGGTTTGGGCGGATTCATCGCGCTCCTGATGCTGCACGCGCATTCGGTTTGGATCTATCTCGGAGCCGTCGCATTTATCGGCGTCGCGCATTCGATGGGCATTCCCGCGCAGCGCTCCCTGCTGGTCAACATCGTTCCGAAGGAGCAGTTCGTTCGCGCTCAGGCGCTGACGTCGAGCATCGGACAGCTCGTGAATATTGCGGGTCCGGCGCTGGGCGGCGTGCTCGTTGCAATCGGGACCCCCATTGCGTTCGCGGCTGCAGCCGGCGCGTACGTCGTCGCGACCATTGCCTTTTTGTTTCTCAAACGGCACCTCGTCGAATACGAGGATGTGCCGGTGGTGCACGCGGCGATGGAAGGCGTGCGCTTCATTTTCCGTCAGCGGATTATTTTGGCGGCGATATCGCTCGATCTGTTTGCCGTGCTCTTTGGCGGGGCGACCGCGCTGCTGCCGGTGTTCGCCACGGCGATTTTGCACGTCGGACCAACCGGTTTCGGCATCTTGCGCGCGGCGCCGGCGGCCGGTGCGGGAATCGTTGCGGGCTACGTTGCACGCAAGTCGCTCTCGCGCGGTGCCGGCCGGTTGCTGCTCATTTGCGTTGCGGGGTTCGGCATTGCGACGATCGTTTTCGGCCTCTCGCGCAACGTTTACGTTTCGGTCGTGGCGCTCGCGCTGACCGGAGCATTCGATATGGTGAGCGTCGTTATTCGAAGCGCGCTGGTGCAACTGCGCACGCCCAACGAGATGCGCGGACGGGTCGGGGCGGTCGAAAACGTCTTTATCGGCGCCTCGAACGAACTCGGGGCGTTTGAATCCGGCGGCGTCGCCGCGCTTATCGGGACGCAGGCATCGGTGGTGCTGGGCGGAGCGGCGACGCTTGCGGTGATTGCGATCTGGTCGGTGCTGTTCCCGCAGCTGCGGGAATTTGAGGTCTTGGAACGCGATACCAGCGGCCGTCCGGCCGGCAGGCGGGCATAGCGGACGGGGAATCCGCGGATGGGGCCGTACGGTTGTACATACTATGAAGTCCTTCGCCACGGTGCTGCTCGCAGTGATTGCAGCGCTTCCGCTCGCGGCGCCGGCTGACACCAATCCGCTGGTCAACCGCGTGATCGTCAACCAAGCGCTGCAGCAGCAGATGCAGAACCAGCTGACGACGCAGCAAATTCAGTTGCAGGCCTCGCAAGACCTCACGCGTGCGAATCTGCAGTCGCAGCTGCAGCAGCAGAGCATGCAATTGCAATACCTGCTGCTCCAGCAGCAGCTCGAGCTTTTGCGTATCGAGCAACGCGCGCACGCCCGTTCGCACAAGCGCGCGCGGCCTCGTTAGGGAGTAAAACCCTCGACGGTGAAGGCGACGATTTCGTGCTTCTCGCGGTGGTTGCTCCAGAATCGCGCCCCGTCGTACGCAAGCGCGCGGCCTTGGAAATGCACGTGCGCGATATCTTCGACTTTCGTCGAGCCGTTCCGTGCGTCGATGCGCGTGAGAAAGTAGCGCTCCGAATCTTCGCCATCGGTGCCGAGCACGTAAAACACGCCGCCGACGATGACTTGACCGCAGATGCCGTGCGGCGCATCGATCGTCGAACCGACGTTGCCGGCGGCATCGAGTGAGAGAATCTTTTTGTTGTACCACTGACTGACGTAGAGGCGATCGCCGTCAAACGCAAGCTGCGAGCCGGTATCGTCGGGACATGCGATCGCGCCTTCCTGTTTGAAGCCGTGTCCGGGGATATAGCGGCGGATGACGCGGTGGTCGTCGTCGCCTTCGGATATCAATACGCGCACTTCGTCGCCCATGACGGTTGCGCCGTACGGCTTGCCGGCGACTTTGCTTTCATCCCGGACCGTCCAATGCGCGATGTCGATAGAGTACAAGCGGCACGTGTCCAGCGAGCCCATCCACAACGCGTCGCCATCGGCCGCGAGCGCTTGCGGGCGCGGGGCCGGCGAGGGCATGCGCATCAGTTCGGTTATCGTCTTCAACGTCGTATCCATGCCGGATACTTTGCACAGAAGACGCGCGTTCCCGCCCCTTTACGCGAATCTGGCAAGTGCCGTTTTTCCGTCCCGGAGGACGAGCGGGCGCCGCGCGGGTATGCCTTGGTATGAAACGCTTGTGTGCACTTCTCGGCATCATTCTTTTGGGCGCTGCTCCACCACAACTAAGCAAGCTGCACTGGCGCAGCGTGGGGCCGTTCATCGGCGGGCGCGTCGTCGCCGTCGCCGGCGTTCCGCAAGATCCGAGCCTTTTTTATATGGGTGCCGTCGGCGGCGGCGTGTGGAAGAGCTCCGACTACGGGCAGCACTGGCAAAATATTTCCGACGGAAAAATTCCGCTTGGTGCCGGCAGCATCGGCGCGATTGCGGTCGCGCCGTCGGATCCGAACGTCATTTACGTTGGTACCGGCGAAGGCGATCCGCGCGGTACGATGATCACCGGCGAAGGCATCTACAAGTCGACGGACGCCGGCAAAACGTGGCACTATGCCGGGCTGCGCGAAACGCACACGACGACGGCGATTGCAATCGATCCGCGCGACCCGAACGTCGTCTACGTTTCTTCGCTCGGACACGTTTTCAAAGATAATCCCGACCGCGGCGTCTTCAAGACGACGGACGGCGGCAAAACGTGGAGCAAGGTCCTCTACGTCGATGCGAAGACGGGCGGCAACGACGTCGTGCTCGACGTGAATCACCCCGGCACCGTCTACGCCGCAATGTGGCAGATGTACCGGACGCCCTGGAAACTTTCGAGCGGCGGCCCCGGCAGCGCGTTGTACAAGTCGGTGGACGGCGGCGCGCATTGGAGCAAGATCTCGAGCAACCGTGGGTTTGCGTCTGGGCTGCTGGGCAAGCTGGGCATCAGCGTTTCGCCCGCCGACTCGAACGTCGTGTACGCGATCGCTCAAGCCAAAGACGGCGGCGTGTTCCGTTCGAACGACGCGGGCGCGAGTTGGGCGCGCGTCAACAGCGAGATGAAACTGCGCCAGCGCGCCTTCTATTATATCGATATCTTTGCCGATCCGCAGAAAGCGGATACCGTGTATTCGTGCAACGTCGATGCGCTGTGGATCTCGCATGACGGCGGCAAGACGTGGCACGGATCGCGTCCGCCGCACGGCGACAACCACATCGTGTGGGTCAATCCAAAAGACACGAATATTCTGATCGAGGGCAACGACGGCGGTGCTACCGTTTCGACCAACGGCGGAAAAACGTGGAGCGACGAGCACAATCAGCCGACGGGGCAGTTCTATCACATTGCCATCGACCAGCAGTTTCCGTATCACATTTACGGCGCGCAGCAGGACGAAGGGTCGGCGGACGGTCCGAGCGCCACGCAATACGGTTCGATTCCGTCCGATATGTGGCGGCCGGTTGCGTACGGTGAGAGCACGTTCGTCGCGCCCGAACCGGGCGATCCGAACGTTACGTACGGCAGCGGCTACTTCAGCATTTTTCTGAAGTACGATTTGAAAACCGGCCAGTACAGCAGCGTGAGCCCCTGGCCCAATTATCTCGAAGGCTCGACCAGCAAGCAGCAAAAATACCGCTTTGCCTGGACGCATCCGATCCTGTTCTCGCCGTCCGATCCGCACGAGCTGCTCGCCGGATCGCAATACGTGATGAGCACGACCAACGGCGGTTACACGTGGCGCGTGCTCAGTCCGGATCTCACGCGCAACGACCCGGCTACCGAAGGTCCGACCGGCGGCCCGATCGAGCTCGATCAAACGAGCGCTGAAGTATATCCGTACGTGTCCGCGATCGGCGTTTCGCCGCTGAACCGCAATCTGATCTGGGCGGGTTCTTCCGATGGTTTGGTGCACGTGACGACGGATCACGGCATGCATTGGCGCAACATCACGCCGCCGGGGCTTCCGCAGTACGTGGAGATCAGTTCTATCGAGCCGTCGCATACCTTGCAAT
>DAISWS010000017.1:0-31214 GCA_036826275.1 Vulcanimicrobiaceae bacterium
CGGCTTCGTTTGGATGATTCTATTCGCAACGATACTATGTTGGCGCCGGCCCGATAGCGCGGAAGCGCGCGTGCTTGCATTACTCCTGCTTTTTTACGTTATTGGTACCGTACTTGCTCCGAACAACTGGCTAACGCCATCGCCGCTCGCAGACGCTTTCGTAGCAGCGGTAGCGATCATAGTATACGTCGTAAGTTTTGCGCTGCTAGCCGCGTATGCAATGCTCTTCGCCCGGCCGCCGACCATCCTTCGGCGTCTGCTCGCGTGGCTGTCGTATGCGTCCGCCGCCGCTGCTGCCGTGTACTTTCTCTTCGGCATGGTGGTGATGTGGACGGCGTTTATCGACCCTACCGGCTTTTTTACCGTGCCGGCGGCCGCAATTGTATCGAATGCAATTTTTGTACTGTTCCCTCTTCTCTGCGCGCTTGCGGCTATCAAGCAAAGCCGAGGCGAGGAGCGCACTCGCCTTTTGTGGGCTAGTTCACCAGTGCTTTTGCTTTACGCCGCTACCCTCATTGGAGCCGTTGTATTTCCGTTCAATGCGCCATGGGATTCGTACCTATTCGAAGCCGGCAATGTTGCGGTTTTCCTGGCACCGCTCGGACTAACGTACTCGCTACTGAATCGCCGCTTGTTGGACATCGGCTTCGTGCTGAACCGCGCGGCGGTGTTTTCGGGCGTGTCGATTGTGTTGGTCGGCGCGTTCGTGCTCGTCGAATGGCTCCTCAGCGAATGGTTGCGCGATGCAAGCCATGAAACGAATATTGCCGTCAGTGCTGCGCTTGCGCTGCTGCTTGGTCTTTCGATCCGGTTCGTGCACGCAAGGGTGGAGCACGTCGTCGATCACGTCATGTTCCGTGAGCGCCGTGAGGACGAAGAAGCGATCCGGAAAATCGCTCGAGAGGCGCCGTATATCACCGACGAGGAAACGCTGCTCGAACGCGTCCGGTACACGCTGGTGAAGCACGCTTCAGCTTCGTTTGTGAACGTGCTCTTGGATGACGGCAGCGGTCATTACGGCGGCATAAATGAGAACGACCCGGCGTTGGTGACGCTTCGCGCGGAACACGCTCGCGTCGACCTTCATGCAATACAAACGGGACTTCACGGCGAGTGGGCGTATCCGATGGTTGCTCGCGGGCGGCTCGTCGGTGCGCTCGTACTGGGGCCGAAGAAGTCGCAAGAATCGTACGCACCGGATGAATCCGCCGCGATTTCGGTGCTCGCGCATAGCGTTGCCGGCGCGCTCGATGTGCTCTCAATGCAAACGCCCGGCGACGCGCTCGATGCCATGCGGGGCTCCCTTGACGCGCTCGGCATCGCGATTGCACAGATGCCTGCGGCAATTGCGCGCGAGTTACGCGGGGCGCCGGTGGAGTAAGCCGCATTCTGGTCTTTACGCCTGCTTGAATGGAGGATGCTCCGAATTATGATGGCTTTGCGGCCAATTATGGCCGTCGGTATCGCGCTTTTATGGCTTGCGCTTTTCGCGCCGCCCACGTTCATGTCGAATCCACGTGCGGTAACGCGCAATTCATTCCTACTCGCTTCTCGTCCTAGGCGGCACTCACGGGGACCGTGGCGTGAGGCGCTTTGTTTGCGGTACGATCGTCAGGTCAGCGCGCAGAAGCGCGCCGTGTACGGCGCTCTGGCAGATCTCCTGTCCTGCGACGTCCGTGTCCGCACCGCGATTCTCTCGTACACAATACAGCCGCATGAAAAATGCGACGCTGTGATAGGGCCCTTGAACGTGCGATGCGGCGCTGAGTGCATAGCCGGAGCTCACGCGGATTGTGGTAGAGTCCAGCAACGGGAGCCATGAAACGAAGGAGCCCTCGCGAACGCGAGGGCTCCTTTCAATCTCTCACGCGCTACAACACACAGCGTTCATCGCTCCGGCGAATCGCCGGAAAGAACTCGTTGCCGTATGTTGTTATCTCGGCCACAGCACTGCTGCCAAAACCGCTACGGCTACGACGCCGGAGAAAATATAGCCGGCGATCTGCAAACCCACCGCCATCGCGACGAGGCCGACGCCGACGACCGGAACCGCCAATCCCAGATAGAGCAGCACGAAATACGTCGAGGTCACTTCACCGCGGTGTGCGCTTTCCACGCGCTCGTTGATGTTCGCAAGACCGAAACCGATGACGATGCCCTGCCCGATACCGCTTAGACCGGAGGAGAGAAACAGCAGCGGGAGAGACGAGGATGCAATCGCGGCGGCGAGCGCGGCCAGGCCGGCCAGCAAGAGGGCTGAGCCGATTGCAAAAGCGGCACCCTTCGGAAGGCGTTCGATAACGATTTGCCCCGCGCAGGACGCCGCAAATATCAAAAACACGAGAACGCCCGCGATCGCCGGCGCGTGCACGTTCAGTTGCGCAGCAAGCAGCACAGGCGCGACGGCGCTGAAGACGCCCGAAACGGCAAATCCGCTCATGCCGGCGATGACCGCACTGGTGAACGTGGAGCGCATTTCGTGAGGAATGCGCAGTTTGCGCACGGCAATGCGGAAGCGTTTGCTCGTAACTTCCACCGTTTCCGGCGCGGCGAGAACGGCCAGAAAGCCAAGCGCCGCGAGCGCGAGATCGACCGCATACGGCGTGCGCAGCGGAAACGGAACGTATTGCGCGAGAAGCCCGGCGAGAATCGTTCCGAACGCGAGACCGCCGATGTTTGCTACTACCGCGGCAAGAGCTGCAGCGCGGCGGCGCTCCTGCGGTGCAAAATCGACGAGCGCCGCCGTACCGGATCCGGTGAAGATGCCGGCTGACAACCCCGAGAGCACGCGCCCGGCAAGCAATCCGGCAAGCCCGTGCGCCGCAAGAAATGCAATTGCGCTTAGTCCTGAAACCGCAAGCGCGGGCAGCAGCACCGCGCGCCGCCCGATCTTGTCCGATTGGTGGCCGAACAGCATCAGGCCGGCAATGACGGCAAACGCATACGTCGCGAATATGACCGTGATGATAACCGGCACCAGGTGATACCGCTCTTCGTAAAGCGGATAGAGGGGCGTCGGCAGCGTGGTGCCGAGCATATTTATAAAAAAGCCGGCAGCAATGAGCGCAAATCCGCGCGCGATCGGCGGCATGAGATTGTTCGTCTCCCCCTGGTCGGGCGGTTCCTTCAGTGCCCACCCCGCCCGGCACCAAGGGTGCGGCTGAATGTTGCCATGCGCCGGTTCCGGACTACGCTTAGGTACATGCAAACCGCAACGGCTATTTCATGGCAGCACGATCTCGACGCCGCGCTTGCGCAGGCTCGCACGGAGAATACATTCGTCTTAGTAGATATCTTTAACCCCGGTTGAGGGGGATGCCAAGCGCTGGATACCGTGACGTATCCGCAACCCCCCGTGATCGAGGCCGTCGAGCGATTCACCGTACCGGTGCAATTCGACAATAGCGCCCGCGAAAACAATCAAGTGTTACAGCGTATGCACCACATATGGACGCCGGACGTGCGCATTCTGGACCATAACGGATTTGAGATGTACCGGTGGGACGGATTTTTGCCGCCGCCCGAATACCAAGCGCGTTTACTCTGCGGCATCGGGATGGCCTACCTGCGTTCGAAACGATACGACCAGGCCGAACACTGTTACGTCGATGTCCTTCGCCGCTTTTCCACCAGCTGCGCTGCTCCTGAAGCGCAGTATTATTTGGGCGTCGTGCGTTACCGCCGCGATCCGGAGGGCGATGAACTCCTGACGCAGTGGGCGCAGCTGCGTTCGCGCTATCCGTCTAGCGAATACCGTGTGAAGCAGTCCTTTAAGGAATTACCGCAGTAGGCTGCGCGATCTGCGCGGTTTTTGAACGGCTACCTCATTGCATCAGCGGCCGCCCAACGCGCGAGCGCCGCAATGCGATACGCGATCTCGCGCACGAATCGTTCGAGACTGGATTTCGCCGCGCCGCGCAATAGCGTTGTATCGATCGCGTAACCGCCCGTTCCAAGCGGCGCCGTGTAACGCCCGTGGAGTCTCAACTCAGAACCGCGTTCGCCGGCCTCGACTAACGTGAGCACGCCTTGGAACGTCGGATACATTCCCGGATTGCGTTCGGCCCTGATATTTAAACGCCACTCGTTGCTTGCTTCGCCGCGCAAGACGTGCGCGTGAATGCCGACGCAGATCGTCGCCTCAAACGGCAAATGCATCTGGCGCATGTTGAGCGCAAGCGATGCGCGCTCCGCTTCCTGCTCGAACGCCTTCAAAATTGTTTCTAGCGCAGGCAATGCGAAGTGCGCCGGAACCGTAACAGCTGCACCGGTGACAACGGCGATCCCGTTTTCGTAAAGCTGTTCCACCGCCTCACAGCATACCGTATCGCCGGGAACTGCCGGAGAAACGGCGGGGAACCCGCAGAGTCCATGGGGAAGGCGCCGGTATGGAGGATAGCCTTAGCAGCTCGTCGGCTCGCCTCTCGCTATTGGAAGCCGCACCCGATGCGATGGTCGTGACGGATCGCGGCGGGCGGATCGTGCTCGTCAACGCGCAGACTGAGAAGCTGTTTGGCTATGTTCGCGAAGAATTGCTCGGCCGGCACATCGAGATCCTCGTGCCGCTACGCTTCCGCGGCAGGCATACAGCGCACCGCGACGACTACTACCACGCGCCGCGCGTACGGCCGATGGGCGCCGGATTGGACCTCTACGGGTTGCGCAAGGACGAGTCCGAATTTCCGGTCGAGATCAGTTTGAGCCCAATCAAGATCCGCGGCGAAACGTACGTTTCAAGTGCGATACGCGACATAACCGAGCGCAAGCAGATAGAGAAAGCTCTGCACGAAAAGAACGTCGAGCTGCAGAACGTAAACCTTGCCAAGGACCGATTTCTCGCGGGAATGAGCCACGAGCTACGCACTCCGCTCAACGCGATCATCGGTTTTACCGGAACGCTACTCATGAAGCTTCCCGGACCGCTCACCGAAGAGCAGTCGCGACAGTTGCAGATCGTCGACTCGAGCGCAAGGCATCTGCTGTCATTGATCAACGATATTCTCGACGTGGCAAAAATCGAATCGGGCAAAGCGAGCGTAAATCCCGAACCCGTGCGGGTCCAGGAAATCGTGCGGGAAGTCATGGACTCGCTGCGCGCGATGGCGGAACAGAAGCGCCTGCAGTTCGAGGCGGACCTTCCCTCCGTGCCGATCATTGCGGTCACCGACCGCCGTGCGCTCCAGCAAATACTGCTCAATCTGACTAACAACGCAATTAAGTACACGCAGACCGGTTCCGTGAACGTTGAAGTGGATGGCGGCGCCGGCGATCGTATCGTTATCGCCGTGCGGGACACCGGCATCGGCATTGCCGAGGAGGACCGCGCGCGGCTCTTCGAAGCATTCGAACAGCTGGATGCGTCCAGCACCCGGCGGTTCCAAGGGGTCGGACTTGGCCTGCACCTCAGTCAGCGGCTGGCAACGATGATTCGAGCGACGCTGGACTGCGAGAGCGCGTTCGGCAAGGGCAGCGTCTTTACGTTGACGCTACCGGCAAGCATCGCATGAGCGCGCGCATTTTAGTGATCGAGGACAACGCTGCTAACCGCGATCTCATCAGCTACTTGCTTCAAAGCTTTGGCTACGACGTTCAGTGCGAAACGAATGGGGCCGATGGCTTGAATCGCGCGCTAGCCGGCCGGTTCGACCTCGTGCTCAGCGACATTCTCATGCCGGACATGGACGGCTACGAATTCGCGCGCCGTTTCAAGGCTGAGGCCGCCTTTGCACCTACACCGCTAATCGCCGTAACGGCACTGGCGATGACGGGCGATCGCGAGGTCATCTTGCAATCCGGTTTCGATGGTTACATTTCCAAACCAATCGAGCCGCAGAAATTCGCAGCGCAGATCTCCGCGTTCTTGGACAAACGTGGCTAAGGTTCTCGTCGTCGACGACGATGCGAATAATCGACTTTTGCTCGTGACGCTGCTTAGACATGCCGGACACGAGGCTGTTGAAGCGGCGGATGCAAATACCGCATTGCTCGAGGCGCTGCGTGAAACGCCTGCGCTGGCTGTTGTGGACCTCTCGCTGCCCGACATGCCGGGAACCGAACTGATCAGGCGCTTACGCCGCAATGCAAGCACGGCCGCAATGAAGATCGCGCTCTATACCGCCACTCCATCGGACGCCGCGGTGCGTGAATTGACGGATCTCTATGGTATTTCCGGGATACTACCGAAACCCGGAGATCCCGATGCAATACTAGAAATATTCAGCACGCTTTTAGACGCACCGCGCTCGTGACGTTCGAGCAGAACCGGTAAGCGATCGATTCGGCACGTGCACGCTGCTGGTCGGTGTCGGCCTCACCTTCAAGCGTGACCTTTCCATGCGAGACGTGGACCGTGATGCCGCAGCGCAGGCTGTCCTGCAATGCTGCCGCGATTGCTGCCGCAAGATCGATATCGTCGACGGGGTTCGCCACGTTACGCTTCAACGCGGCCGCGCTCTCGCTGATATTCGGCTTCGATGTCGGCGCCGAGATCGGCGAGCAAACGCTGCATCGTGCGGCGTGCGACGGAACGGCCTACGATCAGATCGAAGGCATTGCCGAGGCCGCCGAACGGCGGCACGTAGGCGCCGTCCAATTGGAGTTCCACGCCGCTGCCCTTTGGGCGAACGGTAAGCACACCGCGAAAGTCGGGGAAGATGCGCGGGTTCTCAGGCCGCCAAGCAATGAGGAGCGCGTCATGCTTTCGCGCCTCGTCAGTGGAATCGTCAGTGCTTTCGATCGCAAAGTGCACTCGCTCGCCGAGCGGTGGATATGGACTGACGTATAAATCGCTGTGCCGGTTGGCGGCCTTCTCGGCGAGCTCGATCGTGGCTGAGAACGGACATGCGACGAAGCGCTTTTCGTGTAACTGGGTCATAGGTTAGCTCCTATACGGCGCCTGTCGCGGCAGCGGCCTGACGAGACTGCGCCGTGGCTGCACGTCCCGACCAACGAACGACCATCACCGGCGCGGGTGCATGCCTCAGAATGCCCTCGGCGACGCTCCCGAGTAGTGCGCGCGATATGCCGCTGCGTCCGTGACTGCCGGTCACGATGAGATCCGCGCTGTTGCGCTTGGCATACTCCACGATCGCGGGAACGGTTGGGCCGTTCAGGGCGCGCGTGCCGGCCGATGCTATATGCGCTATGCGCGCGGCAGCGCCGGCCAGCGCCTGCTTGTGCTCGTCTTCCAGCGCGTTATAACATGCAGCGCTCATACCGGGATCGCCGAAGGCCATAGCCGCAGCTTGGCCGGCGTCAACCACGGTGCAAATCGTCAGCGTGGCGTGCTGCTCCGCCGCCAATGTTGCTGCAATGTCGAGAGCTTGAAGCGATCCTTGCGAGCCGTCGATGGGACAAAGAATATGTTTGAACACGTGATGTCTCCATTCACTTACTGTGCGATGGGCGTGGTCCACCAGAGCAGCCATCGCCACGTGGGCCCGCCGTTGGGCGCGGTGGAATTGCCACCTAATCCGGCCTCGACATACGCATGCAGATAGCGCATATGCGGAACGTTGAAGGCGAAATCTACGTTTTGGTCATGCGTCAGAGTTCCGAGCCCGTCGTCGTTGAACTCGCTACGCAAACCCAGCACGGCGCTGCTATTGAAGATCGATTCATAGAGCTCGGCGGTTATTGCGCGGCTGCTCGCGGGCGGCAACTGGTTGCCGTCGCCGTCGAGTCCCGGGTTCGAGTCGTGCCCTGTTTGATAAATGGCGAAGATGCCTGGAACACCGTTAGCCTGCGGATCGCGTTGCACGTAGCCCGCGATCGACGTATAGCGATCGACGTCGCCGGTGGAAACGGTGTAGCTTCCGCTGCTGCCGTAGGCTCCGAGCTCGAGCGGCTGATCCGCATGAGCGCTCGCAACTTTCCATTGAAACGTTTTGTCCGTCCCGGGCGTGCTTGCGAAGTCTGATGCGGCGATCATTCCGTTTCCGCTGAGCAGCCAGCCGGCCTCGACATCCAGCGCGCCGTGCACGTACGCCAGTTTGCTTCCCCACCGGTTCCCGTCGAGCTGATACGCGTGCTCGCCCACCGTTATTTCCGGCGTTGCAAATGCCGACACGTCGGAAAATTGACTGAACGGAGATGGAGCCGGTGCTTCGTATTTCCCGATGAAGAGATGACCGTCACGATGGAACAGGTTGTTGTAGGTCACCCACGCCGTGTCGAGTGTTCCGCCGCCCGAATCGTTCTGTAGGAGCCACTGCTGCAGATGAAACGTCCAATCGGGGGCCAGATATCCGGCGCCGTGCAGCGCCAGATTGCCGAACGAACTCGTGCGTGTCTGCGTAAGGTCGCTCACGCCGCCCGTGCTGTCGCCGTTTACCTGCTCACCGATCCACACGGGCGCGACCGTCTTGAGCACTTCATGATTGAGCGATGAATAGCCCGTCCGCTGAACGTAACGTCCGTACGCGTTTAGCGCCGGCACCATCGTATGGCAGGTGTCGCAGTTTACGCCGTACGCCTTTGCGAACGGCGGCATGGCTTGCGCGCGTGTGGTCATGCCGAGAGCGAGAGCTGCGCATCCGGCTACAACCGCTGCGCGCAGAACGATGCGGTTGGTCACTTCTGTACCTTTACCGTCAGGATCATGCCGGGATGCCCGGCTCCGCACACGATCGAGCAGTGCACGACGTACGTGCCCGCTGCCTTTGGTGTAAACGTAACGGTTACGAATCTGTTCGGCATGATCGTCGTGTTCGGGATTCCCAGCTCGTCGGATTTAAGGCCGTGCACCCCTTCGGACGAGGTCAGTCGCAGCGTCGACGGCTCGCCCGCCGGCACGGTGATCGTACTTGGCGTGAATTTCCAATTCGAGGCGACAACGTCAATGCTGGGATGCGCGGAGCCTGCGAGCGGAAGGACGATGGTGCACGCTGATAGCAGCGCCGGGAAGAATGCGATACGTGTGAATGCGTTCATGCTGCTACTCTAGCCCAGGCGAGAGACCGTACGAAGAACGCAGGCGGCGAAATAGAGAACGCCGGGGGAACGTCATTTTAGAGATTCGACGTAGGCCGCCACGTCGCGCACATCCTGCGCGTTTAGGCTCGACGGATACAATTTCGGCATCGGCGGCGACGGGTTTTCGATCCAGGATACCGCTTGTTGCATATTTTTGCGCGAAGCCTCGTTCACGAGTGGCGGTCCCATTCCACCTTGTGCTTGGGCTCCGTGGCAGGACGAACAATTCTGCGCGAAGATGGCTTTGCCGTGCGCGGCATTTGGGGGCGCATTTGCCGGCAAATGCGCAATTGCCGCAGGTCGGGCGTTTGCAACCTGCAGCGGCGGACTCACGCCGAAGCCCCAGGCAGCCAAAAACGCCATGACCCAAAGGCTTAACGCCATCGCCGTGCCCACGCCGTAGGCATATTGCTGTCCCGCATAAGCCGTAAGGAAGCCGAACAGTACGAGCGCGAGGTGCTCGAAGGCGTGCGCGGCCGGAAGCTTGTCGAGCGGCGAATAATTCGAGGGCCACATCAGCAGCATGGCGATCACGGGCGCGACAATGCTTAGGACAAGCCACGCCGCTCGCCGCGTCAGCGGCGCGGGTTTCCGATGCACGATCAATAGAGCGGCGAGCGCAGCGCCGATCAAGATCACGGCGTGCAACAGATGGTGGATTCGAATCGGAAAGTCCGCGGCGCCGCGATACGCGGGCGCGAGTCCGAAAACTATTGTGATCGCGAGTATCGCGTAACCGAGCCTGCGCCAGGTCATGCCGCCGCCTCCGCCTTGGCAAGACGAGCTAAGCGCAGCGCTTCGAGGCTCGCGATGATCAATCCGCACAGCAGAATGAGCGCCCCAATCGTCGCGATGCCGGCATATTGCGGTCCAACACCGGGCTCGACGGCATACCGTCGTGGAACCCCGCTCGCGCCCGCGATGTAGAACGCGATCAGAAACAAGCCGGCGCCGCCGAAGATCGTCGCGCCCGTGAGCCACCGCATGAGCAGCGAGGATGATTCGCCGCTGCGCTGTTCCAAGTTCACGAACGCCCAGCCGATCGTGAAAAGCAGCACGCCCTGCAGCAGATACGTATGGAAATGCCCCGGCACCCACAGTGTGTTGTGCAAGTCGAGATTGACCGGGATCGTCGCATCGAGCACCGCTGCCGTGCCGCCGACTACCCAGCCGATCATGCCGGCATAGAGGAACATCGAGCCCAAGCTCCAGCGCAATCCCGAGCGATGCACGAGCATCGCGCCCGAATATACCGTGACGACGACCACCGGAATGGCGGCTAAATACGACGAGATTTCGCCGATGAACTGGAGCGTTTCCGCCTGCGCGAAATCCATGTAGAGGTGGTGGAAGTACGCGATGATTACGAAGACCAGCGTTCCCCACCATGCAACCACAAGCGGTTTGGACGTGTGGTACTCGCGCTTCGTGCAGAGCGGCAGCCCCACGTACACCCCGGCGACAGCCATGTACATGGTCAAATTCGCGAACGTGTGCCCGAACTGATAGATCAGGTTTTTCGCCCAAAGCGGATCGATGGCGACCGACGGATCGATCCAGTGCACCAGCATGCCGACGCCGACTGCAAGGCCGAACGTGCTGCCGATGATGCCGTCGATCGCCGTGATTGCCGCGGCGAACATCTGCGGCGGCGGTTCGACGTGCGTCGTTTTAAACGCTCGCGTGTTGAAGACGTAGTCAATCCCGAGCATGCCCGTGATGCCGCCATAGCGCACCAGCAGCGCCCCCAGAACCTGTGCGCACCATATCATGAAACCAACCATCACGAGCGCGTTGCCGATGAGCCACACGCCGGTCGCCCAACTCGGCCAGTACGTTCCGACGAACGGCAGCGGATAGAGCATCGTCCACAAAGAGCCGTATTTTCCGGGAAAGACGCTCACGATGACGCAGATCGCACCCGTGACGAAAAATCCGTACGCGAGATATGCTATGCGCGGTTCGATCGCCGCTTCCCGCCGCACCAGATACCAAAGCGTACCAAGCCCCGCGATAGCCATGGCGGTGATCATTCCGATACCGTGAAGACTCAGCAATGCGTAGAACCATCCGGGATCGTACGATATCCATCCCGCCTGCTCCGCGCGCATAGCGATTCCGATGAGCATCATCAGGAAGAAAATGGCGAGCCCGGTGCCGATGTACGTCCACATGACGGCGCGTGCGCGACGCAAATCCATCGCGGTCGTCGGCGCACTTGACCCTATATCGATCGTGATGGCGCTCATCGAACTTCAAAACCTCCTTGCATTGACGCGTGCGCGATACCGCAATATTCCAAACAGCGCACGGTATAGTGGCCGCGCACGTGAAATACAAACGGCAAGTGGTTGACGTAATCCGGCATGGCCTGCACCTGGCCGATGAGCCGCCCTTGCGGATCGTAAATGGCGAAGCCGTGGTTCACGTCCCGCGAGGTTACGTCGAATACCACGGGCGTATTTGCCGGCAGCGCAGTCGGAAGGGCGAAACTATACTGTTGCGCCACCACCGTGAAATGTTTGCCCGGCGTTTGCGCGCTCGCGTACGGGAAATGCGGAATCGTGAAGATGAATACCGCGATCGACGCGGCGAGAATCGCCGCAAACCAATAACGGCGGATTGCGTAGCCCTTGGCGGTGACGGCTTGCTGGCTCAACGGATTGCGCGAGCCGTACAGCGCCAGGAAAATCATGGCCGCGATCGCCGCCGCGCCGACGATCAAGAAGAGTTCGAGGATGAAGAGTCCCGACACGTCTGCTCCCTAGAATAAGGTCCGGAGGATGTCCGGACCGTGCGCCAAGGATACACAGGCAATGAGAACGCTTAAGGAACTGCTTGAACCGGAGAGCGCAGCGCCGCCGGAACGTACGCGCACGTGGCTTCCTGCGCGAACGGATCATCGCCGCGCTCCGGCGCGTTGACTCACGTCCGGCCATTTCACAAACGCGGCGAGGAGCCTTTCGCCGCCATCATGTCGCTCGTTCGAGCCCAAACCGCTCTACGCGGTCATGAGGAAACGCGGTTTTACTTATACCGCTGTGCAGCTCGGCAAGGACGAATGGCGAGTATTGTTCAAACGCGAATAGGCCTATCAGTCACCAAGGCACTTGACATATCTGCTCGCCGCGGTGGAACCTGTACTCATGAGGGAACCGCACGCAGTCGTGATCGACGTCCGCAGTATCCCGATGGCGCGGCGCCATCCGCAGATCATGCAGGCGTTCGACGCACTCGCGACCGGCGAAGAATTGCGAATCGTGAGCGATCACGAACCCCGCCCGCTGCGCGGCGAGCTCGAGCGTTCGCGGGCCGGTACGTACGTGTGGTTGCAGCGAATGCACGGCGCCGACCACTGGGAGGTAACGCTGCGCCGCGTCGCCGCGCCGCCCACGCAGCGCATCCCTGAATTCCTCAGACGCTGCGCGCTTTTCGCCGACGCATCGCCGGAAACGCTCAATGCGCTCGAGGCCGCGGCAGCGCAGAGCACGCTATCGCATAACGAAACGATCACCGAGCAGGGCGCAGACTGGGACGGCTTTGGTTTGGTGGAACGCGGAACCCTCTGCGCGATCATCACCTCGCCGCTCGGGCGCGAACACGCCCTTTACGATATTCTCGCGGCCGAACCGTTCGGCGAGATCTCGACGATCGACGGCGGCGCAACCGTCGCCCGCTTCGTCGTTACCTCGCAGTCGGCGCGTGTGGTGCTGTTTCCGAAGAACGCGATGCGCGCCGCGTTGGAAAGAGATGCGGCGCTCGCGCGCAGTTTGAACGAGGTTTGTGCGCAGCGCACGCGCGCGCTCATCGAGCGCTTTGCTTCACAAACGTCCCTTCCCACCGTTGCGCGCGTCGCAGCGGCGCTTTTGCCGCACGCCGGTCCGCAGCCTGGCCTGCATCCGGTGCTGCCGTCGTTTCAGAACTACACGCAAGTAGAGCTCGCAACAGCTGCGGGGACGGTGAAAGAAGTCGTAAGCCGCGCGCTTGCCGAGCTCGAAAGCGCCGGCGCGATCGAGCGCAGCGGCGGCCACATCGTCCGGGTCGACCGCGAAAAGCTTACTGCGTACGCGGGCTGTCTATAACTCCGGTTACTGTTGCCGGGAGCGCGGCGCACTAGAATGAGAGCATGTTCGAACTGGACGTGCGCGTATTGCCGATGGACGTCGTGGCGGATTGCCATGCACTGCAAGTCGGCGAACTCCGAGTTAAGGCCGGCGAGAGCCGCGCCTTCGACACGTTCCAGGGAACGGCAGCGCTCGTCTTTCATCAGGGTGCCGGAGGGATAGACATCGGCGGTTGCTCTCACGCGGTTGCGGCCGGAACGGTCGAACTCGTGTGTCCGGGTGAGCGCTGCACGATCTACGCAGCGCAAGACGTTCACGCGTTTCTTATCGTGTGCAAAGACGAGGACGGCGGGTCGTGATTGCCGACCGCGTAAGCGATCCGGCGGGCAGCGGCTGGGTGCTTGTTTTCGCGTTGGCGTTTTATGCGCTCGGGTGCTTGCTACTCGCGTTCGCCGGCGCGAGCCTGGGTGCGCTGCACGCGTTTGCCGCCTTCATCGTACTCGCGATCGCTCGCACGTCAAAACGCTAGCCTCGCGCTTGCCTAAACGTCTGGACGTTAGTCTTCGCTACGGCTCGGTCGCGTGGGCGTTTGGCGTGCTCGCGCTCGCGACCGCGATCGCCGCAACGTCGGGAGTTCGTGATGTCGACGAGGGGCCCGCTCTTCAGCGGCGCAGCCAGTTGGGAGGAACGGGAAGTCGCGCGCGGGCTTGGGCATAGCCGAACAGAAAAACGTTGCGGACGCCGAGCAGCACCTTTTCCATGACGTTCATGCTTTCAGCATACACCGCCTGCTGCGGTTACGAAGTGACCTGCGTTGCTTGACCCGCGTCATTGCGCGCGCCGCTTCGGCAGTGAGAGACTGGATTCGAAAGAAGTCCGAAACGACATGACCACGATTTTTGCAAGCCGGATTACGCAGTGCCCGTTCAGCGCGACGATTGAATTCATCGAACGGCTGCATCGCAGCGATGACACCCATACGGTTGGTCCATTCCCCGCGTTGCAGACATCAGTGCGCTGCGAACTCGCGGAAACGAGAGACTACACCGACCGCTCGCGCATTCATGAAGCGCTCGTCTTGCGTTGGCGCGCGAATGCGGGCATGCCGCTGCCCGTGCTTCGCGGAATGATTACCGTGCGCCCGGAAGGCCGGGCGACCCAAATCCGTATCGAGGCAAAATACCGGCCGCCGCTAGGTCCGGCGGGCAGGGTTTTTGATGCGCTGGCGGGTCGATGGCTCGCGCGGCGAACCATCGACCGGTTCTTGAACGAAGTGTCGCGCTTCGTCGCACACCAGTGGGCGCAAGAAGCGGCCGCAGCTTCACAAAGCGTGTGAGGCCGTGTAGGACCCCGGTACGGTGCGGAACGGAATGGCCAGGCGGTTCCAGCCGTTGATCGAGATCACGGCCGCGGTGAGTGCGACGATCTCGCTCTCGGAGAACCGCTCTCGCACCGACGCGTAAAGCTCGTCGGGGATGCATGTCCAGACAAAACGCGCAGCCGTTGCTCTGCCGCACGCGCTTTGAAATAGCTCAGTCGTTCCATCAAGCCGCCTCACGTTCCAAGAAGATAAGCAAATCCCGGCCATGCTGCGGGTCTTCCTTGACGTGGACGATATGCCAGCCCTCTGAACCCAACGCGTTCAGTTCGTTGGAC
Source organism: Vulcanimicrobiaceae bacterium (assembly GCA_036826275.1). Lineage (GTDB taxonomy): Bacteria > Vulcanimicrobiota > Vulcanimicrobiia > Vulcanimicrobiales > Vulcanimicrobiaceae > DATGJX01. The sequence continues at coordinate 14,694 of DAISWS010000017.1, forward strand.
GCCTTGGAACCGGTCTGACGTAATTCCGAACGATCCAGCGAAATAACTTTGAATTCGTAACGTACCATCGGAATCAACCTTTCGCGAGCGTACGTAGTCTTAGAACACTTTACAGCGGAAAGCGGTTGCTTTTGCCGCCGCTCCGGCTTCACGCCGCAATTCAGGTTGCCGTGCAATGACTCAGGTTGAGGTACGCTTCCGTTTGGCGCGTTACGCTGTCAACGATTGGGCTGGCCGTGACGGTGGCACATCGGCTGTTTGAGAGCCGTGCCGGGCGGAGAAACTACTCATCGTCAGCATAGCGCTCTCGAGGGCTTCGGATTGAGTATTTCTGTCGAGCTTTTGCGGGATAACGTCGAGCCGGAAGACGTGGCGCTCTTTAGCGCTTTCACGATGTCGGCGACGTTCTGGCTGTTGCTCGCTACGGCGGTCGGCGTCATTATCAGTTTCAAGTTTCCGTATCCCGATTGGGCGACCAGCCCGTATCTTTCGTTCGGGCGCCTTCGGGCAATTCACACGAACGGCACGTTTTACGGCTGGGCTTCGGTGGCTCTGAGCGGTGCGGCATTATACGTGGCGTCTCGCACGTCGGGCATTCCGGTGGCCGGCAAACGCTTCGCGTGGATCGGCTTGCTGCTCTACAATCTCGCTGCGATCGCCGGCACGATTACGCTGGACCTCGGCATCAACAACGGAGACCAAGAGTATCGCGAATGGACCTGGTGGGTGACGCTCATCTTCCTCTTGGCCGTAATCTCCACGCTGATCGCGCTCGCCGGCACGGTCGCGCGCCGGGTCGAGCGCGAGATCTACATTTCGAACTGGTACACGCTTGGTGCGTTCGTTTTTACGATTCTGCTTGGAATTACGGCGTACATCCCGGTGTATCAGCATGGTATGGGTCAGGTCGCCGTTCAGGCGTTTTACATGCACAATGCCGTCGGCATGTGGTTTACGTTTCTCGCGCTCGGCGTCACGTACTACGCACTTCCCAAATTGCTGAACCGCCCGATCTACTCGTATGCGCTCGGTGTGTTGGGGTTCTGGACGAATCTCTTGTTTTATCCGATGATCGGCGCGCACCATTACGAGTTCACGCCGCTGCCCTGGTGGTTCCAAACGCTCGCAATCGTGTTCAGCGTCGGCATGCTGGTGCCGGTCTGGGCCGGCACGGGAAATTTCTTTTTGACGATGCGCTATTCGTGGGAGACGGTGCGCCGCTCGTACGCGCTGCCTTTCATCGTCGTAGGCGTTGCCTACTATTTCGTGGGATCGACGCAAGGCACCGTGGAGGCATTCCGCAGTTTGCAGGCGCTGTGGCATCTCACGAGCTATACCGTCGGGCACTCGCATGCCACGATGTATGGATTCATCACGTTCATCGCATGGGGTGCCATCTACGCGCTCCTTCCGCGCGCGACCGGAAAACGTCCCTCCACAATCGTAACCGGCCTGCACTTTTGGCTAGCGACCGTGGGCGTTACGGCGTACGTAATCTTCTTGTCGGTCGGCGGCACCGAGCAAGGCATTGCGTGGGCGTCCGGCAATCCGTTCATCGCATCGGTCGAAGCTGCGGCGCCGTACTGGCTCGGGCGCGCGGTATCGGGCTTGGCAATGTTCGCCGCGCACCTGCTCTTTGCGTACAATGTGTATCTGATGACGATTGCGCCCGGGCATGAAACCCTGAAGTACGAGCGCGTGCCGCGGTCGGTGTCGGCATGAACCGCGGCATGAACAACGTGTGGACTCTGATCGCAGTGTCCGCGATAATCTACGGCGCGTTCTGCGTCGCCATGGGTGTGGTTCCGGGAACGGCAATGTCGCACTTGCAGCCGCTCGCGGGTGAAAAGCCACTCGATGCGCAAACGGCACGCGGGCGTGCGATTTACGTCAGCGAAGGCTGTTCGTATTGCCACACGCAAAACATCCGGCCGCTTGCGCAGGATAAGGTGTTCGGCCGTCCTTCCGTCGGCGGCGATTACGTCTACAGCACGCCGCAATTGCTCGGCACCGAACGAACGGGTCCCGATCTGAGCAACATCGGCTTACGTCAACCAAGCGAGGTTTGGCAGTACATTCATCTCTGGGATCCGCGCGCCGTCGTTCACGACTCGATCATGCCGCGTTACACATGGCTGTTCGAGGTCAAGCGCGCTGCAGATCCCGGCGATGTCACCGTTCCGGTTCCGCCGGGCTTCGGTCCCGCCGGTGAGGTGATCGTCGCCGGCCAGCAGGCCAAGGATCTCGTGGCGTATTTGAAATCACTCAAGCAAGCACCGTTGGGCGCAGGCGCAAAGTGACCGGCTGGATCATTGTGCTAGCCGGTGGCGCCGCGACGTTGTGGACGATTGCCGCCGCAATCTACTGGCTGATTTGGCCGGGCGAAACGCAACCCGATCATCCCAAACGCATCGTGCTCAGGAGCGACCGGTAGTGGAAGCCGAGCCGGTTTCCGTGCGCGTCTATATCGACGAGTCGGTCGATCCCATTGCGACGTACCGCCCGCCGGCGCGCGTGCACCTGGATACGCGCACGCTCTCCGACGGCGAGCACGTGCTGCGAATCGAAGCGGTGGACGCCGTTGGAAACGTTGGCATCCGGCGCGTTCCGTTTATGGTTGCAAACGGTCCGGGAATTACCGTTACGGGCTTGCGAGCGGGCTCTCGGGTGCGCGGCGCAATCGACGTCGACGTGAATGCGTTTAGCGCGGAAGAACCGTTCGATCCGGTGCGTGCAGAGTCACACGGTCCCATCCCGGTGTGGACGTGGGTGCTCGTCGTGATCATCGGCGTTTGGGCGATGTGGTACGGTTTGCTCTATTTTCCGACCCCGCCGGCGTTTGCGCAGACGGCGACGTACGCGCCGAATCCCGCTATTGCCGCCGCACTCGGCGCGCCGGCGCAGGGAGTGTCCGGTACGCCGGCTGCGGTTGCGGCAAACACCGCCATAGGCAGCAAGAACGTTGCCGGATTCGATTACTCATCGCTTGGCGCGCAAGTATACTCCGCAAACTGCGCGTCCTGCCACGGTGAATCGGGAACGGGAACCCCCGGCGTTTTTCCGCCCCTTGCGGGGGACCCCGTGGTCAACGGCAGCGATGCCGATGCGCACGTGAAAATCGTGCTGCACGGGCTTTCTGGAAAAGCCGTTAGCGGCAAAACGTATGCCGCGCAAATGCCAGCATTCGGGCCGCAACTCAGCGACGCTCAAATCGCAGCGGTCGTGGATCACGAACGCACGTCATGGGGCAATCACGGCCCGACTGTCACGCCGGCGCAAGTAGCGCGGGACCGCTAGCGCTTCAATTTACGAGTGAATAGATCGCATAGCACCACCGCCTGGTTGTGTTCTTCGTCCTTCGCGCTGTATACCAGCGTTAAAACGGCGTGCTTCTTTGCGTCATCCAAGATGCGTTCCATCAGCGCTTGGCTCGTGGGTTCGGACAGTTCCCGTTCGTAGCGCCGCCGGAACTCGCTCCAGCGCTTGGGATCGTGGCCGAACCATTGCCGCAGCTTCGTGCTGGGCGCCAAATCTTTCGCCCACTCGGCAAAGTGCAGATCGTCTTTGCGCATGCCGCGCGGCCAAACGCGGTCGACGAGCACGCGGTATCCGTCCGTCTTCGCGGGCGGATCGTAGGCGCGCTTGATTCGAACGTCTTTCGTCATGGCATCGCCGGCATCTCTCCATAAGTACAGCACGAAAATACCGCGCGGGCAAACAACCCGGGTTAACGGGCAGAAGTCCGCTTGCAGCGAGGGCCGTTGACTCTGGTCCCTGTGTTTTGCTCCCGCTCGAAGGTACTATGAGACATGATTGCGGGATTGGGCGCGGAAGGCAGTACATCCGATGCATGATGATGGGAGCACGCGGCCCGTAGAGATCCGCGGCGGGTTGATCCCCGAGCCCGGACGGCTCTCTTCGGGCGATCCGGAAGAGACCACGGCTTGGGAGCAAGTAGCGCCGCGCCGCGTTGAGCCCGCGGATTGGGCGCGCTTCCAAGGATATATGCACGAAATTTTTGCAGCGTTTGGAATGAACGGCGATTCACCGGGAACCAAACGTTCGCCCGAGCGGTTCCTCAGCGCCATGTATGACGCGACCGCCGGCTATGAAGGCGACCACAAATTGCTCACCGCTTTCCCGACCGAGTGCCGGTGTGACGCGGACTGCAAGTTGGCTCAGATCATCGAAGGGCCAATCTCATTCTATGCGCTTTGCGAGCATCACGCGCTGCCGTTCCACGGTTTTGCGCACATCGGGTACGTCGCGCACGAGCGCATCATCGGACTCTCGAAACTCACCCGGCTGGTGCGGTTGTTTGCGCGCCGCTTTACGGTGCAAGAGCGACTGTCCATGGAAATAGCCGATGCACTTACCGGGCTCATGGAGCCGCATGGAGTGGCGGTTCACCTCGAAGCCGAGCACTTGTGTACGCAGATGCGCGGCGTTCGCGAGGAACACTCAAAGACCATCACGAGCGTGTGGCGGCGCGGTTATACCGAGAATGCGGAACTGCGGCACGCGTTCTTGACCGAGGTGCGCAGCCGCAATCCCTGGACGTGACACGAGCGAGGCGCGAGAATGCAGCATACCAAGTATTTGATCGTTGGCGGCGGCTTGACCGCCGACAGTGCATGCAAAGGCATTCGTGAGATCGATTCGCAGGGCACGATAACGATAGCCGGAGACGAACCATATGCGCCCTATTTGCGGCCGCCGCTTTCCAAAGCGCTCTGGAAAGGCAAGAGCGAGAGTACGATTTGGCGGGGAACCGAAAAACTCGGGGTCGATCTGCAACTCGATCGTCGAATCGCCGGGATCGACGTAGAGCAGCGCGTTGCGCGTGATGAACGCGGCGGGGAGTACACCTATGAGAAACTGCTGTTTGCGACAGGCGGCCGGCCCCGCCGCTTGCCGTTCGGCGGAAACGACGTTGTGTATTTCCGCACGCTCGACGATTACCACAAACTGCGCGAGTCCACCGAGCGCCGCGCTCGTTTTTGCGTGATCGGCGGGGGCTTCATCGGGTCCGAGATCGCGGCGGCGCTTGCGATCAGCGGCTGCCCGGTGACGATCGTCTTTCCGGATTCCGGAATCGGAGCGCGCATCTTTCCGAAGGAACTTTCGGCGGCGCTAAACGAGTACTATCGCGCTCACGGCGTTGAAGTGTTGGCGCAGACCCGGGTAGCTGACATCGATCGAGCGGAGTCCGGCAGCATGCGCGTGAGGGTTGGCGACGGGCGAGAACTTGAAGCAGACGCCGTCGTCGCCGGAATCGGGATCGTGCCCAACGTCGAACTGGCCGCCGCAGCGGGTCTGCCCGTCGATAACGGCATCGTGGTCGATGCGTACGGTCGCGCGGGCGGACGTGGCGACGTATTTGCAGCCGGGGATGTGGCGCGTTTTCCGGTCGATGCACTCGGAGGCGAAATGCGGTTCGAGCACGAGGACCAGGCCAAGAGCCACGGACGGCGCGTCGGCAAAAACATGGCCGGGGCGCTCGAACGGTACGACCATCTGCCGTTCTTTTACTCCGATCTGTTCGACGCCGGCTACGAAGCGGTCGGCGAAACGAATCCACAACTGGAAACGCTGATGGACTGGAGCAGCGTGCAGGGGGAGGGCACAATCACGTATCTCGACCGCGAGCGCCGCCCGCGCGGCGTGCTTCTTTGGAACCGTTTCGGGCACGTGGACGAAGCGCGTGCATTAATACGCGCAGGCAAGCCGGTCGAGCACGGCGTCCACGTCGGATAAGCAGCTGGAACGGCTCGAGGTCCTCTTCGAATTACCGGGGTTGCCGCAGTTCGAGATGCCGCATGAACTTGCGGTGCTCTACGGCGGTTCGCTTGGATTTGCCAAGCCGCGACTCTATGTGAATTTCGTCGAAAGCCTCGACGGCGTAACGGCAATTCCCGCGTTAGCGGAATCGAGCCGGCTGATTGCCGCGAGCAGTACGCACGACCGCTTCGTGATGGGCTTGCTTCGCGCTTTCGCCGATGCCGTTCTGATTGGAGCCGGCACGCTGCACGGTTCGCCGCGAACACACTGGACGCCGGAGCATGCCTATCCCGATGCCGCGGAATCGTACGCGCAGCTGCGCCGCTCGCGCGGCGCTTCAAAGCAACCGGTGCTGGCCGTGCTCACCGCCAGCGGCCGCATCGGTCCACACCATCCCGGATTCACCGGGCCGGCGATCGTGCTGACGAGCGAAGAAGGCGCGGTGAATTTGCGCGGACGGCTGACGGCTTCGGTCGAGGTTGTGACGATCGGAGAGCGGGCGCCGCTTGACGCCGGGAAGGCCATTGCGGCGCTCAGAGACCGCGGCTTCGAGTTCATTCTTTGCGAGGGCGGACCCACACTATTCGGTTCCCTAATTGAATCAGGCAACATCGACGAGCTGTTTTTAACGCTCTCGCCGCAGCTCGCCGGCCGGACCGCGGATGAGCGAAGGCTCTCGCTCATCGAAAACGTTGCGTTCTTGCCGGCGCGGGCGGTCGCGGGCCGGCTGCTCTCCGTGCGCCGGGGAGACTCGCATCTTTTTCTGCGTTATGCTTTCGCGTAAAGCCGGAAAGTAGTGACCTGCGTTGCTGAACGCGTTGCGGCCGTGCGGTAAGCTCGAATCCAGAAATGCCGTACGTTATCACCGAACCCTGCATCGGAGTCAAGGATAAAGCCTGTGTCGACGTGTGCCCCGTCGACTGCATCAAAGGCGACGAGGAAGACCCGCAGCTCTACATCGATCCTGCGGTCTGCATAGACTGCGGCGCGTGCGTTTCAGCCTGCCCCGTGGAAGCGATCTACGCCGACACCGACATCCCCGCGAAGTGGGAGGAATACACCCGGATCAATGCAGAGTATTTCGCGGATACATAGCGCCTGCTTCGCGCTTGCGCAACAAAAACGCGCGAGCGAGCTGAATTAGAAGACCGCACCAAGCCGCAACCGCGCACGCTGCCGCGCCGCGCTCCGCGTTGACGATCCACAGCAGTCCGGCCGCAGTCCAAAGCGCAAGGATCGCGTAACCGAGCGCCGAGTGGTTTAGTTCTTTGAGTGCCGGGATGTTCCGCGCTCCGCTGCGCCGCGAGCGCTGAATCCACCAGAGGAAGGGCACGATTCGCTGCAGATACCCGACAACCGCGGCACCCGCGAAGAACCATGCCGCAATCTCAACGGCAAGCGCGGAATTGCCGGTTGCGCCGGCGATCGCGGCGGTAAGAGCACCGAAAAAAGAAACCGCCGAATACCAAAGCGTTTCGCGCTGGTAGGCCGGATTGCGCCGCCGTGCGATCGCGGAAACGTCATACACCAAGACCGCTGCAATCAGTACGAGTGCCAACATCGCGTACCGTACGGGAATCAGCGCGACGAGCGCCGCGGCAGCAACGCCCGCGACGCGCAGCGGCGCGCGCACCTCTGCGTCGACACGTTCGAACATCCGCAGCAGGCGGAACGATACCGCCGTGATGATCGTGCCGTAGAATCCCGCTAGTCCAAGAATGGGATGCACGTGCAACAGCGATTGCGGCAGCGATCCTCGTAAGAGCTGCGCGCCGACAACGACACCAGTGAGGACGGTGGCAAGCAGCCACGTCAGTGCGAGCGCCGCGAACCGAGCCGGAAACGCGATCGGCGCGCCGCGCACGGTAGCGTATAAGACGAATGCCTCCAACAGTACGCCGGCTCCATGTAATGCGCCGCCGGCCGTTACGAGATCGAAGCGTCCGGTTTGAAAGCCCAAAACGAGCGCGCCCGTGCCGCACACCGCAAGCACGAGATGCACTCCCGCAAGACGGAAAAAGCGCAGCTTCACCATGCCGACGACCGGCACGAATTGATACAGCGCACCCATCGCGACCGTCGCGAACACGCCCACGACCAGCAAATGCAAGAGCGCAAACGGCTGCACGTCCGCGCAGAGCAGCCAGATGAACGCGCTGCCTAACGCGCACAGGGCAGCACCAAAAAACGAAAGCGGAATCCATGGCGGCGGAAGCGGCTTTGTCGAGTGTGGCTTTACGAGGACGGGAGCAACCCTATGCACCTCTGCGTTTCGCCCGGTGGAACACGCGTGTCATGGTCTCTCTAGTATAGCGCAGTAGTGGGAACGCGCAGAGAACCCGCGAAGGGTGCGCCGTGGCCAAACGCATCCTCGTCGTAGACGACGAGCCGGAAATCCGAGAGATTCTTCAAGGCTATTTGCGTCAGGAAAATTTTGAGAGCGCGACCGTAGGGACCGTCGAGGCAGCCCTTGCTGAAATCGAGGAGCGGCCGCCGGATCTCGTTCTGCTGGACATCGGCCTTCCCGACGGCAGCGGGTTCGACGTACTGCGCAAAACCAACGAAACGCGGCGTATTCCGACGATTGTGCTGACGACGCGAAGTGAAGAAGTCGATCGCATCGTGGGCCTGGAGCTAGGTGCGGACGACTACATCGGCAAGCCGTTCTCGCCGCGTGAAGTTATCGCGCGCATCCGCGCGTTGTTCCGCACGATTGAGGCGGTCAATAGCGTCGCGCATGCGACCGGCGCGGTGTACCGAATCCGGGATCTCGAGATCGACGAAAGCGCGCACGAAGTGCGCGTACAAGGCAAGGTCGTCTCGGTGCGCCCGTCCGAGTTCCGTATTCTGGCGCTCCTCGCACGCCACGCGGGTCAAGTGCTTTCGCGTTCGCAGATGTTGGATTTGTTGCACGACGACGGCAGTATCTTCGAACGCACGTTGGACCGCCATATCAATCACCTGCGGCATAAAATCGAGCCGAATCCCAATAAGCCGACGTATCTCGTCACCGTTTACGGCATAGGATACAAATTGAATCCCGGTACGTGAGATGGAGCGGTTCGGCGATGCTCTCGCTCGTGCGCTCGACGCTGCGGAAGGCGGCGATTTGAACAGTGCTCGCGCGGTCCTGGAGTCTATGCGCGACGACTACGAGAACCGCGCCGCGAATGCGAGAAAAGCCCGGCACGATCTCGGCAACCTGCTTTCCATTGCCCAGGCATCGGTCGAAGCGATGATCGACGGCGTAGCGCCGGTCACCGCCGCCCGCCTGGATCGCGTTCGCGAGCTGCTTTCGAACGCGCGCCAACTGTTGTACGCGTCGACTCACGAGGCCGACTAACCGCCCGCTACGTGCTCGCAAACCGTGCGACGCCGCGCCAAGTCCGTTTACGCGGGGCTCGTCCGTGGTAGCCTGCGATGTAATGAGCTCAAAGTGGCTGCAGATCCGGCAAGAGATCGTTCCGGTCGCCAAACAATCCTGGGCCGACTTTCAGCGGCACAACGCACAATGGCTTGCTGCGGCTCTTGCCTATTTCGCGGCTTTCGCGGTTGCGCCGCTCATCATTGTACTCGTAGAGATAGCCGGATTGGTCATTCACGATCACCAGCGCGCGCTCAACCTGATCTTCGGCTATTTGCAACGGGATGCGGGTGCAGGCGCCGGTGCCGTCAAGCAGATTGTCGCGTCGACGTTCAATGAACCGCGCAAGGGTATCGTCGCGGAGATTATCGGGTGGATTATCTTTATCGTAGCGGCAGCCGGTCTTTTTGGAGCCGTGCAGTATGCCTTAAATACGGTTTGGGACATAACGCCGAAGAAGATGACGTTCAAGGAAGCCATCCGGCAGCGCGCGTCCAGTTTTGCGGTGATGCTCGGCATCGCCCTCCTGCTACTGGTTTCCATGGGCGTGAACGCGCTGCTTACGATGATGTCGGCGTATTTCACGCACGTCTTTCCGGGATTCGCGACGCTGATGAAGATTGCCGACTTTTTCGTCTCGTTCGGCGTGCTATGGGTCGCGTTTGCCGTGCTCTACGAATACTTGCCGGAATGCCGGATCGAATGGCGTGACGTGTGGGCCGGCGCAGCGGTCACGTCGTTCTTGTTTGTGATCGGCCAATTCTTGCTCGGCTGGTATCTGGGGCGCGCCGGCGTCAGTTCCGGATTCGGGGCGTTCGGATCGCTGGTCGTCTTTCTGATCTGGGTAAATTACTCCGCGCAAATCGTGTTGTTCGGCGCCGAAGTTACGCAGGTCTATGCGCAGCGGTACGGCTCGAAGACGCACTCTTCTCGAGCGGAACAGGGTGAAATACCGCCCCAGAGCCGCGCGGTTAGCGCCGCATCGTCTCAGAAGCAGCTTTAGCACTGCAATGTCTCAAACTCCGCGGGCGGGCAGCGTGACGCCGGCGTGTCGCCCTACGCTGCTTCGTTTGCCGTACTGCTCGCGGCCGGCGTATTTCGCAAATTGCGTCCGTAGCGCCCGAGCAGCCACGCCCCTGCCACCGCGATTGCGGGCAGCACGCCGATCAGACGCGCCTGATAACCGACGATCGCGGTTCCGATCGCCGGCGCCAAAATCAGCGCTACCGAGTTGACCGAATCGCTCACGCCCATGATCGCGCCACGTTCGGATTCGGGCGCCCGCTTTGCGAGCTGCGCCATGAGCGTCGGCTCCGCCATTGCGGCGCCCGCGGCCCACAGAATCAGCACGGGAAAAAACCACGTCAGCGATTGCACGAAGTAAATGAGCGCGTACGACGCAAAAAGCAGCACAAAGCCGAACTGGCCGACGACGCGATCGCCGAAACGTTTGGTCAGCGGCGTTACCGCGATGACGATCGTCGCTCCGCCGATAATGCCTGCGCCTGCGAGCAGCCAACTGGCGCGTTGCACCGTTTCGTGAATTGCGTGGTCCAAATACAGGGCGAAATCCGCAAGCAGATAGACGACCGCGAACACGAACAGAAATTGGCGCGCTAGCACGAGACGCACGTTCGGCTTCCATGCCGCCTGGATGGAGCGCTCGATGCTGGTCTCCTCGCGCGTTTCCCGCGTGCGCCAAGGCAGCAGCCAGAACGTGACGCCGATGTTGATGACTTCCAGACCGGCCGCGATGAAGAAGGGGAACTGCAAGCCGTACCGCTGCAAGAATCCGGCGGCGATGGGCCCGACGATGAACGCGGATCCGAAGACCGCGCCGTAATACGCAAAGGCCCGATCGCGCTGTTTCTTGTCGGTGACGTCGGCGATATACGATTCCGCCGCGCCCAGGCTGCCGGCGCCCGTGCCGGAGATCAGGCGCGAGATGTAAATCCAAAACAGCGAGTGGGAGAGCGCTAAAATCGTGTACCCCGCGAGCGTGAACGCTTGCGCGATCAGGATGATGTATTTGCGGCCAGCGCGGTCGCTGAACTTTCCCCAAATGGGCGCTGCGATAGTGGCGCAAAACGCCGGGATGCTCAAAAGCATCCCCACCATCCAATCGTGCGCGCCGTAGTGCTTGGCCATGCCGGGCAGCAGCGGAATCAGCAGCGTGTACCCGAGCATATCGATAAACGTCGTGAGGAAGATCGGAAAAACGGCTTTCGGCAGGCCCACGGTCTCCGATGTACCCACACGGAGCGTTGCCCCGCGGCCGCTTTGTGGGAAAAGGGCAACCATGTGGGATCACGGTGTGCTCATCGAATCCGCGCGCATCAGCATCACGCAGGGCATTATCGCGGGCATTTGCGGGGGCGTCGGCATGGCGCTCGCGATGATGGCGCTCAGCGTTGCAGTTCAGAGCTCGCCGTGGCACATGGCCAAACGTTTGGCGGCGGTGGCGTTGGGGCCGAAGGCCAAAGACGGCGGGGCAGGCGTCATCGCCTTTGGGCTGTCGATGCACGTCGTCTTATCAGCGGCCTTCGGCGCGCTGTTTGCAATCGTGGCCGACGACTTGACCCACGAATTCTGGATGACCGGCGTTGCTTACGCGCTCACGCTCTGGGTGCTGAATTTTTGGGGCTCGCAAATTACGCCGGGCGGCCGCGAGATGAGCGAGGCGAAATGGGCATGGCTTAGCCCGCTTGCGCACATGGTGTACGGCGGCGTGATGGCCGCGATTGCCGTGACGTTTGCTGCACGTACGATGGGGAGCGGTTGAATGGAACATCTCACCAAGCACGATCTGATCGAGAAACTCGGTGAACCGGCCGAGGAGAACGTGCGTGCGCATCTGAGCGAGCCCGGAAAACCGATGAGCGTGCTTCGTTGGGATTGCGGCTGCGGTGCGACCAAACTGCAAGACGATCAGCTCTGGCATTGGGATCCCGGCGAATGCGGGATGCACAAAGCGGGGTTGCCGCAGACATAAAAAAGAGCGCGGTGCCTTCGGCCGCGCGCTCTTTTTCAGCTTATGCTAGGCTTTCTTTTTGCGTCCGCCCTTGCGGCGTCCACCCTTACGTCCAGCAGCTTTCTTACGGCCACCGGCTGCCTTTTTGCGTCCGCCGGCCTTTTTACGTCCAGCAGCTTTCTTACGGCCACCGGCCTTTTTACGTCCGCCGGTTTTCTTGCGTCCGCCCGCGGATTTCTTACGTCCGCCGGCCTTTTTACGTCCGCCGGTTTTCTTGCGTCCGCCCGCAGCTTTCTTGCGGCCACCGGTCTTTTTACGTCCGGTGCTCTTCTTGCGTCCGCCGGTAGATTTCTTGCGGCCCGCGCTCTTTTTGCGTCCGCCGGCAGCTTTACGGCCTGCGGCTTTTTTGCGTCCGCCCTTGCGGCGTCCGCCACGGCGTGCGGGCTTTTCTTCACCCATCATTCCGCCGTTTTGCATCATGTCAGAATCCATTCTTCCTCCCTTCGCCCCCCGGGGGACGAACTTGAGATGGTGGACAGCGCAATTAGCGCTTTGTGCGCATCATAAGTAATTTTTCGAAGAATTGCAAATTTTGGTCGAAATTGCGCTTGACGAAATCGCGCAAAATGCGCTATCACGCGCGCGCACCCACGCGCGATTTGCTCCGGACGGGACGCCGGAGGTTTGCCGGGGGCTTGACCGCGGCGGTATACTAAGGCCCGTGAAAAAGCCCCTGATCATCGTGGAGTCGCCCACGAAGGCTCGCACGATAAAAAAGTTTCTGCCGCCGCGGTTTATCGTCAAAGCATCCGTGGGGCACGTGCGCGATTTGCCGAAGAGCACGCTCGGCGTCGACGTGGAAAACGGCTTTGCTCCGAAGTATCTGACGATCAAGGGCAAGGGCGACATCATCAAAGATCTGAAGAGCGCGGTCAAAAGCGCGAGCGACGTCTATCTCGCGACCGACCCTGACCGCGAAGGCGAGGCAATCGCCTGGCATTTGGCGGAATTGCTCAAACTCGAGCAGCCCAAACGCATCGAACTCCACGAGATCACCAAAGACGCGGCGCTCGCCGCGCTCAAACAACCGCATCCGATCGACATCGATCGTGTCAATGCCCAGCAAGCGCGCCGCATCCTCGATCGTTTGGTAGGTTACAAAATATCGCCGCTGCTGTGGGCCAAAGTGCGCGGCGGACTCTCCGCCGGGCGCGTCCAGTCCGTTGCGGTCCGGCTCATCGTCGATCGCGAGCGCGAAATCCAAGCATTCGTTCCGCGCGAGTATTGGTCGATTACCGCCCTGCTGCATTCGCAAGACGAGCCGTCGATCGTCTTCGGCGCGGACCTGGCCGCTCGCCGCGGCGAGAAGCTCGCCGTTGAAAACCAAGCGCAGGCCGACAAGATTCTCGCCGATCTGCAGGGTGCCGCATTTACCGTCGCCTCGGTCAAGCAGCGCGAGGTGCGCCGCAACGCGCCCGCGCCGTTCACAACCTCGACGTTGCAGCAGGAAGCCTCCCGCAAGCTGCGCATCCGCGTCCGCCGCGCGATGCAGATCGCGCAAGCTTTATATGAAGGCGTGGACCTCGGCGCCGAAGGCACCGTCGGTCTGATTACCTACATGCGTACCGACTCGACGCGCATCTCCGACGCCGCGCGCGATGCCGCTCGCGAATTCATCACGGCGACCTACGGCGAAGCGTACCATGGCGGCCGCACGCATAAAGTGCGTGAGGGAGCCCAGGACGCCCACGAGGCGATCCGGCCGACGTCGATGCAGCGCACGCCCGAGCGCATGGCGCATATCCTCAAGCGCGACGAGCTGCGCCTGTACACCCTGATTTGGAACCGCTTCGTCGCCTCGCAGATGTCTGCGGCCGTGCTGGATCAGACGACTGCCGAGATCAGTGCGGCGGACTATACGTTCCGCGCCACCGGCAGCGTCATGAAGTTTCCGGGCTTCACGAAAATCTACGAAGAGAGCCGCGACGAGGATGCCGCGGACGAGAAGAAGGCGCGCCTTCCGAAGCTGACGGAGCGTCAGGCGCTGAATCTGCAGAAAATCGAACCAAAGCAGCACTTCACCGAGCCGCCGCCACGCTTTACCGAAGCTACGCTCGTCAAAGCGTTGGAAGAGAACGGCATCGGCCGTCCGTCGACCTACAGCACGATCGTCGAGACGATTCAGGCCCGCGGCTACGTGATTCAGGCCGAGCGCCGTTTTCAGCCGACGGAGATCGGCATCGCGGTCAACGATTTGCTCGCCGAGCATTTTCCGGACATCGTCGATCTGCGCTTCACCGCGCAAATGGAGGGCGACCTCGATAAAGTTGCCGAGGGCGACGAGGATTGGGTCAAACTGCTCGGGCGCTTTTACGCACCGTTCGCGAACGAGCTGGAGCAAGCCGAGAAAAAACTTCCGCGCCTGGAGATCAAGGACGAGCCGACGGACGAAATCTGTCCGAACTGCGAACGGCCGATGGTCATCAAGACCGGACGGTTCGGGCGTTTCATTTCCTGCACCGGCTATCCGGAGTGCAAAACGACGCGCCCCATCCTGAAAGATACGGGCGTGAAGTGTCCCAAAGACGGCGGCATGGTCGTCGAGCGCAAATCGCGCAAGGGCCGCACGTTCTACGGCTGCGCGAATTATCCGAAGTGCGACTTCGTTTCGTGGGATCGCGTGGTTCCCGAACCATGTCCCGTTTGCGGCTCGTACGTCGTTGCCAAAACGCGCCGCGGCGGCGCCGTGACGCTGGAGTGCAGCGCGAACCGCGAACACGACACGAGTTCCATCGCGCAAAAGAGCGAGGACCGCGAAGCAGTCGAGGTGTAGGCCGCCATACGCCCGCCCGCTTTTTTCTGGGGGGCTAGTGTACGCGCGCCGATTTTGGGCTAAAATACCCTTGGGTTAGCCCTGCATCGGGTGTTTTTTGCGTGTCTCGCAACACGGCACAGAGCCCGTAGAAAATATCCCCTGCGGTGGCACCTAGCTGTATGGAGGATATTCTTATGGGCCGCAGGCTCTTATTCGTCTTCCTAGCGCTCAGCCTCATGACGAGCATGGTGGCTCCGGCATTTGCCGCGGGCGGCCTTTACGGCAGCCTCAACGGCACGGTCGTGGACTCCGAGTCGCACGCACCGATTGCGGGAGCGCAAGTCACGGCGCAGTCGCCTACCGGAAGATACACCGCCGTAACCGATGGTCGCGGCGTTTTTTCAATCGTCGGCATGGGTGTCGACACCTACACCGTCATTATTCAAGAAGCCAATCACGAAACGCTCAACGTTCCGGGCGTCGTCGTGTTCGGCGACCAAACCAACTCCATCGGTACCGTCTCACTGGCGCCAAAACTCAAGACGATCGTGCGCGTCACCTCGCGCAGCGTCGCCAGTGCCTATCAACCGCAGCAAACAACCGATCAGTACACGGTGAACTCGAACGAAATCGCGGTGTCGACCGGTAACGCGAAATCGACCGATGAAACCGCGGCGCTGCTCGCAGTTCCCGGCGTCACGCTCACGAACGGACAAAACGTCACGATTCGCGGCGGTGCTTCCGCCGAAGTCGGCTATCAGTACGACGGCGTGCCGTTCAAAGAACCGTTCCTCGGAACGAACGGCAGCTTCGGTTTGATGAACAGCCTCTCGCAAATTCAAGTCGTTGAAGGCGCGGGCGATGCAACGCAAGGCGGCGTCGGCTCGGGCGTTATCAACGTCATTCCGAACCGCGGCTCCGGGCCCGGCGCCGCGAACGTCGACTTTCAAGCCGGCGGCCCCAATTTCAGCCACCAAGTGGCGTTCGACTGGGGCTTCTCAACGCCGAACAACCGCATCTCGGAATACATGTCGTTTGTGGGGCAGCGGGCCAACAACTACTTCGGCTACCACTCAACGCCGCTCAATCAATACGGCAACTACTTCGCAACGGCATATCAGGCGAACAACCAATTCACCAACAATTTCTTCTATAAGTTCGGCCGCAACAACCGCCAGCAGTTCCAAATCCTGTACAGCAACATTACGCAGGAAGGGTATGCCGCGAACGCCGGCTGCGGCCAACTCTACGATCCGAATGCGGCAAACCCGCAACAGTGCGGGCTCGTGTACTATCCGTACGACACGCTTACGCAAGGGACGCTCGAGTTTTTCACGGGTTTAACGCCCACGCAATATGCGAGCCTCATCGGGCTCTCGCCGGGCGTTCCGACGAACAACGTCGCGATTACGCAACCGCAGCAGAACTTTTCGAACAACACGAATCTGCTCAAGCTCGAATACGACAACAACTTGAGTGCCAGCACGTATTTGGCGCTCCGGTATTACAATTGGACGAACAACTCTGCCGGCGATAGTTCGTACAGCGCGGGTCCGTGGGGAACCGGATTTCCGGGGCTTTCCGGCTGGT
>DAISWS010000018.1:0-13155 GCA_036826275.1 Vulcanimicrobiaceae bacterium
CCTGAAGAATGGGGCGAAAGAGGGCGATTGGCGCGCGGCGGGGCCGCCCTATCAGCGGATCGGCAACCTGGAGTGCGTTCAGGCGGCGCAAGCCTCCGATCACTGGCGGACGCCTCTGGAGCGCCGGGCCTCGGATGGAAAGCCGCGCGGGCGCGGCGTCGCTAGCGGCTACTGGTTCAATATCGGCCTCACCTCCAGCGCCACCGGGCGCCTTCGCGCGTGCTTCGCCGCCACCGGCCTCGACTCGCTCATATCGGAGGCGGTCACTTTCAGCGCGGAGGATTCGCTTCCTGTGCCGACGAGCAAGCCGGACCCGGCGGTGCGGATTGCGCATTTCAACCCGCCCGCAAAGCCGGATCCCAAACGCGGCGCGCAATTGTACGCGCAAAAGTGTTCGGCGTGTCACGGCGCAAACGGGGCGGGCTCGGCGGCGTTTCCGCCGCTTTGGGGCGCAAAATCATTCAACAGCGGCGCCGGGATGCACCGTCTTTGGACGATGGCGGGATTCGTGCGCTACAACATGCCGCAAACGGCACCCGGTTCGCTCAGCGATCAAGAAGCGTACGACGTCTCTGCGTACGTACTTTCGCATTCGCGTCCGAAGTTTGATAAGCAACGCTCGATCGCGTTCCCACCGCAAAGTGCCGGCTACTTTTAACGATAGGCGCGCAGCGGCGAATCGATAAGGTGTTTCCCGGGTTTGTTCTGTGCCTGGCGATTGCCGCGGGGGCGTACGCGCTCGGCCACTTCTTTCCGATCGTCGGCGGTCCGGTATTCGGCATCATCATCGGCGTTGTCGTTGCGGTCGTATTCAAGCCCGCCGCCGGGTTCGTGCCGGGCATAAAATTTTCAAGCAAGCAGATCTTGCAACTTTCTATCATCCTGCTCGGCTTCAATCTGCAGTTGCAAGAGGTCGTGACGGGCGGTTTACGATCGCTGCCGGTCATGCTCGGAACGCTCGTAATCGTGCTGACCGCCGCCTATCTCATCGGCAAACTCTTGCGGCTCGATCGCGATTTGCGCAGGCTGCTGGGCGTGGGCACTGCGATCTGCGGCGGTTCGGCCATTGCGGCGCTCTCGAGCGTGATCGACGTTGACGAAAGCGACGTGGCCTACGCGATTTCGACCGTTTTTCTTTTTAACGTTGCCGCGGTGCTGACGTTTCCCGCCGTCGGACATGTGCTTGCCCTCTCACAGCAAGCCTTTGGGTTGTGGGCGGGCACCGCAATTAACGACACGTCGTCGGTGGTCGCGGCCGGCTTCGTGTACGGTCATGCCGCCGGGACGCAAGCCGTCATCGTGAAGCTGACACGCACCACGCTGATTATTCCAATCGTTTTATTCTACGCCGGCAAGCGTCTGTGGGAGGCGCGTTCGAGCCGCGAGCGCATAAACGTCGCGAAGATCGTGCCGTGGTTCATCCTGTGGTTCGTCGGCGCTGCCGTGCTCAATACCGCGGGTGCGGTTCCCGCGCGTCTGCACGATGCGATCGCGCAAACCGCGCTCTTCCTGATCGTCGTCGCGCTCACGGGCGTCGGTTTATCCGCGAGTCGAGACGCAATACGCGCTGCGGGCGTTCGTCCGTTGCTGCTCGGCTTTGTTCTTTGGGCACTGATCGCCGTTAGTAGTTTAGCGATTGCGCGCGCGATCGGATTGTCTTAGGCGTATGTGTCGACGTTGCGGCCGATGCCGCGCGCGTTGAAGTAGCGCACGACGGCCGTGCGGCGGACGGTTCGGAGCGGGCGAGCTCGCTTGGCTGGCGGCGCGGCGCGCCGGATTGCGAGCGGATACATGCGAGAGGCGTTATACCCGTACCGAGGCGATTATATGATGACGGAAGGCTTGCGTAAGCTCGGGCTGATAGCGCGAAGGCTCCCACAGCAAGCCCATGCTTCTGGCGCAAACCGGTTCGGTTATGCGCAGCTCCGGAGGCGTGCTCTCGCCCGGCGAGCCGGCCGCCGCCGGAATGATCGCGACGCCCAATCCGACCGCAACCAAACCGCGCAGCGTTGCGATCTCCTCGCCTTCGAACGCGATCTTCGGCGTGAATCCCGCTTGCGCGCAAAAGTGATCGGTCAGCGTGCGCAGGCCGTACCCTTCCCGCAAACAGACGAACGTATCGTCGCGCAGTTCCGCAAGTTTGACGGTTGCGCGCTTTGCAAAGCGATGCTCCTGCGGCACGACTAAAAACAGCTCTTCGGAGGCGAGCTGCAGCGATTCGATGCGGTCGCTCGTCGGGGGCACGGGAGAAACGAGCGCTAAGTCGACGTCGCCGGCTTCGAGTTCTTCCAAAATAATGTGCGACGCGTTTTGCAGTAATTGGAAGCGCGCGCGGGGATGCTGAAGCCGGAAGCTCGCGATCAGGTCCGGCACGACACGCGTTCCGAGCGCATGCGCGAAGCCGAAGGCGATCACGCCGGCGTCCCGGTCGGCGAGGTCGGAAAGTTCGCGCCGCCCCTCGTCTAAGGCGCCCATCGCCCGCTCGACATGCCGCAGCAGCGCTTGCCCGTAGCGGTTCAATTTTACCGACCGGCCGCGATGGTCGAAGAGTGCCACGCCGAGGTCCCGCTCGAGGCGACCCATCGCGCGGCTCAGAGCGGGCTGCGTGATGCCGAGCTCCTCGGCGGCTTGCGTGACGTGCTGCGTCCGGGCGACGACCCGGAAATACTCGAGTTGCTGCAGTTCCATGACGGGTTAATTCATTACATATAGAGCATAAATCTTGCTTCGAACCAGCATTGGAGGGCACCGGAGTTCGCAGTAAGATGAGGGTAGGTCCGGCACCGCTGGTAAATCAGTGCGGTCCGGGTCTTTCCCGAGCTCTGATTCAAGAGGAGTTGCGCGCCGGTGCCGGAGACGATGGTTCAAGTTACGCTCCCCGAGATGGGCGAGTCGGTCACGGAAGGCTCCATCGTCGAATGGCGCAAGAAGGTCGGCGATTTCGTAGCGGAAGGCGACCCGCTCGTCGACGTCACTACCGACAAGGTCGACGTTGAAGTTCCCGCGACCGCGTCCGGCGTGCTCAAACAGATTCTCGCCGCCGAAGGCGCGACGGTTGGCGTCGGCGCGGTACTTGCGGAAATCGATACGGCTGCAAAATCGAACGGCGCCGCGCAGCCGAAAGCACGAGAGTCCAAACCGGTCACCGTCACGCTTCCGGAAATGGGCGAGTCCGTCACCGAAGGCTCGATCGTCGAGTGGCAAAAACGCGAAGGCGATGTTGTCAACGAAGGCGATCCGATCGTCAACGTAACGACCGACAAAGTCGACGTCGAAGTTCCGGCAACCGCCTCCGGCGTTATCACGAAGATTTTCGCAGCGGAAGGCGCGACGGTTGCCGTTGGTGCGCCGCTGGCCGAGATCGATGCGAATGCGGCGGCCGCCGAAACCGCACGACCGGCGCAGTCGAACGGTGCTGCAGCAGCGCCTGCTGCTCCGATTAGCGCGACCGAAGCATTTGCAACGCCGCAAGCGCGGCGCATCGCGCGCAAGATGCAGATCGACGTCGCGCGCGTCAAAGGCAGCGGTCCGCAAGGCCTCGTTCTTCGCGGCGACGTCGTTGCGCAAGGACCCGCGCTTCCGAAAATCTCTGAAACCGCCGCGAAATCCGTGCAGCCGCAATTGCCGCCGCTTTCGGCCGGCGCGAACGTCGTACCGTTGAAAGGCCCGGCCGCCGCACTCACCGGCTACATGGAGCAGAGCCTGACGATTCCGACGGCGACCAGCTTCCGCACGCTCGCGGTCGACATGCTCGATGCGCGCCGCAAAGAACTCAACGCGGCAATCAAAGCGTCAGGACGTGCCGAAAAAATTTCGTTCACGCACGTTCTTGCATACGCGCTCGTGCGGGCCGCGCACGAGATGCCGTTCATCACGCATCACTTCCGCCGCGACGGCGACCGGCCCATGCGCGTTGAGCCGGGCATTCACCTCGGGTTAGCGGTCGATGCCGAGCGCAAAGACGGATCGCGCTTTCTGATCGTCCCGGTCATCAAAAATGCGGATGCACTCGACTTCGTGCAATTCCGTGCGAAGTATGAAGAGCTCGTCGCTAAAGCGCGCGACAACAAACTCACCGCGGACGAATTGCAAGGCGCATCGTTCACGCTGACGAATCCCGGCGGGATCGGCACGTCGGCGTCGGTTCCGCGGCTGATGGCGGGGCAAGGCGCGATTATCGCGGCGGGCGCGATCGGTTATCCGCCGGGATTCTCCAGCGTCAACGAAGCGACGCTCAAGCAGCTCGGCGTGAGCAAGATCATGCAGATGACGTCGACATACGACCATCGCGTGATTCAAGGCGCGCAGTCCGGCGAATATCTCAAGCGCATCGACGAGTTGCTGCAAGGCAAGAGCGATTTTTACGAAACCGTGTTTGCATCGCTCGGATTGCAGGCCGGACCGCCGCCGCAGGCACCGACAAGCGCCATGCCCGCGCTCGTTACTCCGCCGCCCGCAAAGCAGCAAGAGCTGCCGACGCCGTCCGACGACATGCTGCGCGCCGTTGCCTCGGGTATGGCCGTCGTCGCCGCATATCGTACGCACGGGCATCTTGCCGCGACGCTCGATCCGCTCGGCACGCCGCCGATCGGCGATCCGTCGCTCGAGCCTTCGAATTGGGGACTCACGCCCGCCCTGCAGTCCGCGATCCCGGCATCCGTGCTGCGCGTGAAAGTGCCGGGCAACACGCTTGCCGATGTGCTGCCGCGTCTGCGCGAGACCTACAGTTCGACCATCGCGTACGAAGTCGAGCATATCTCGAACACCGATCAGCGCGAGTGGCTGCGCGACGTCATCGAATCCGGCAAACACAAGATCGCGTTTAGCAACGAGCAGAAGGTCGATCTGCTCAAGCGCCTTACGCGCGTCGAAGTGTTCGAACGCTACCTGCGCAAAACGTTTCTCGGACAGAAGACGTTCTCGGGCGAAGGCCTTGACGTGATGGTGCCGATGCTCGAAGAAATGCTCGAGCTGCTCGCGCATGACGGCACGGGACATGCCGTACTCGGCATGGCGCACCGCGGCCGGCTCGCAACGATTGCGCACGTCGTCAACATGCCCTACGAAGAAATACTCGCGGAATTCGAAGCGGCGCACGAGCGTGGCGAAGTGGGCGCGAACGACGTCACGGGCGACGTGAAATATCACCACGGTGCAACCGGAACCTACCGCTGCACCGACGGTAAAGCCATCACCGTCACGCTGGCCAACAATCCGAGCCATTTGGAAGCGGTGGATCCGGTCGTCGAAGGAAGCACGCGTGCGCTGCAAACCGATCATACGCACGCCGTGCCCTCGCAAGAGGTCCGCAAAGCCGCGCCGATTCTGATTCACGGCGACGCCGCGTTCATCGGCCAGGGCATCGTGTCGGAAGTGTTCAACTTGCAGTCGCTTCCGGGATACCAAACGGGCGGCACGATTCACATCATCGCGAACAATCAGGTCGGGTTCACGACGGACCCGCGCGATTCGCGTTCCACGCGCTACGCTTCCGACTTGGCGAAAGGCTTCGACGTACCTATCGTGCACGTGAACGCGGACGACGTCGACGCGTGCATCTGGGCGGCGAACCTGGCAATCGAGTTTCGCAAGCGGTTTGCACGTGACGTGCTGATAGAAATCATCGGCTACCGGCGCTTCGGCCACAACGAGCAGGACGAACCGGCATACACGCAGCCCGGCATGTACGAGCGCATCAAGAACCATCCGACGACGCGCGAGCTCTTTGCGAACAAGCTCGTCGCGCAAGGGGTGCTTTCCAAAGAACAGGTCGAGGAACAAATCGCCGATGCCACCTCGCGCCTGCAAGAAGCGCATCGCGCGGTCAAAGGCACGCGCGACATCGCGGGAATGCTCGCGAAGATCGATCTCAAAGCGCCGCTCGAAGCGGCGCATCTCGAAAAAGTCACCAAAGAGCAGCTGCTCGCGTGGAGTAACGAGCTCGTTATGGTGCCGGACGGCTTCCAAGTCAACAAAAAATTGCAAACGCAGTTCGATCGGCGCAAAGCGCTGATTGCCGGCAAGGGCATGATGGATTGGGGCATGGCGGAAGCGCTCGGCTTTGCATCGCTGCTCTCGGTCGGCACGCCGATCCGCATCACCGGGCAAGACACCGAACGCGGAACGTTCAGCCACCGCCATGCCGTGCTTCACGATCCGCGCTCCGAAACCGAGTACGTGCCGCTGCAGCATCTGCAATCCGCTCGAGCGTCGTTCGAGATTCACAACAGCCCGCTCTCGGAATACTCGTGCCTCGGCTTCGAGTACGGCTACAGCGCGTCGGTACCAAAAGCGCTCGTGCTGTGGGAAGCGCAGTTCGGCGACTTCAACAACGGTGCGCAGATCATCATCGATCAGTTCATCGCGGCGGGCCAAGCGAAGTGGGGACAGACCGCGCGTTTGACGCTGCTGTTGCCGCACGGCTACGAGGGCATGGGTCCGGAACACTCGAGCGCGCGTTTGGAGCGCTTCCTGCAGCTTGCTGCCGAAGGCAATTTGCGCGTCGCAAATCTCTCGACTGCGACGAACTATTATCATTTGCTGCGCCAGCAAGCGACGATGCCGCAGCCGGTTCCGCTCGTCATCATGACGCCCAAATCGCTGCTGCGTCAGGAAGCCGCGGGCGGCAACATCGACGAGATGGCGAACGGCAAGTTCCAGCCGGTACTGGACGATCCGCGCATCAAAGACAAGAACGCGATCGAGCGGCTCGTGCTGTGCACCGGCAAAGTCTATCACGACCTTACCTCGCACGAACTGCAGGCGTCGCTGAAGAAGACCGCGATCGTGCGTATCGAGTTGCTCTCTCCGCTTCCCTACATCGAGATCAACGACGTCATCGCCACCTATCCGAATCTGAAGAAGCTCGTGTGGGTCCAGGAAGAGCCGAAGAACATGGGCGCGCGCGCGTACGTGCGGCGCCGCCTGATCGAACGCATGCGCGACTCGCTCGAAATCGACTACGTCGGCCGCCCGTACCGCGCATCGCCGTCCGAAGGCTATCCGGGCGCGCACGCCGTCGAACAAGAGCGTTTGCTCAAAGAAGCATTGACGGAGTGACAATGGAGAACGGCACAAGCGGCCGTGGTAAACCCGGCTTGGCCCTCGGCGCCGGTATTGCATTCCTCGTAGCCGCGATCGTTGAAGCCGTTGCCGGCGTTACGCATCATGCGCCTGCGTGGTATTCCGTATCGGCCGCCGGCTTTGCCGGCGTGGCGTTGCTATGGTTTATCGTTTATGGGTCCTGGAAGAAAAATGCATGAGTGACGAGCCTCGCTTCATCCGTATGATTCAAGTTGCGGCACTGCTGGGGATGGCCGTCGTGCTCGTGCTGATTTGGGGTCATATCGCGTTCAATTGGTTTGCCGACGGCACGCCGGCCGAGTCGTGGTATTACGCGGCGACGATGTCGCTGCAGCTATTTTTCATCCTCGTACAGGTCTGGATCATCCGCCTTCGGCGAAAAGCGCGGTGAGCGACCGCTACGAGCGCGGCGAGCAGTTGCTGCGCAAAATCGACGGCCATAAAGTAGCGGACGATCTCATCGCACGCTACGAGGATCTCGCGCCGGATTTTACGCGCTATCTCGTCGAATTCGCGTTCGGCGAGATCTACGCGCGCGAGGGCGATCTCAAGCATCGCGAACTGATCGCGATCGCCTCGCTCGCGACGATGGGCGGCTGCGATGCGCAGCTCGAAACGCACGTGCACGGCGCGTTCAACGTGGGATTGACGGAAGACCAAATCGTCGAGGCCGTCATGACGCTGATACCGTATATCGGATTCCCGAAGGCGCTCAATGCGATGACCGTGGTCAAACGCGTCGTGGACAAACGCTCCTAAGTCGTTAGGCCGTTCGCCGCTTATTGCCGCAGCTTCGTGCGGGTAGAGTGCAGGCATGGCGGTTGCAGCTCAGGCGAGCGTCACTATTTCGTGGAACACCGTTCAGCCCTCGCCGGCGCCCGCGCAGCGGATCGCGGCAGCCGGTACGGTGCGAACGGGCGTCGTTCTGGGCGTTCACGGTACGCGCGTCGTCGTTCGTTTGACCGACGGAACCGTACACATTTTCACCGCACCTGCGGACCAAGCGCGCATCTTGCAAGGGCTCGTCGGCCGGCAGATTCAGTTCGCGAGCCCTCGCTAAGCAGGCATACGCCCCGCAGAAACGATGCGGCAAGCGCTTCTCGTTTCGTATGCAGTTACGAGCTACAGCGAGGAGTTTCAGCATCTATGACTTCATCCCGATACCTACTGACTCTGCTTAGCGCCCTCGCGCTTTCGGGCGCAACCGCGGTCGCGGCGCCGCCCGCCGGAGTTGGCGTCGGCGTTGGCGCCCACGGCGGCGTCGGCGCTCCGCCCCTGGGCGTACCGCCCGCGCACGTTCCGCCGTTAACCGTTCCACCGGTCAGCGTACCGAAACCACAAACCAACGTTCCGCCCGCGAACGCGAATTCGCACGCGACGCTGAACGCGAATTCGCGTACGAATGCATCACTTTCAGGCGGCAGCGTACTGCACGGCACGATCACGGCGATTAACGGCACTTCCGTTACCGTGAAATTGAGCGACGGCACGACGCAAACGTATACCGTGTCTTCACAGACCGCGGCGCAGTTGGCATCGCGGCTGAACAAGGCGATCGCGTTCCGCGTGAACGACGGTACGCTCGCGCTCGTTGGTTTAGGAACACCGCCGCTGCACGGCACGCTGCTCGCGGTAAGTGGAACGACGGCACAGATCAAGCTCGCGAGCGGGACGACGCAGACCTACACCGTTACCTCACGTCAGGCGGCATGGCTGCAGGTACACGTCGGTAAGTCAGTCGCGTTCTGGGCTGCCGCGAACGGCACGATCCAACTGAACCAGAATACGCATCGCAAGCAGACGGCGCATCGTACGATGCGCCCCCACACGCACTAGCGCACAAGGAGATCGCTCCGTGCCGCGGGGCGATCTCCGTTCTTTACTCCATCAGCTTCATCGTGAAGTACGTCCAGCCCAGCGCGGACGTTTTAGCCGATTCTTTGAGGTTTGCGCCCGCGCCGTGTCCGCCCTCGACCACTTCGTAGAACAGATACGGGACGTGCATCGATGCGAGCTTTGCGGCAAACTTGCGCGCGTGCTGCGGTCCGACGCGATCGTCTTTGGTCGTCGTCCAAATGAACGGCTCCGGATAGGCGACGCCCGCTTTTAAATTTTGGTAGGGTGACGTCTTTTCCCAAAACGCGCGCATCGCGGGATCCGAAACGCTGCCGTATTCGCCCACCCATGACGCGCCGGCTTGTATCTGCTCGTAACGCAGCATGTCGAGCAGCGGCACTTCGATCTGGACGGCGTTCCACATCTCGGGATGCTCGGTGAACTCGACGCCCATCAACAGGCCGCCATTCGAACCGCCCATGATTCCGAGGTGACGCGGGTCGGTGATCTTGCGAGTGACGAGATCTTTGCCGACTGCATAGAAATCGTCGTACACGCGCTGGCGGTGCGTCGTTAAGCCCGCTTCGTGCCATGCCGGACCGAACTCGCCGCCGCCGCGAATGTTCGCAAGTACGTACACGCCGCCGCGCTCGAGCCACAGTTTGCCGATAGTGCCGGAATACGACGGCGTTTCGGAAATTTGGAATCCGCCGTACGCATTGATCACCGTGGGGTTGCGTCCGTCGAAGCGCATATGTTTCGGGCGCACCACGAAGTAGGGGATTTTCGTTCCGTCCTTCGAGGTCGCTTCATGCTGCTCGACCAGGTCGTTTGACGCATCGAATTCCGCAGGCAACGCTTTTATCTTTTCGGGCGCTGCTCCGGCGTTGCTGGCGTACAGCGTCGTGGGCGTCAGAAAGCCGCTCGCGGTCAAGAAGAAACGGTTGTCGTGAATGCTGGTACCCGCGATGCCAATGGAAAGATTGTCGGGCAAATCGAGCGCATGCGAAGACCAGGTGCCGCCCCTCGGGGTGTACATCACCGCGCGGCCGCGCACGTTGTGATACTCCGCAAGAACGACGTTATTCTTGGTAACGCCGACGCCGTCGATGGAGTCGCGCGGGCCGGGTGCATACACGATAACCGGCTGCAGCGCATCCGGATGCGCTTGCGCATCGGCAAGCGCGATCGAGAGCAAATCGCCCTGCTTGAACGTCTTGCCGCCGGTGCTCCAATCTTGACGCAATGAAACAAGCAACTGCCCGTCCACCAGTCCGCTTATGTCGCTCTTGAGCGGAACGTTGAGCTTTTTCAAGCCCGCGGGCGTCACCAGGTAATACTCATCGGTAAAGAACGTGACGCCGCGCACGATGAACACCGCATGATGCCCGTCGCCGTCATTCAGTGAAAACGGATCGACGCTCACGTCGGCCGGTTGCCCGCGGAACACTTCAACTGCGGATGAAAGCGGCTGCCCGCGGCGCAAGCGTTTCACGACGTACGCGTAGCCGGACTTCGTGATTTGCCCCGGTTCCCACGCACGTGAAACGAGCAGCGTATCCGCATCGATCCAGGCGGTGTTTTGCTTTTCGCGCGGAAGATCGAAACCGCCGGAAACGAAGCTGCCCGTGCGCAGATCGAATTCGCGCTCCGTGACGGCGTCCTCGCCGCCATCGGAAAGATCGACCATGCAGCGTTGCTCCTGCGGTTCTTCGCAATCGGCGCCTTTCCAGACCCAATTCGCCTTCTCGCGTTTTGCGAGCGCATCGAGATCTAAAACGGTCGTCCAGTGCGGCGCGGCGCTACGGTAACTCTGCAGCGTCGTACGCCGCCAAATACCGCGCAGGTGCGTATCGTCTTGCCAGAAGTTGTAGATCTCGCCGCGCAGGCTTTCGGGGTATGGGATGCGGCTCTTGGAACCATAAATCTTCAGCGCTTGCGCGTAGAGCGTTTTATAGTGCGGATCGTGCTGGAGAATTGGGAGTGTTCGCGCGTTTTGTGCGTGCACCCACGCGAGGGCGCGCGCTCCATCTTTATCTTCGAGCCAGAGAAACGGATCGGTTCCGTTGGGTCCGGTTGCAGGCGGTCCCGCCACCGTTCGCTGCGCCGGCTCAGGCGAGCCGGCCGCACCGCATAGAAAAGCGATGGTCAAAACGGCGGTTCCCAACGTTTTCAGCATCTTGTTCACGCGCGGCCCTCCTCGAATGCATCCAATAATTCGTCAATCGCCGGCGCAGACCTCACGAGCGAACGGTTCGTGACCGCGACGAATCCTTCGCGCACCATCTTGTCGAACAGTGCCAGCAATTCGTCGTAGTAGCCGCCACAGTTGAGCAGCCCGACCGGTTTGGTATGGATGCGCAACTGCGCCCAGGTCAGAATTTCGCAGAATTCGTCCATCGTGCCGAATCCGCCGGGCAGCGCAATAAACGCATCGCTGAGGTCGGCCATGAGCGCTTTGCGCTCGTGCATCGTCGAGACGACGTGCAGCTGCGTAACGCCCGCATGCGCCACTTCCTCGGTTGCCAGGGCTTGCGGAATCACCCCAATCACCTCGCCGCCGGCAGCCAGTGCGGCGTCGGCGATGACGCCCATCAAGCCGACGCGTCCGCCGCCGTACACGATGCCGAAGCCGCGCTCGACGGCTTTGCGCGCAACGCCGGCGGCGATCTCGCTGAAGTGCGATCCGTTTCCGGTATGCGAGCCGCAGAATATTCCAACGCGTCGTCCCATGACGCGCGCGTTTGGCGGGGCGCTCCTGCGCGCCTGCCGAAGGGCGCGCGCGTGAAGAACCGTGTGCCGGATGACGGTATCGTGCGCGTCATGCGCGAGCGGCGCCGGGCAAGCGTCGTGACGATCGTCACCGGCTTGCCGCAACGCGAACTGGCCGAAACCGCCAAGACGCTGAAGCGCCTGTGCGGCAGCGGCGGCACTGCGAAAAACGGCGTTGTCGAAATTCAAGGCGATCACCGGGACAAGGTCGTTGCGCATTTGCAAGCGCAGGGAAAGAGCGTCAAAAAGGCTGGAGGCTGATCGTGAAGCACCGGGACTTCGGGACGCAACCCACGCGCACGCGCATCGCCGTCTTCGAAGCGGGCGACGACGTTTTGCCCGTGCTGCAATCGTTCTGCGAAACCAGCGGAATCGCGTCGGCAACGCTTACGGGCATCGGCGGTTTCGCGCGCGCGACCGTGGCATTTTACGATTTGCAGGCAAAGCGTTACGAGCCGATTCCGGTCGACGAGCAGGTCGAAGTGCTGACGTTTGTAGGGAACGTCACGGAGTATGAAGGCAAACCGAAAGTCCACGTGCACTGCGTGCTCGGCCATCGCGACGGCCGTACGACGGGGGGACATTTGCTCGATGCTACGGTGCGGCCGACGCTCGAACTCACGATAGTGGAATTCGCCGCAACGATCCGCCGCGTCGACCGGCCCGAAATCGGCATTCCGCTGATCGACGTGTAATGCCGCAGTTGCGCGAACCGCCCGGTCCGGGCATGTGGCAAACGTACCGCCGTTTGCGCGCGACGCCGTTGCGCGAATTCCCCACGTTTCTTTCCGAACTGCAGCAGGCGTACGGTGACGTTGCGGCGTTCCGCGTTCCGTGGCGGCGGTTTTACTTCTTGAACGATCCGGCAGCGATTAAAGAAGTGCTCGTTGCGCAGCAGCAGGCGTTCGTGAAGTCGGAAGGCACGCGCGCCATGCGCGAACTCCTGGGCGAGGGACTCGTGACGAGTGAAGAACCGTTGCACCGGCGCATGCGGCGCATCGTACAACCGGCGTTCCACCGGGAGCGCATCGCGAGCTATGCGCAAACCATGCGTGAATACGCGCAAGCATGGCGCGCCCCCGGCAGCGCGTTCGACATGCACGCGGAGATGATGGAGCTCACGCTCCGGATCGCCTCGAGGACGCTGTTCGGCGTGGATGCCGGCGCACAAGCCGACCGCGTCGGCGCGGCGTTGCACGAAGTCGTCACGATTTTTCCCGACGTTCTCGGTCCGTTCGGCGCGATCAAACGGCGGCTTCCGGTGCCGTCGACGCTGCGCTTTCGCAGAGCGCGCAAGATGCTCGATGCGATCGTTCTCGACCTGATCGCGCAGCGGCGGCGTTCCGCGGATCCGCAAGCGGACGGCTCGGCGCTCTCCATGCTGCTTGGGGCCCGCGATGAAGAAGCCGGCGAAACGTTGGACGACGAGCAAGTGCGCGACGAAGTCATGACACTGTTCGTCGC
>DAISWS010000018.1:13165-30654 GCA_036826275.1 Vulcanimicrobiaceae bacterium
GAAACGACCGCGAACGCGCTGACGTGGACGTGGTTTCTGCTCGCGCAGCATCCGTACGTGCGCGAGCGTTTATGCGAAGAGCTGGCGCGCGATCCCGCTGCGGCGTACCTCGATGCGGTACTGAACGAAACGCTGCGCCTGTATCCGCCCGCATGGATTCTCGGCCGCGATGCGCTGCACGACGTCGAGGTTGCAGGCTGGCGTATCCGCAAAGGCGCGACCGTGCTGATGAGCCAGCTGGTGCTGCATCGCAGCGCGCGGTATTTCGATTCGCCGCGTGAATTCAAACCGGAACGCTGGCTCGACCCGCCGGTGCTGCCGCAGTTCGCCTACTTTCCGTTCGGCGGCGGAGCGCGCAAATGCTTGGGCGATCAATTCGCCTGGACGGAAGCGCGAATCGAGCTCGCGGACATCGTGCAGCGCTACCGGTTCGAGCTCGAAGCCGGCACGCGGCCCGAGCCCGATCCGATCATCACGTTGCGGCCGCGCGGTCCGGTGTGGATGCGCGCCGTACCGGTTTAAGCCAGAACCAGCTGCTCGTCGCCTGCGCCCGCTTTGCGCAGCGCCTCGTGGATCATCTGCTCCTGAATCTCGCGCACGGCCCAGCGCGCCTGCGCATCCGCTGAAAGTTTGTCGATTGGATCGAAGTACAGAAACGCTTTACCGGGCTTGACGCTCGGCGCGGCGTACACGGCGATGCCGTTTTCGCGATCGTAGTACTCGTAGCTGTGCACGTCGCGTTTGCCGCCGCCGCCCGGCGCATCGCAGACGAACGTCGGCGAGTTGAAACCGGCCGTGCTGCCGCGCACGAACTTCTCGATGTCGGTCGCCGTCTTGATCGTCGTGCGCAGTTCCTCGACGCCCTTGACCATGTCGTGCATGTAGACGTAGTACGGGTGCACGTTCACATGTCCCAGACGCTTGACGAGCATCTGCATGCCCTCGGGCGTGTCGTTCACGCCGCGAATGAGCACCGACTGATTGCGCGTGAAGATGCCGCGCTCGAAGAGCATCGCCATCGCCCTCTGCGTGATCCACGTGATCTCGTTGGCGGTATTGAAGTGCGTGTGCAGCACGACGTCTTTGCCGAGTTTGCGGCCGCGCTCGACGATTGCGGTGATGGCATCCAGCCACTCGGTATGCGTGATGATCTTCATCGGCATGATCGCCGGGCCTTTGGTGGCAAAGCGCATGCGGCGCACGTGCGGGATGTCGAGCAGCGCGTTGCCGATGAGTTCGATGTTCTTGGGCGGCAGCTGATAGGTGTCGCCGCCGGAGATCACCATGTCTTCGAGTTCCGGACGCTCCGAAATATACTTGAACGCGTCCTGCCACTGCTTCGGCGTTTTGGCCAGTTCTTTCTTGTCGACGTTTTCCGTGTCGGGACCTATCGCATAGCTGCGCGTGCAGAAGCGGCAGTACACGGGACACGTGTTGAGCGGCAGAAAAAGCGCTTTGTCGACGTAGCGGTGCACCAGACCCGGAACCGGAGAATCGTCTTGCTCGTGCAGCGAATCGAGCGTGAGCCGCGGGTGATCCGGAAGCAGCGTGCTGCCGACCGGTATGAACTGGCGGCGGATCGGATCGTCGTACGGATCGTTCCAGTCGATGAGCGACATCGCGTACGGCGAGACGCGCACGGCCATCGGCGCCATCTTGAACCCCGCCTCGGCATCCTTGATGAATTGCGGCGAGGCGAGATCCTTGATCGTCTCGAGCAGTTCCTCCGGCGTTTTCACCGCATGCTTCTGCTGCCAGAGATGATCCAGGAACGTGGCTTCGTCGATCTCCCGGTATGCCGGCACGTGGCGCCAAAACTCGCCCTGCTTGAGGTTTTTATACTCGAGCGTGTCGGGGCTCGCGGCCGGTTTTTTATGAACGATCTGATTCATTGGGGCTTTCCTTACGGGTGGGCTGCATATTTGGTCTTGAAATACGCGTGGATGTCGGGATGGTCGCGCAGCGTCTGCAGCGCGCAGTCGGCGTGACCTTCGGCGTAGCCGTTGCCGATGATCATCGTGACGTCTTTGCCGACGCCTTCGGCGCCGAGCGCGGCGGCCGTGAACGACGTCGACATCGAAAAGAAATACACAATGCCGTGCTGTTTGGTCGCGAGGATGGAGCTGAGCTCGGTTCCCGGCACGTTCACGCAATTGACGACGAGATCGGCAAGTTCGGGTGCGGCCGCCGCGACCCGATCGCAGACTGCAAGCGCGTCGCGTGCGTCGGCTTCGATGAACGTGTCCACTAGGCCGGCGCGTTTGAGTACCTGCGCCGATGGCGTGTTGGCATCGGGAGCAATGCCGATCACGCGTCCGCCGGCGCCGCCTTGGACTTTTGCTTGCGCGCAAGCGAGCATTCCGGATTTGCCGTCCGCGCCGATGACCACGACGGTCATGCCGGACTTCATCATGCGCTTGACCTGCGCGGGCGCGCCCGCAACGTCGAGGACCGCCAGCGCGACTGCGTCGTCGATGTCGCCGGGCAGCTTTGCCCATAAACCCGATTCGAACAATACGGCCTTACCGCGGATCCAGACGCGTCCCGTCTCGACGTCGACCTTCGTGACCGATTCGATGCAAAGCGGCGTAAGCGTCAGCGAAACCAGGGATGCGATGCGATCGCCGGCTTTCAAATCGATCTTGCCGCGCAAGCACTCGCCGATGGTGAGCACCCGGCCGATGAACATGCCGCCGCTGCCGGTGACCGGGTTGTGCTGCTTTCCGCGCTCGCGCACCGTGTCCATGATGTGCGCGGCGATGCGTTCGGCGTCGCCCTCGCAATGGTCGCGAATCTGCTTGAACGACGCGGAATCGATGTTGAGCGTCTCGACGTCGCACAGAATTTCGTTTTCCAGCGCGACCGGCGTATTGTCGATCTTGCGCGCGCTTTGCGGCATGGCGCCCGGCGGATCGATGACGCGGTGCGTGCCCAGTGCGGTCATTGGACGGAAATGCCTCCGCGTTCGAACGGCGTCGAAAGCACGATCGTCGTCTTCGTGCGCGCCATGCCTTTGACGGCTTTCAAACGCGAGAGCAGCTCGTCCAAATGCGCGGTCGAGCGCGTCATCACTTTGAGAACGAACGACTCTTCGCCCGCGACGCTGTGAACTTCGAGAATTTCGGGCATCTTGCCGAGCGTCTGCGTGAACTCGTCGTAGCTCGCTTCGGGCGACGTGTAGCAACTCACGAATGCAACGAGTTCCAGGCCGAGCAGCTTGCTGTCGAGCTGCGCGGAGTAGCAACGCACGTATCCGCGCGACTCCAGCCGCTTCACGCGGTCGTGCACGGCGGGCGGTTTGAGTCCCACGAGGGCGCCGAGTTCGGCAAAGGTCGAACGGGCGTTGCGCTGCAACGCCTCGAGCAGGCGCAGGTCCAGCTCGTCGAGTTCGCCGCCGCTCATCGCGGCCATATTGTTCGCTGTACGCTCCATAATCCCGAAGAATATTCGGCTCACCGACTATACCACCGCACATTTATTCGGGCAAGAGGATGGCCTCAAGGGCGCAGGCGCGGTCGGGCGAAGGCCCGCCCATGCGTGCATCGGCCCTGACCCTCCTCCTGCTTGCCCTGCTGGCTGGCTGCGGCACGCGCGGCGGCGCACCCGGACGCGCCCACGCGCCCCGGGCTGCCGGCTCCGTGCGCTTCGATCTTGCGGCCGATCCCACGAACCTCAACCCGCTCTTCCTGCATCAAGACGCCTCCTCGGTCGAGCAGCAGGTTGCCCGCCTCGCCTTTCTTCCATTCCTCGATCTCGATGCAGGTGGGCGGCTCGTACCCGAACTCATCACGCGGGTTCCAAGCGTGCAGAACGGCGATATCTCGGGCGACGGGCGGACGATCGTGTACCATCTCCGTCCAGGCGTGCGTTGGAGCGACGGCGTGCCCGTCACAGCGCACGACGTGCTGTGGACCCTGCATGCGATCTTGGATCCGAATACGCCGGTCCCGTCGCGCGAAGGCTACGATCTTATCGACCGCGCGTACGCGAAGGACGCGCACACCGTGGTCTTTCACTTGAAACACGCGTGGGCGCCGGCGGCAACCACATTTTTCTCGTACGGCTTCCGGCCGCAGTTCGTGCTGCCGGCGCACGTTCTGAGCAAACAGGGCGATCTCGCGCAGGCGCCATTCAACGCGGCGCCCACCGTCGGCGACGGGCCGTTCACGTTCGTCTCGTGGGCGCGCGGCGAATCACTGCTGTATCGCGCAAACCCGTCGTATTGGCGCGGCGCCCCACGCGTCGGCGAGCTCGACATCCGCGTCATTCCGGATCCGCAAACGAACCTCGTGATGCTGCGCTCGGGGCAGCTGGATTGGAACCTGATTGCGCCGGTTCAGCAGCGGACGCTGCGCAATGCGCCCGACATCCGCTACGCATACGTTTCCACGGCTGTGGTTGCAGGTGTCGTCTTTAACCTGTCCCATCCGCCGCTCGGCGACGTGCGCGTGCGCCGTGCAATTGCCATGTCGATCGATCGCGCGGGCATCAGTAAAAAGATCACGCTCGGACGGTATCCTGTCACCGATGCGATTCAGCCGCAATTCTCCTGGGCGTACGATCCGTCCGCGAAGGAGCCGGGTTACGATCCTGCGGCAGCCGATGCGCTATTCGATGCGGCAGGCTGGCGGCGCGGAGCGGACGGCATGCGTCGCAAGAACGGCCTGGAGCTCGCGCTCGTCTACGTGCAATTTCCGGAATCGATGACCGGCGTGCGCGTTGCCACGGTAATTCAGGCCCAGTTGCGCGAACGCGGCGTCGCGGTCGAAGTGAAGTCGGTGAGCAACGCGCAACTCTTTCTGCCCGGCTCGCGCGGCGGAACGCTCGCAAGCGGCCAGTTCGACATGGCGTACGTGCCGTTCACGATGGGCTCGGATCCAGACGATTCATCGATACTCGCATGCAACGCGCCATCGAATTACATGCGCTATTGCAACGCGCAAGTCGACTCGCTGGAGCATGCTGCGCTGCGCTCGGTCTCGATGAGCGAACGGCGCCAAATCTATTCGCGTATCGAGCACACGGTCGCGAGGGATCTGCCGATACTCTATTTATTCAACGCCGATTACATTTACGCGTACCGGCGTCAGCTGCGCGGATTTGCTCCCAATGCGTTTCTGCCAACCTGGAACGCCGCTCAATGGAAGGTCGTACCGTGACGCTCAGCGATGCCATCTCGTTCGTTCTGGGGAACATTCAGATTCCGCTCTTCGTCATCGCCGTGATCGTCACGATCGTCAAGTTGCGCCGCGCGAGCGCTCGCCACGAAGTGATGACCGCGAGTTACACGCTGTGGGGCGAGGTTCTGTTTTACTGCTTTGGCCTGGGCTTTGTGTACGTGTGGTACATGCACGCGTTCATGAGCGCGATGGTGGCGCCCATGATCGGCTGGAAGCCCAGTCCGTTCGAATGGGAACTCGCGTGGAGCGAGCTTGGGATGGGCGTCATCGCGATTATCTCGCTCTGGCGGGGATACGACATGCGCCTTGCGGCAACGCTCGTGCCGTCGGTATTTTTGTTCGGTGCGGCCGCGCAGCATATCCATTTAATGATGACCGCGCACAACTACGCGCCGGGGAATTCCGGCGCCGTGCTATGGTTCGGCGATATCGCGCTGCCGCTCTTTACGCTGTTTTTGGCGCTCGCGTCACGGGATGCTTACGAGCGCCGTCGCCTGTAAGAACAGACTGAACCAGTTATAACGCTGCAGCAGCTCGTCGTGCGCTACGGTGGTAAGCACGAACGTCGGCGCCCGAGTTTGCAATTCGGCCAGCGTCATGCCGTGCGCTATACGCACGAAAATATTCGGCTGCGGCGCCTGAACGAGCGACATCAAGTAGACGTTGCCGTTTTCCGTGTCTGTCGTAAAGAGGCTCAGCAGATGGCCCTGCGATTTCTTCACCCAACCCGCGTAGGCGTCGTAATAGCCGTACGCCGCGTCGAACAGCAGCACGTCGGTCACTGAATCGTTGAGTCCGCCGCGCGCGAGCACGCCGCCCTCGCCCCCGTAACCGCCGCTGTGCGCGCTGAGCACGACGCGGCCGATCGTTGCCGTGTTCGTAATGCGCTCGTCGCGTAAGAAAGCGCCGATCTCGGCCAAAAGGCGTGCGAATCCGCCCGCATCGTGCTCGAGTTTTCCGAAATCCGAGTCAGGCGCGTCCTTCGGCCCCTGCGGCACGACGAGGATCGCGTTGCGGCGGCTCAAATCGAGCTGTTCGCGCAGACGGTACCGCTGCAAGACGTGGCGCACGTCGTTCCGCCATCCGTGAAAATGGACGACGTAATCGATCGCCGTTCCCGCGCGATAGCCGGGCGGCACGTATATGCCTACGGTGGAGTCGCGGTACGGACGCCCCGCGTGCGGATACGGTGCGGCGTCGAACGATCGCAAGAATGTGCGGCCCGCAGGCGTGGGCGACGGTGAAGCCAGCGTTCCCGCGGCGAGCGCGAGGAACTGCGAGCGTCGCACTACACGGCCTTGACGGCGGCCACGAGCCCGTCGACCGTCGCTTTGGCATCGCCGAACAGCAGCGCGCACTTCGGATTTTCGAACAGCGGATTTTCGATGCCCGCGAATCCCGAACGCATCGAGCGTTTGAGCACCACGATGTTGGCCGCCTGATCGGCGTTGAGAATCGGCATGCCGTAAATCGGCGAGGACGGCACGTTTCGCGCGGCCGGATTGACCACGTCGTTGGCTCCGATGACGAGCGCAACGTCGGTGCGTGCGAATTCCGGATTGATGTCGTCCATATCGTAGAGCTGGTTGTACGGAACGTTTGCTTCGGCGAGCAGCACGTTCATGTGCCCGGGCATGCGTCCCGCAACGGGATGGATTGCGTACTTAAGGGTCACGCCGCGCTTCTCGAGTTGATCGGCCAGTTCGCGCACGCTGTGCTGCGCCTGCG
The DNA here is from genome assembly GCA_036826275.1 of Vulcanimicrobiaceae bacterium. Classification (GTDB taxonomy): domain Bacteria; phylum Vulcanimicrobiota; class Vulcanimicrobiia; order Vulcanimicrobiales; family Vulcanimicrobiaceae; genus DATGJX01. Next base: position 20,074 of record DAISWS010000018.1, read on the forward strand.
CGACCGCCATCCCGTACCCGGGAATGACGACCACTTGATTTGCGTACGCGAGCATTACGCCGACGTCGTCGACCGTCGTGCTGCGGACTTGCTGCGGGCCGCCGCTTCCGGCGGCGATTTCCGTACCGCCGGCCGCGCCGAACGCGCCGAACAGCACGTTGGTGAGCGGGCGGTTCATGGCCTTGCCCATCAGAATCGTCAGCAGCGTGCCGCTTGCGCCGACGAGCGAACCGCTGATGATCAGCAGATCGTTGTCCAATTCGAACCCGGTGATTGCAACGGCCACGCCGGTAAACGAGTTGAGCAGCGAGATAACGACGGGCATGTCGGCGCCGCCAATCGGCAGCACGAAGAGCACGCCGAGCACGAGTGCGGCGCACAGCATCGTAATGTAGACCCATTCCGGAAGCACGCCTTGCATCACGATGAGCCAGACGGCGCAGCCGGCAATGAGCAGCGCGACGAGCGCGTTGACGAACTGCTGTCCGAAATACGTAATCGGGCGCCCGGTCATCAGTTCTTGCAGTTTCAAAAACGCGATGATGGAACCGGCAAAGCTGAGCGATCCGATGATCGCGCTGAGGACGAGCGAAATGACGACGATCCAGCCGAGTCCGCTGTGCGGTCCCGTCGCGTGCTCGCCGGACCACGTGACGAAATATTCCACCGTGGAGATCAGCATTGCGGCGCCGCCGCCGGCGCCGTTGAACAGCGCCACCATTTGCGGCATCGCCGTCATCTTGACTTTGAGCGCGGAGAAAACACCGATGAGCGCGCCGATCGCGACGCCGATCACAATCGCCCACCAGCCGGCCGCGTGCGTGGACACCAAGATCGCGGCAAGCGCGAACAGCATGCCGACCATGGCGACGCGGTTTCCGTGGCGCGCCGTTGCGGGCGAACTGAGGTAGTGCAGGCCCATGATGAAGAACGCGAACGCGAGAATACCCGCGAGGTCGACGAAGATCAGTTGGCCGGTTGCGGTCACTTTTTCGCCACTTCTTTCTTCTTGAACATCTGCAGCATGCGCTCGGTGACGGCGAAGCCGCCGAAGACGTTGATCGTCCCGAGCGCGGTCGCCACGATGGCGAGCACGGTGAACAGCACGCTCGAGTGCGCGTGAAACACGTCGGCGACGATGACGATCGCGCCGACCAGCACGACTCCGTGAATCGCGTTGGTCGCCGACATGAGCGGCGTGTGCAGCGTCGTCGGCACTTTCGAAATCACTTCGAAGCCGACGAAAATGGCCAGCACGAGGACGGTGAGCAAGCCGAAAAATTCCGTCAAATGGATCATGATGCGGCTCCCGGTAGCGCGTCGAGCGTCGGTTTATGAACGATCGATCCGTTGTGCACGAGCGTCGTGCCGCGCACGATCTCGTCTTCCATGTCCAGCGAGAGCGCGTTGTCTTTGACCAGCACGCCGAGCAGCGCGTTGACGTTGCGCGAATACAGCATCGACGCGTGGTACGGCATCGTGGACGGAATGTTCGTCTGTCCGATAATCTGCACGCCGTTCGGCGAGGTGACCGTTTGATCGCGTTTGGTGAGCGCGCAGTTCCCGCCCGCTTCCGCCGCCAAATCGACGATCACCGAGCCCGGCCGCATCGCCGCGACGGCTTGTTCGGTGATGAGCAGCGGCGCCGGGCGGCCGGGAACCAGTGCCGTCGTGATTACGACGTCGGCGGCGCCGATGGCGTCGACCATGAACTGGCGCTGTTTCTCGATCTGCTCGGCAGTGAGCTCTTTAGCATATCCGCCCGCCGCCTCGGCGTCGACGCCGAGATCGATCTCCAGAAACGTCGCGCCCAGACTTTGGACTTGCTCTTTGACGACCGCGCGCGTGTCGTACGCGCTGACGACCGCGCCCAAGCGCCGCGCGGTCGCGATTGCTTGCAATCCGGCGACGCCGGCGCCCAGTATCAGCACTTTTGCGGGCGGAATCGTACCGGCGGCGGTCGTGAGCATCGGGAAGAATTTGGGCAGCGCAAGTGCGCCGAGCAGCACCGCTTTGTAGCCCGCGATGTTGCTTTGCGAGCTGAGTGCGTCCATGCTTTGCGCGCGCGTGATACGCGGAATGGCATCCATGGACAGTGCCGTTATGCCGGTGCCCGCCAGTGTTTTCACGTATGCCGGATCGCCGAGCGGCGCCAGCAGCGCCAGCAGCGCCGCGCTTTTCGGCATCTGCGCCAGTATTGTTTCAGACGGACGGCCGACGCAGATCACGAGATCCGCGCCGGAAAGCAGCGCTGCCGGATCATCTGCTATCGATGCTCCGGCTGCGGTGTATAATTCATCGGGAAAAGCGGCGCGTTCACCGGCGCCGCGAGCGACCTTGACGGTGGCGCCCGCCTTTACGAGTTTAGCGACCGTTTCCGGTACGAGCGCAACTCGCGCTTCGTTCGGCGCCGCTTCACGAGGGACGCAAACGTTCATGCGAGCGCACGTTCAGCGCCAAATGAACGAACCCTGCGATTAATGTCGCATCGACAACAGCAGCGCCAAGATTGCGGCAAAGAACGCCGCTCCGCCGATATGCACGACGTGCTGGCGGTGCAACACGCGATCTCCGCCCCAGAACGCGTTCGCGAAATCGGCGAGCGATATCGCCAGGCACGCGATGACTGCGACCAGTAGCACGCCGCCTGCGCCTCGCAAGGATGCCGCGAGAACGACTGCGCCGAGAGCGAGATCGCGCACGCCCGTCGCGCGCACGAACACCGCTGCCGCACGGTCTTCCAGCGGCATGCCGAAGCTCTGCGCCAGCGGAGCGGGAAAGATCACGCCGAGCGCTCCGACAGCCAGCAATCCGGCGCCGGCGATATCGGCAAGGACGGCTGGTACCGAACCGGAGTCGATCACGTGATGAAGACGGCGTTACGCAGCGTGCCGATCTTTTGAATGTCGATCTCGACGACGTCGCCGTGCCGGAAAAATTCGGGCGGCGTGCGCGCGAATCCGACGCCGTCGGGCGTTCCGGTCGCAATGACGTCACCGGGCTCGAGCGTCATCCCGCGGCTGAGTTCGGCGATCAGGCGCGGAATGCGGAAAATCATCTGTCCGGTGTTCGCTTCTTGCTTTTTCTGGCCGTTCAAGCGAAGCGTGATCAGCAGGCGGTGCGGATCGGGAATCTCCGACGTATCCGCAATCCACGGACCCATCGGGCACGAGTCGTCCAAGCTTTTGCCCTTGAACCACTGCAGGTGCGCGCGCTGCACGTCGCGCGCCGTGATGTCGTTCAGGCAGGTATAGCCGAAGACCGCATCCATCGCTTGTTCTTCGCTCGCGTCTTTCACGCGTTTGCCGATCACCACCGCAAGTTCTGCTTCCCAATCGTACTGCTGAGAGATCGTTGCGTCGAAGTGCAGTTTCTGTTCGGGATCCGCGATCGCGCTCGGCGCTTTGGTAAAAAACGTCGGCACTTCCGGAAGCTGCAGCTCGCGTCCGAGCGCGCGCGCGCCTTCCTTGGCGTGTTCGAGATAGTTGCGGCCGACGCAAAAGACGTTCTTGCGCGGGCGCACCGGCGCCGCAAGACGCACATCCGCGAGCGGTAACCGTTCGATCGTGTGATGCAGGGGGCGGTGCTCCGGCGCAAGCGCAATATAGTCGGCGAGCGAATCGCATGCGATCGCGGACACGCAATCACCGTCGAGCACACCCGGGCGAACGCGATCGCCGTCGTAGAAACTCACATACCGCATACTTAACGCCGTCGCGTTAAATGCCAGCCGCCGCAATGCCTGCACTCGTACGCCGTCAGCGCATCGCCCAGTCCGTTCATCAATGCGACGGCGCGCGCGTGCGCCTCAGACTCGTACGCGTCCTTCGAGCGGCAGCTGCGCTCCGCGTTCGCTCCCGGGTCGTTGAAAAACGCGATCCGGGGCGCCGGCTTAGGGTTTGGGCGAGCTTTTCGGCGAGGCAAGAGCGCGTTTGACCGCGGCGTTGATGTCGGGCAAATGTTTGGCACTCTGCTCCTCGCGCCGGCGATCCTGCGCTTTCAGCCGTTCGTACGCCGTGCGCGTTTCTTGCTTCGCCGCCTCGACCATGCGCGTAGCCGCGCCCGGTTCGTTCGCCCATTTTCCGCCTTGCGAAATCAGCGCGACGTGGCGTGCCACGTTGTGCGTATGCGGATCGTAATCGTAGTTCACGCGGAAAAGTCCCACGACTGCGGATCCGTCCGGCTTGCGTATCCACATTTGCAATGCGTTGCCGATCGTCATCGTGTCGAACACGGAGTCATGCGAGAGCTCTCCGCCTTCGATGCGCACGACCTGTCCGGTCTTGTTTACCTCGACCACGATCGTCGAATGCAGTGCGCGGGTCGGCAGCTTCGGTGTCGGGATTGGCGCGGGCGCCGGCGTCGAGGACGCAAGCGAGGCAAGCGGCACCGCGAGCAGAGCGGCAGAGAAGGCGAACGCGCGCGCAAGAGATTTCTTCATCGTTGGCATAGTTTCCCAACGATGCACCGCCGCTCCCCGTTCTTGCTGCTCGGGCTTATCGTCGCGTTTCTCGCGGCTGCCGTCCCCGCCCGCGCCGCCCGTCCGCTGCTCGACTATCACCGCCTGGACGCCTATTTCACGCTGTTTGCGCACGACACGAGCCTGCCGTGGAAGCCGGCGACGGTCCGCCTGGACACCTACACGAGTGCGCCGGTCGATTTTGCCGTTTACCAGGTCGATCCCGCCGACGTTCTCCTCGCCGGGTCGAACACGCTCCCGCGCGCGATCGACACGCGCCGGCGGAAGCCGGTCGCGCAATGGCGCTATACGCCGCCCGGGGGCTATCGCTTTCAAAGCAACGACGTCGATGTGCCGCTGGGATCCCGCGAGGGCTTCTTCGTCGTTGAAGCCAGACGCGGAAACGTCGGCGAGCAAGTGTGGATCAATCGCACGCGCATCGGTCTGCTTACAAAGGAAACGCCGTCGGGGATCGTCGTGTACGCCGCAGATCTGGGCACCGGAAAACCGCTGGCGCGCATGCGCGTGTCGTTCATCGTGAACGGCCGGTTCACCGATCGCTACACCGATGCGAGCGGGCTCGTCAACTGGCGATCGCATCCGCGTCCGGTCTTTGCGCTCGCACAGTGGGGGAGCAGCGCCGGATTCGTTTCATTTCTTCCGCAGGCACCGCTGCCGGGAACGATCGTCGGCGTGAAAACGGATTCCGCGGTCGTGCATGCCGGAGACGACGTTCACGTTGCCGGCTTTGCGCGCTCGCGCAGCGGCGCACGCATGCGTGCCGCCGGCGGGCGCGCCATGCTCATGCTGCGGTCGCGCGACGGCGTCGCCGCGCAAACGGAGGTTTTTTTAGACGCCGCCGGCGCGTTTACGGCAGATCTGCACGTTCCCACGTCGAGCGCCGCCGGCGAATATACGCTGCTGGCAAACGTCAACGGCGCAACCGCGGGAACCGCGGTGCACGTCGACGCAAACGCGGGCGGGCTCTCGCTGGAATTGCAGCCGCAATGCGAGGGCTCGTCGTGCGATCCGAATGCCGATATTCCGGTCGTCGTGCGCGCGCTGCGCGCCGGCATGCCGGCTGCCGGCGTGGGCATCGACGTACGCGTCATTCGTTCGCCGCACGCGTATGCCGGCGATCCGAACCAGACGCCGTGGGGCATCGCGCACTGGTCGAACGTCCGCGTGCAAACGGGCGCGGACGGACGCGCGCTCATTGAGATTCCGCATCCGTCGGACGGGCTTGCCTCGACCTACGGCGTGCGCGTCGCAGCCGGCGGTGCAACCGCGGATACGCGAATCGTCGTGCCGACGGCACCAGTCGTGTTGCGCGTGCAGGTCGACCGCGACGACATCGGCAGCGGAACGCCGGCGAGCTTCGATGTCTACGGCACGCGCACGGGAAGCGTCGAACCGGCCGCAAATCTCGCGGTGCAAGTACAGCTGATTCACGGCAATTCGATTCAGCAGCAAACGCTTACGCTCGACGAGCACGGGCACGCGCGCGGAGCATTCAGCTCGCCGCAGGCCGGCGCAAATCTCATCGTCGCTACCGCGGCAGTTGGGGGCACACGCGCAATGGACGCCGCGCAAGTGCAAGTCGAGCCGCAAACGATGGAAACGCAGGATGCGCAAGGCAGCCGCAACGTCACCGTCAAGCTCGACCGCGCGCGTTATGGCTCCGGCGATCTCGTACACGTCGAAGCGCAGCTCTCCGGCGCGCAGGGTTCGGCACTTATTACGCTCGAGAGTCCCGATCGTACGGAGACGCGCGTCGCGAACGTTTCGAATGGCCATGCAACTGCCGTCTTTCGACTACGCGATACGGCAGGCGTTCTCGCGGCGGGCGCGGCGTTCGTGCGTGACGGATCGCTGCAATGGAGCAGCGCGCCGCTCGTGGTCGACGCGCCGGGCCGTCCCGTTGCGGCCGTTCTGCAATTGGACAAAAGCACGTACGCGCCGGGCGCGAACGCGCTTGTGAAAGTCGGCGACGTGCGTCCGGGCACGGGCACGGCATTCGTGCGCATCACCAAAGGCACGCCGACGGGTTCGGCGCTCTTTACCAGCGCGCCGCAACTGCTTGCAATCGGAACGACGGCAACGCAAGATACGGCCGCTCAGGGCGCTTCATGGCATCCCTGGGTCGATTCCACGGGCGAACATGCGCAAATACAAACGTTCGCGCGGCGAACCGCGCCTCCGGACGACCTCACGATGACGCAGGCGGATACCGCCAGCGTGTATTGGAACGTGGACCGGCACAGCGGGAATTCGCTGAGTGTTCCGGTTCCGCAGGCGCCGGGCAAATACGTCATTTCACTGCTGAAGGTGGATGACGACGGCCGCATAACGGCGGCTTCCGCCGATTTGGTCGTGCAATGAACAAACAAGACGGGTCGACGTCTAAACTGATGTTGCTCGATACCTATGGCCTGGTGTACCGGGCGTTTTTCGCCTTGCCGCCGCTGACGACGACGCGCGGCGTGCCGATCAACGCAGCCTACGGTTTCACGATGATGCTCAACAAGATCGTGAACGAGGAGCGGCCGACGCACCTCATCGCCGCGTTCGACAAAGGCCTGCCGGCGCACCGCGTCGCGCTGTATCAGCAATACAAAGCGCAGCGCGATCAGATGCCGGACGATTTGCGCAGTCAGTTCGCGCTCGTGCGGCGGATTTTGCAGACAAACCGTATTCCCATCATGGAGATCGAAGGCGAGGAAGCCGACGATATCATCGCGACGCTGGCCCAGCAAGCCGAAGCTGCCGGCACGCAGACCGTCGTCGTGACCGGCGACACGGATCTGCTGCAGGTCGTCGACCGGAAAACCACCGTGCTGATGACGCGGCGCGGCATCACGGATTTGGGCCGCTACGATCTGGACGCGGTGCGCGAACGCTACGACGGCTTGGATCCGTCACAACTGCCGGATTACCGCGGGCTCAAAGGCGATCCATCGGATAATCTTCCCGGCATCCCCGGCGTCGGTGAAAAGACGGCAATCAAACTCATCAAAGCGGCGGGATCGCTTGATGCGCTGGTCGCACACCCGTCGCTTGCCGGATCGCCGAAACTGCAGAAGCTGGTCGAGGATTTCGGAAAACAAGCGCAGGTCTGCCGCGACGTCTCGGTTGCGCGCAAAGATCTCGGGATTACGTTGGACTGGGACGACGCGCGCTACACGCCCGCGAGCAGCGACGAACTGTACCGCCTCTACAGCGATCTGGAGTTCAAGACGCTGCTGAACAAGCTCGACGTCCCGCTGGAGATGCCGCTCATTCAAACGCAGGAGCGCATCCGCGGACAATATCGCTCGTTCATCGCGGCAACGGATCCGCCGGAGTTCGTCGAGCTTGCGCGCGAGATCGAACAATTTGCAACCGCCAAGCACCTGGGTATTGCGATTCGCAACGACGGCGAGATCGGCGTGAGCGCCGAGACGGGATTCGGCATCGCGTTCACGGCGGGTGCGCTCGCGCACGATCCGGTCAGGAGCGCGTTTCAAAAGACGTGGCTGGGCGGGCAGCGTTTGGCCGCGCACGATGTAAAGTCCGTGCTGCACCTGCTGCATAAAGCAGGCTTTGCGCCGCGCCGGTTCGCGGACGATACGATGATCGGCGCGCACCTGCTGAACCCATCGCGTACGTTTGCGGCGATCGAGGACGCGGCGCAAGAGTTCCTGGAAACGTCGCTGGGCGATGAAGTGGCCGCGCATGCCGACGGCGTCTTGCAGTTGATGGAAAAGCTGCGCGCCGAGCTCGACAAGCGCGGCCAACTCAGACTGTACGAAGACGTCGAGGTCCCGCTCGCGCCGATTCTCGCGCAGATGGAGTCGACGGGCGTGCTCGTCGACCCGTCGGAGCTACGAAAGCTCGCGCAAGAGATCGATACCTCCGTCGAGCGCTTGCAGCGGGAAATTTACGAACTGGCGGGCGAGCAATTCAACATCGGCTCGCCGCAACAGCTGGGCAACATCCTGTTCGCCAAACTCTGTTTGCCCGGCGGAAAAAAGACGAAGACCGGCTGGGCAACGGGTGTCGAGATTCTGCAAGGTCTTTCGCGCGACTATCCGATCTGTGCGCGCGTGCTCGAGTACCGCGAAGTCACCAAACTCAAAAACACGTACGTCGACGTCATCCCCGAACTTACGGACAAGCAAGACGGACGGTTGCGCACGATCTTCAATCAAACCGCCACCGCAACGGGCCGTTTGAGCTCTACCAATCCCAATCTGCAGAACATTCCCGTTCGCGGCGATCTGGGACGGCGGATTCGGCGCGCATTCGTGGCACCGCGCGATGGATCTGCGTTGCTCGCCGCCGATTATAGCCAGATCGAATTGCGGCTGATGGCGCATCTGTCCGGCGACGAAGCGATGCGCCGCGCGTTTCACGAGGGCCAGGACATCCACGATTTCACGGCGCGGCAGATTTTCAATGTGAACGCACCCGACACGGTCGACGGGAACCAGCGGCGTATTGCCAAGTCCGTGAACTTCGGTTTGCTGTATGGGATGTCCGACTTCGGTCTCGCGCAGCGGTTGGAGATCAGCCGCACGGAGGCCAAAGAGATGACGCAGGCGTATTTCGCGCGCTTTCCGAGCGTGCGCGCCTACATTCAAAGCGTGATCCAAGAAGGCCGCGACCGCGGCTACGTGGAGACGATTCTCGGCCGCCGCCGCTACATGCCGGCGCTTCGTTCGAGCAATTACATGCTGCGTTCGGCGGCGGAACGCGAAGCCACCAACGCGCCGTTACAAGGCAGTGCGGCCGACATCATGAAGCTCGCGATGGTGCGTATCGACGGGGCGCTCGCTCGCGAAGGACTGCGCGCGCGCATGCTGCTGCAGATCCACGACGAGCTGATTTTTGAAGTGGACGCCGCGCAATTGCACCAAACCGGCGCGCTGGTGCGTTCGGAGATGGAGCGCGTGCTCGACTTGAGCGTGCCGCTCGCGGTTACGCTCAAAACCGGGCAGAATTGGTACGACGTCGAGGAAACGAATGATTTTTAGTACGCTTGCGTTTGCAATTGCGTTGGGTGCGACGGCGGCGCCGATGCCCACGCCGCAATCGCTCGCAGTCATTACCGTGAAAGCGCCGAAGGCCGCGCTGCGCGTTCAAATTGCACGCACCGAGCCTCAGCGCGAGCGCGGACTCATGGCTGTCCGCCATTTATCGCTGCACACCGGCATGCTGTTCGTCTTCGATGACGACGGCCCGGTCGCGTTCTGGATGAAGGACACGCTCATTCCGCTCGACATGGTGTTTCTCGCGCCGGACGGCACGGTTCGCAAAGTGTTCGCACGCGTGCCGGTGCTTGCGCCGCAGGTGCCGGACGAAGAGATTCCGCTCGAGCAAGCCTCTGCGAAATTCGTGATCGAATTGCCGTCGGGCGAAGCGGCTGCGGACGGACTGCGCCAAGGCGCGCGCGTCACCGGTCTTCCCACACGCTGATGGCCGCTGCGGCGGTGCGAATCCGATCGCTCGGGGGCACGCCGGCGATCGTCATTACGGTCATCTGCGTGATGAGCGCGCTTGCGGTCGTGCGCTGGAGCGTCTGGAGCTACGGTAGCGACACCGGCACCTTCGCTCAAACCGTTGCAAACGCGTTTTCCGGTTTCACGAACGGAACCGAAGGATCGCATTTCCGTTTTCACGATTCGCCGCTGCTGGCCGTACTGTGGCCGCTGGTCGCGCTCACGCGTTCCCCGCTTGCGCTACAACTTGCGCAAGTGGTGCTGATTGCGCTTACCGCCGTTCCGCTTGCCGCGCTGCTGCGCGGATACGTCGCCGAACCGTGGCCCTCGCGCTGCGCGCTGCTGGCCGCACTGTATCCGCCGCTACTGGCAAACGCTTTCTCGGAGTTTCACGAATTGGCGTTTTATCCGGTGCTCGCTATTTGGATGCTGTGGGCCGCGGACCGCGCGCGCTGGTTCTGGTTCGCGTTCGCCGGCGTTGCAGCCGTACTGGTTCGCGAAGATGCCGCAGCCGTACTCGTATGCATCGGCATCGTGCTGTGTGCAACCGGCGCGATTGCGCGCAAGACGCGCGAGCGCGGCTTGTTGCTCGGCGAGCCGCGCGAACCGCTGCGCCTTGCGGTGGCGGCCGCGGCGCTTGCG
>DAISWS010000019.1:0-4980 GCA_036826275.1 Vulcanimicrobiaceae bacterium
TACCGGTATTTTGCGGCGTTACGCAGGTACTGCCGTACCGAAAGCGGCTACACCGTGCTGACCAACGTTCAGCCGATGACGCAAGGCGATTATTTCCCAGCCTATTCGTTTTCCGAAAACTTCAAATATCTCTACTTGATGTTCGCCGATTCCCCGCGCTTCGACGGCTCGAACTACTATTTGAATACCGAAGGCAAGATTTTGCGCGGTATGAAGCGCACGCCACGCCTCTGACCTTTTTTAGCGCGTAAGCGAGGCCACGCCCGAGCGCGAGGCCATCGCAAAACGCGCCGCAAAGGCAAAAAACCGGGGAAGCGAACCGGTCATTGCGCTTGACGCGCGGGGAGGGCCGGTTCGCTTCCTCTCTCTATTATTGACGAACGGGCGCGGGATAAACAACTGGACTGTATAGTCCGTTTTTATCCATCGCGCGCACGCCCAGAATGTAGTTGTCTTTGCTTACCGGTACGGTTGCCTGTACGGCGTTGCCCACGTTTTTGGCATACTGCCAGACCGGCGAGGTGGTTTCGCGCCAGACGACTTCATATTGCGACGCGCCGGGTGCGGGCTTCCACCGCAACGTCGAATCGTTGGTGAGGTGCTGCGTCACGAGCTCAACGTTCACCGGTTGCCCCGGGCCCATTGCCAGCGCCGCAAGCGCCGCGACGTTCATCTTCGTGACGCGGGCGAGATAGTTGAAGTCCACGTACTGCGGCAAATCGCCGTACTGCACGCCCTGCACTTTTCGAACGTCCTGGTGCTGATGCCGGAAGTCCTCGTGAATTTCCACAAAGCGGATTGCCGGGAAACCGTCCGCCGTGAACGACTCCTGATCGCCGCCCCGCAGAAAGCGGTCGGCACGGTAAATCAGGACGCCGTTCATCGGGGGCACGTACCGCTGCGCGGTGGCTTTCACGAAGCGTGCAATCTCGCGCGAGGGGGAGTCGTTCTCCGAACCGAGCAGATTGATGGTCTCGTCCTTTGCGCCCGCGGGAATCGCTTCGCTGAAGATGCGCACTTCGTCTGTATCCGAGCCGTTCGGCGTGCCGATGATGTCGTTATTCAAGTCCGCCACGACGCCGGTACCGTTTGCTTTGAGTTCGTCGGCGAAATGCGCAGAGCCCCAAAGGCCGAGTTCCTCGCCGTCGAACACGGCGAACACGATCGTGCCGCGAAAGTGCGCGTGCGTCATCACTTTCGCCGCTTCCAGAACGGCCGAGGTTCCCGAGCCGTTGTCGTCGGCGCCCGGTGCAACGCCGCGCCCGTCCGTGCACTTGCCGTTGCAGTCGTCATAATGACTCGACATCACGTACGTCGGCCCGGGCACATCGCCTTTGAGCGTCGCGATGATGCTCGATTCGACGACGTCGCGCGGCGTGCGCGGCGTCTTGGGATGCGTGAACGTGTCGAGGGTTACGGTCATGCGGCCGCCGCTGCTTTTCGCGAAACGCTCGAATTGCGCGCGGATCCAGTCACGCGCGGCGAATACGCCGCGGCCCGGCGTATTGAGGTTCTCGGAGAAATCGTTACGCGTTCCGAAACCGGCCAGACGCGTGTCGATCGAACGCAAGTCGCTCGCGGAAACCGCATGCACCATCGCTTGGATGCCCGGATTGAGCGCCGGCGCGGGGATCGAAGCGTACGGAACGGCGGCGCGCGCGCCAACGGCGCCCGATGCAAGCGCAACGAGCGAGAAGGCGGCGAGGAATCGGCGAATGCTCATCCTCGCAGAATTCAGGATGAAGCGGCGCTTTCCTGATCGTATGGCGGTTTGCGGCGCAAATAGCGTCCGAGCACGACGGCTGTTCCGCGGCCCGGAACGGAATGGACGGCAAAGATGTCGGTACAACGCCGCATGATCGGCAGTCCGCGTCCGCGTTCGGTAAGGGCATCGGGTAAGGTGACATCCGGGACTGGTCCGCTTGCAAAGCCGGCGCCGGAATCGACGATCGTTGCCACGATCTTGTCATCTTCGACTTGGCAATGCACTTCGATCACGTCGCTCGAGCGCGAATGTTCGATGGCGTTGGCGAGCGCCTCGCCAATGGCAAAAATGAACTCCTCGAGTTCTTGATCGCTGATCTCGTGAGTGCCGGCAAAGGACAGCACCTGATGCCGCACGCTGCCGCTGAATCGCGCGTTCGGAGGTATGCGTACGCGCAGGCTGCGCCCCGCACCCTGCCCTTCATTTTTCAGGCCATCCAAAGTCTTGTCCCTTACCAAGAGTGATTCTACCTTGGCCCCGGAAATCTAAACGCTCCAGCATGGCATACGTCTACATCCTTCGGTGCCGGGACGGCTCGCTGTATACCGGTTGGACGGACGACCTGGATCGGCGCCTTCGTTCTCATGCGGCCGGAAAGGCCTCGCGCTACACACGCTCCCGCTTGCCGGTGCGGCTGGCCGCTTGGTTTGCGCTCGAAGACGCGTCCCAAGCCCGCAGTCTGGAAGCGCGCTTCAAGCGGCTCACCCGGCGCGAGAAACTTGCCGCGCTGGCGGCGCGCCAGGCCTTCGGCGTCGCCATGCACAAGGCACGGAGCCTATGACTACGCACACCGCACCGGTCGGCGAAGAGCTTCGCACGTACCTCGAAAAAGCACGCACCTCGCAAGCGCGCATCGCGACGAACAAAGGCGAGATCGTCTTTACGTTTTATCCGGACGACGCACCGCAGCATTGCGCCGCCTTTATCAAGCTAAGCGAAGAGGGCTTTTACCACGGCGTGAAGTTTCACCGCGTCGAGCCGGGATTTGTGGTGCAAGGCGGCGATCCGGACGGCAACGGCACCGGCGGCCCGGGATACCGCCTCAAAGCGGAATTCAACGCGCGGCCGCACGTGCGCGGCACCGTCGCGATGGCGCGCGCGGCAAGTCCCGATTCCGCCGGCTCGCAGTTTTACATCTGTCTCGACGACGCGCGCTTCTTGGACCGGCAATATACGGTCTTCGGACAAATGACCGACGGCTTCGAAACGCTGGATGCGATCCGCGTCGGAGACGTGATGACGAGCGTGACGATCGAACCGAAAGGGTAGCTACAGGTACGAACCGGCCACGCGCGTGTAGATAATTTTCGAAATTTCCGCGATTCCGTCGTACGCTTCACCCGGGCCGTCCAAGCCGTTCGTGTAGACGGCGAGGACGTACGGCGAGGCGCCGTACGGATCCACGATGGCAACGTCGCTCCGCGAGCGGCTCAATTCCCCGGTTTTATTCGCCACTTGCACGCCGGCGGGAACGCCGCGCGGAATCGTATCGCGATCCGTCTGTCCGAGCATGATGTCGATCATGCGCCGGCACGAGCGAGGCAATGCGACGGTCGGGATCTCTTCACGCACCCCGCGTTCGAGTTCGAACAATAAGTGCGCCATGTCTGCCGGCGTCGTGCGGTTGTCCATGTGCCGCAGCACCGCGGCCGTATCCAAAAAATGCCGCCGCAGATGGGTGTGTTTGAGGCCCGCGCCCAGCGTGATGGCGTTGATGCGTTCGAAGCCGAAATGCGTGATGAGGAGATTGCTCGCCGTGTTATCGCTTACCTGAATCATCGGCACGATGAGCTGCGCGACGGTAAAGCGCTGGCCGTCCGAAGCGTTCTGCAGAAAGTCCGATCCGCCGATCAACTCGCTGCTGTGGAACGTGATCCGTTCGTGCATCACGGACGGCTCGGACTCGGCCGCTTTGAACGCCGTGAGCATGATCAGCATCTTGATCGTCGAGGCGCTCGGAAACGACACGTTCGCATTGTACGAGGCGATCGGCGCGCCGTTCGCCATCGTGTGCGCGTAGATGCCCACGGCGCCGGGAATGCTGTCGATTGCGGGGCGCAGCAACGCGTCGAGCGGCATTTGCGCGCGCGCCGCGAGGGGCAGCGCACATGCAGCGGCGAGTGAACCCGTGAGAAATGCCGAGCGCTTCATTACGATCCCGTGCCTTGATAGTGTTGCAAGCCGATTCTCCAAAAACCGTAGGATACCGCGAGCCAGCCCGCGCCGACGAGCGGCGTGAGCAGTCCGATCTGCGGCGAAAGCGAGAGGCCCGTTTCAGCCTTGTGCAGCAGAAACGTCGCCGGAAAATAGTTCATGAACGCAAACGGGAACACGAACGAGAGTATGATGCGCACGCCGCGCGTGTAGATGCTGATGGGATAACGCGTGAACTCCTGCTCGAGCGACATGATCACCCAGCGAAGCGTGTCGACGCGCACGAACCAAAACGATGCGGTCGCAACGGCAAGCGAGATGCCCAAATCGATGAGCGCTCCGCCGAGCATCACGAGCGGAACGAAGACGATGAACGCCAAATCAACGCGGACGCCGCTGTATTGCGTGGCGATGATAAAGTACAGAATAGCCAGAATCAGTCCATCCGGAAAAATCTGCGAGGGAACGGTGAGCGTTTGAAAGAGCGTGTCCTGCGGGCGCACGAGGAAGCGATCGAACCGTCCTTCGCGCACGTAGTCGGGAACGTTGACGACGGTGAAGAAGAACGTATTGTGAAACTCATGCGCGAGCATCCACAGCGCGTACAGGAACGCCATCTGCTTGAAGTCCCAGCCGTTCATCGACGGGAACTGCCGCAGCGTCACCCACAGCGCGGCGAGCGCGGTCGCGTGGTACACGATCGTGAAGCAAAACCACATGAAGAAGTTCGCGCGGTACTCGAGCATCGTCAGCACGTTGATGCGCCAATACTGATAATACGTCGCGAGCATCGGCGTTGAGGTTCAATTTCGAAACGAAAGTCCCCGTCCGCCCGCCGTACCGTCTGGATCTTACGGTGGACGCGCTGCGGCGTCTTGCCGCGAACGTCGTCGACGTCGTCGCGGAGGACGGAGCGTATCGCCGCGCGCTGCGCGACGAGCACGGAAGCAATCTCATCGACGTGCGGCAAGCAAGCGGCCAAGCATTGTCGGTGCGTGTCGCGGGCGCGCGCGCGCAACGCTGGCTTCCGGCGATTGAATCGATGCTCGGCACGCACGTGC
>DAISWS010000019.1:4990-29274 GCA_036826275.1 Vulcanimicrobiaceae bacterium
GACGACTGGTACCGGCGCGTGCGTCCCTTTCCGTGGCTTGCATACCTGGCGCGCGAACTGCGAGGGCTGCGGCCGCCGCGGTATCCCTCGCTCTGGGAAGCGCTCGCGCATTCCATCGTGTTTCAGCAGATCAGCATTCATGCGGCCGCGTCCATTATGCGGCGCACGATCGAAACGCTGAGCGAGCCGCTCGAACACGACGGCGTCGCGTATTATCCGTTCCCGCGGCCGGCGGATGTGCTGGCCTGTCCGGCCGAACGGCTTCGCGCCGCGGGATTGAGCGCGAACAAGGTGGCGCATTTGTGCAGCGCCGCTCAAACCGTTGCCGGCGGTGCGATTACCGGCGAAGAGATCGCCGCGCTCCCGAGCGCGGAGGCATCGCAGCGCTTGTGCACGATTCGCGGAATCGGGCCGTGGAGCGCGGCGGTAGTGTTGCTGCGCGGATTCGGCCGTCTCGACGTCTTTCCGATGAAAGACTCGGGCGTCGCCCGCAGCCTGCGGTTACTTTCCGGTAACCCCCTTCTGGACGCGCACGAACTGCTCGAATCGCTCGGGCCCGTGCGTGGTATGCTGTATTTCCACCTCTTGCTGGGACGTACGCGCAACCTCGTCCCGGCCGCCACCGATTGGTAGCATTATGAACCCTACACTGCCGCGCACCTTCGCGGTGCAACGTGCCGCCGAGCGCTATCACGCCCAGCACGGCTGGCTGAGCACCTACCACTCGTTCAGCTTCGCCGACTACTTGGATCCGCAAAATCTGAACTGGGGCGCCTTACGCGTGTTCAACGACGATTACATCGCGGCCGGAACCGGATTTCCGCAACATCCGCACCGGGATATGGAGATCCTCACGTACGTCTTTTCCGGCGAACTCGAACACGTCGATAGTATGGGAAACCGCGGCGTGGTGAAAGCGGGCGGCGTGCAGTTCATGAGCGCCGGCACCGGCGTGCAGCATTCGGAAACGAATGGGCGCGAAGACCGCGAGCTGCATCTCGTGCAAATGTGGGTTATCCCCGGAAGACGCGGCACTAAGCCGACGTATGGACAGATGGATTTCACGCTGGAGGACCGCCGCAACCGCTGGCTGGCCGTTGCGAGCGGACATCATGCGGTGAACGCACCGATTGCATTGACGCAGGACGCCGCGCTGCTCGTTGCGCGCTTGGAGAATCGCGAACTCCGCCATACGTTCGAGCCGTCGAGGTTCGGTTTTCTGTTCATCGGCGACGGCGAGATCGAAGCGAACGGCGAACTTTTGCGGCAGGGCGACGCCGTGCGCATGTACGGCATCGAGCGGCTCGATCTCAAGGGAACCGGCGAAGTGGTTATGTGGGACCTACCCGCCCTGAATGACAACGCGGCGTGAGGCGGCGCGCCACACGAAGGCCGAAAGCGCGCAGAACAGCGCGAGCCAGATCGCTTGGATGAGCAGATAGCGCGCGTACTGCTCCGGGCGGATGACGCCGACGTAGATCAGCAGCGGCGTTGAATAGATAGCCGCGAACGGCAGCGCGAACACGACGCGTCCGAAGACGCCCGGGAAAAACGTCAGCGGAATGATCTGACCGCTGAGCAAATCGGACACCCACCGCACGATCAGTTGAATGGCGAACGTCTCGAGCGTCCAAAATGCCACGGCGTTCATCAGGAAATTGACGAAGAAATTCACCAAGTATCCGATGAAAAAGGAGAGCAGGAAGACGCCGAACACCGGCGCGCTCGGCAAATCGATATGCACGAGCAGCAGTGCGAAGAGCACCGACGGAATAACCAGCAATGCGTGCAGCAGCGTCTGGCCGAAACCGTCGCTGAAGAAATAGAGCGGCACGCTAATCGGCTTCATGAGGTCCGTCGCGATCGTGCCCTCGCGCAGTTTCTCGCGGATGAGCCGCGTGCCGTCCACCTCCAGAATCAGCGACATCAGCAGCGCGACGGTCGCGTACGTGATCATCGAGTGCAGCGGCAGATTCATCGGTGCCACGTTTTGCGCGTAAAGCGCCGTCCATAGCGAACGCAGCAAATAGACCCGCACGATGAGCGAGCCGACCTCGGTGAAAACCTCCATGCGGTACGTTGCCTCGCGCGCGAAGGCTTTCTTCGCGAACTCAACGTACGGCGCGAGCGCGCTCATCCCGCGGGCGGAACGGCTAGGTCGTGTATCTCGTACGAGCCGTCGCCGTGCTCGAAGCGCAGCTTCCAGCCGTCGCGCGGCGGCGCGGCAAACGTCGCGTTGAAATACGCCGATTGTGCGGGCGCGATGCTTGGCAGTCCGCAGAACTCGGTCGTGGGCATAACGTCGCCCTCTCCGGGGCCTACGAGCACGAACATGCTGCGCGAGCACTGTAGCGGCGTGCTGCCGCCGTTCGTAATCGTGCCCGACACGACCAGGCCGACCACCGGCGCACCGCTCGAGCCGTTGCGCATCGGTGCCGGGATCGCTTCAACCGCCGAAAGGAATTGCGTCTTGGCAAGCCTTCCGCCGCGATGCGCACCGCCTGCGGAGCATGCACTCAAAACGATGAGCGCGGCACAGATCGCGGCGATTCGCACTATTTCTTGCCCTTTTTCTCTCGAGCGATTGCGGCTTCGCGCCGCAGACGAGCTTCTTCGAGCTCCACGAACATGACGTCGACGACTTTCTCGACCTCGACGTTTTGCGTTGCAGGTGGTTCTTCCGTTCGCTTCGGCGGCTTTGCCGGCGCAGGTTTTTTTGGTGCGTCGGCAAGCGCGGCGTCCTGGGCGTGCGTCTTGCGCAAGAACTTTGCGTACCCTTCGGCGGCTCTCGCGCGCACTTCCGGTCCGTCTTCCAGGTTGAAGACGTCGGTGAAAAACGTCGTGCTCACGGAGCCGGCAGTGGTGTTTTCCGCGATCGCCTCACCGTTTCGCACGACCGAGTGCGCGGCGACCATGCAGCCCGGTTCGATCGTTGCGCCGACAACGTACGCGCCCGGCCCGATAATGCAGCTCTCTCCGACTGAGAGCGGAAACTGCATGACGCTGCCGCCGCTCGATTTGAGGACCGCGTTCTCCATGATCACGCAGTTTGCGCCGATGGTGATGGGCGCGCCCTCGGCCGTGATGACGGCGCCGAAGAGAACGGCGCAGCCTTCCTCGATCGTCACATCGCCGCTGACGACGGCGTTGGGCGCCACATAGACCGAAGCATGAACGTTCGGCTTTTTCGTACCGCTTGAAATAATCATACGTTGTCACCCTGGGGTATCGGCCGGCCGAGCCGTTCGAGGCCTTCGCCCAAATAAATTCTTCGGATAATCGATTCCAAGTCCGGCTCCTCAATGGTCAGGTCGCGCAGTTCGAAGCGCTCCGTCGCCTCGCGAATCAACTGGTCGGGGCGCACCCTGCGCCGGTCGAAGCGGTAACGAACCGTTCCATGCTCGCTCGATTCGATTTCGGCTTCGCGCAGCGCCGGATCTGCCGGCGGCTGGGTGAACGTGAGCACGAGCGTCCGGTGCGTGCCGTACTCTTCCTTGATGCGCTCGATACCGCCGTCGTAGATCACCGTGCCGTTGTCGATGATGATGATGCGCCTGCACAAGCGTTCGACGTCGGCGAGATCGTGCGTCGTCAAGATGATCGTCGTGCCGCGCTCTTCGTTGATGTGACGCACGAACTCGCGAATCGCTTCCTTGGCGATGACGTCCAGGCCGATTGTCGGCTCGTCGAGATAAACGATACGCGGATCGTGCAGCATTGCGGCCGCGAAATCGCCGCGCATGCGCTGGCCCAGCGACAGCTGCCGCACCGGCGTGCGCAGAAACGGCTCCATCTCCAAGATCTTCGTGAACGTGCGCAGGTTCGATTGATAGCGGTCCTGCGGAATACCGTAGATCGCGCGCAGAAGCTCGAACGATTCGATCAGCGGTAAGTCCCAGTACAATTGGCTGCGCTGTCCGAACACCACGCCGATGTTGCGGGCGTTGCGCTTGCGATCGCGGTACGGCACGATGCCGGAAACTTCAATCGTGCCGGAACTCGGCACGAGAATGCCCGTGAGCATCTTGATCGTCGTGGACTTCCCCGCGCCATTCGGACCGATGTATCCGACAAGCTCGCCGGCCTCGATATCCATGTCGACGTCCCGCACGGCGGTTTTGTCCTCGTACGCGCGCGTGAACAGCGTGCGCAGGGCTCCCGCTGCGCCGGGCGCGCGCTTGACCGAACGGAACACTTTGCGCAGAGCGCGCGTGCGGATGATCGGCATCCCGGGCCACTTACACCGAGGCATGCGGCGGCCCTCGGAGGTATAGAGAAGCGTGGTCATCACGATCTCCAACCGCTACGGCTGCGGTGCCATCGCCATAGCACATCTGACCGCCGAGCGCCTGGGCTACGACTACGTCGACGAACAGCTGCCCGTCGTCGTAGCGAAACGCTTGATGACGTCGGCCGCCGCAGTGGAATCCGCGGAAAATACCGGTAAGAGCATGAGCGAGCGCATGTTGCGGGCGCTCGAATTCGCGACGCCGGAACTGCGCGCTCAGCCGGGCGCCTCGTTCGACGAAGAATGCCTGCGCGAAGTGCAGGAAGCGGTTCGCGAGTATGCGGCGCACGGGAACGCCGTGATCGTGGGACGCGGCGCCAACGCCATTCTCGGCCGGCGGCCGGACGTCGTGCGCGTCTTCATGCACGCTCCGCGCGATTGGCGCATCCGGCATATCATGGAAGGGCACGGCGTCGACGAAAAGATGGCGGCGGCGGAGGTCGATCGCATCGATCGGGCCCGCGCTGAGTACATGCGCGCCTACTATGGCGTCGACTGGCCGGCCACGGAGAATTACGATCTCTGCATCGATACCTCGACGTACGGCGCGCAGGCCAGCGCTGCAATCATCATGAGCGCCGTAGAGGCGCGATGATCGAACGGCCGCTTCCCAAGCGCGAGGTCACGCTTTTCTCCTCGCTGCGGTTCCGGGATTTCAGGCTGCTGTGGTTCGGTCTGCTGATCTCCAACCTCGGCTCGTGGATGCAACTAACGGCCACGGGCTACTTCATCGCCAAACTCGCGGCCAATCCTCACACGGCATCTTTGTATCTGGGCTTTCAGGGATTGGGCCGCGCGATTCCGGTGCTGCTGCTTTCACCGCTCGCCGGTCTTGTTGCCGATACGCTTCCGCGGCGGCGCGTGCTGTACTGGACGAACACGATCATGGCGCTGCTCGCGCTGCTTCTCGCAATCTTTACAACGCTCGGGTGGATGAACATCGTCGGTCTGATTCTGATCAACTCGGCGAATGCGGCGGCGATGTCGTTCGATTCGCCCGCGCGCCAGAGTTGGGTCCCGCTCATGGTGCCGCGGGAGTACATCGGCAATGCCATCGGCCTGAACTCGGTTGCCTTTAACGCGCCCGCGGTTATCGGACCGGCCGTCGCCGGAATTCTCATCGCCTCCATCGGGATTGCGGGGTCGTTCTACGTCAATGCGGTCGCGACGATGGCCGTCGTCGTCGCGCTCATGTTCATGCAACCCGCGCCCCCGAGCGCCACGACACGCGACGAGCCGTTCTTGCGCTCCGTCGCGCAAGGCCTGCGCTTTCTGTTTGCGCACAAGATTTTGGGCGCCATCATCACGGTCTTTATCGTGACGGCGCTGCTGGTGCGGCCGTACAGTTCGCTGCTCCCGGCATTCGTCGTCAACACGCTGCATGCGAATGCCAAGGGCCTCGGCGTCGCCATCGCCGCTACCGGCATCGGCGGCTTCGCGGGCGCGCTGCTCACCGCGTACCTCGGCACGCGTGAACGGCGCGGCGTCATCTGGGCGGCGTCGGCGTTCGTGATGTCCGCCGGCGTTCTGTCGCTGGGCTTCATTTGGAATCTGTGGCTCTCGCTGCCGGTGCTGTTCGTCATCGGCACCGCCACGCTCACATTCCTCGGCGTCTCGAACACGCTCATCCAAACGCTCTCTCCGGACGAGGTGCGCGGCCGCGCCGTCTCCGTCTACACGATGGTCGCGTTAGGATTCGTACCGGGCGGCGCACTGATCATCGGCGCACTCGGATCCACACTCTCACTGCACACCGGCTTTCTCATCGTAGGGGCAACGAGCGCAATCGTAACACTCTACTACTGGTTCGCCCGCCCAATACTACGCACGATTTAGCCATATTCCATAACATTTTTTGCCTTGAGGGTTGGGGTGTGGTGTAGTCCCTGGTTTAGCGGACGTTCCGAAGTTTTTCGCTACACAGGATGTGTATTTCAAAACTTGTTTTCGAAAAACTTCGGTTGTCCTGAGCGCTGCGCTCCGCAGGATGCGGATCGCAGCGCGGTCCGGTAAACCAGGGACTATACCGCACCCCAACCCTCAAGGCAAAAAAAAAGCGCGCCGCAAGCGACGCGCTGCATAAAAAACGCCGGAGCGTTTATTTAGGCGGCGGCTGCAGCCTTCTTCCGGCGAGTGGTCTTGCGGCGACGCGGTGCCGCTTTGCGAGCCGTCTTACGAGCGGCTTTCTTACGGCGCGTCGTCTTCTTGCGGCCTCCGGCCTTTTTACGTCCGCCGGCTTTCTTGCGGCCTGCGGCTTTTTTACGTCCGCCGGCTTTCTTACGGCCTGCGGCTTTTTTGCGTCCGCCCTTACGCGCGGCCTTGCGGCGACGCGGAGCAGCAGCTCCCGCTGCCTTCTTAGCGCGTTTGCGGCGTTTCGGAGCCGCTTTCTTTGCAGCGGCTTTCGGCGCCGCTTTCTTCGTACGTTTGACTGCCATTTCTGACTACGTCATCCTTTCTCTGGCTGAAATTCAGCCAGGGTTGTTGCCTATGTTATACACAATTACCGCGACAAACGCAAATTTTGGTCATTGAATGGTGATGTGAGGACGATGCGCGTAGCTGTAGACGATGCGACGATCGATGTGCTGACTGACGGATCCGGCGATCCGATCGTGCTGATCCATGGCTTCCCGCTGACGCGCGACGTATGGGATTCGCAGGCGGCGCAGCTCGCGGCGCACGCGCGCGTGATCCGTCCGGATCTGCGCGGCATGGGACGATCGAGTGTGCCCGACGGTCCGTATCTAATGGAGACGCTCGCCGGCGACATCGCCGCGATGCTCGATGCGATGGGGATCGATCGCGCCGCGATCGCGGGACATTCGATGGGCGGTTATGTCGCGATGGCGTTTTGCCGGATGTACAGCGAACGCGTTACGAAGCTCGCGCTCGTGTGCAGCCGTCTGTCCGCGGATAACGCCGAAACGGCGAGATCTCGCAACGATCTTGCGGATCGCGCGGAGCGTGAAGATCGTCCGGAAACGATCGCCGATGCGTACGTTCCGCGCCTTTTTTCGCCGTCGTTATTGGAAAATCGCTCGCCGCTCGTAAATCGCGCGCGCGAAATTGCGCTGCGGAATTCGGCAAAGGGCATGGCCGCGATGCTGCGCGGAATGGCGCAACGCGTCGACGCGTACGATATCGCGGAAGAGCTCGAAATGCCGGTACTCATCGTGGCCGGGGCGGCCGATCAGATCGTCGGCTTGCCTGAAGCCGAGGGGATGAGCCGGGCCTTCCCCCGGGCGGAGCTGCGGGTCCTCGGCCGCAGCGGGCACCTCCCGATGCTCGAGGAGCCGCAGGCCCTGGCGGACCTGCTCGTCAGATTCGCGCGCGGCGCCGGAACAGGTTTATAAGGAAGACGACTCCCAGGATGAGGGCGGCGATGACCGCGGCGGGGACCAGCACGGAGACGACGACCTTCAGGAGCCAGAGGATCACCAGGACGGCGACGACCAGCAAAACCAGCCGGAGATAGGTGTTGAGCATGACTTGGGCTCCTTCGAAGGTGGATTTCTTCCCTCTATCTACCGATAGGATCTGTACGGGTTTCGGCCGGGTGCCCGGCCCGTCAGGAGGCAGTCAATGAACGTCGCGGATATTGCCGGCAGTCTGGCGCTCTCGTCAACGGCAAGTTCGGTGACCATAGGCGTCATGAAAGACACCCAGAACCTGGAACAGGACCTGGTGAACCGGCTCTTCGGTTCCATCGGGATCGGGAACGGCGTAAACGCATACGCCTAGGTAACCCTAAAACGAAGTGTTGGAGTTAGCCCTCCACGATGTGCAGCAAGCAGGAAGCGGGCTTCTTATGAAGCCCGCTTTCCTTTGCGCCCGCTGGCAGTTCGACAGGTAACCGCCCGGCGGTCATGTAAATGACACCAATGCAAAAATTTGCTCGCTTTTTTATCTGCCTCGCGGGTGCAACGGCGCTGACTGCGAGCGCGGCTCTAGCGGACGGCGCCAAACCGATCCGCCATCTCGTCTACAATTTCGATCTCGCGTTAAGCACGACCGCGACGGTACATGACTCGGGTATCGGCGGCGATGGTCCGGCCTCCGGGAGTTCCGATTATCATTCCGGATCCGGTGACGAAGGCACGATCACGGTCGACGTCCTGCAAGTGCAGCCCGACACGGGTCTCGTCGTGCAAATCGCCGAGCAGGCGCGCAACCGGCGCGATGCGGTACCGACCGAGTGCGTGACCTACGGAAACGGCGCAGTCGTGTGCGACGAGAGCCACGGTCAGCTCAACGAAGAAGAGATGAACCTCTTGCGTTTTTTGGGACGCAACTTCGTGAACTCCGCGCTCATCGACGCGCACAATCACTGGCAGTATGCGTCGAACGACCCGCAATCGGCGGAAACCAACGATTACACGATCGGCAAGACCAGCGGCGATCTTCTCGACATCTCCTACCAGCGCGTGTTGAAAGTCTCCGGCGTCAATTCGTTCGACGCAACGACCGACGGTTCGATGACGTACAATAAGGTGCTGAGCATGCCGGTGTCCATCAAAGAAGAAACGACGACGCGAAAGAACACCGGCGCCGGAAATTACGACACCGTCCGTCAAGACATGACGTTCTCGCTCGCGCAAGACTCGATGTCTGCGGCGGCGCAGACGCACTAACCGCCTCGTTCGGGCAGCCGTTTTGTGGGGCGTTCCAAGCGGAACGCCCCACGTCTTTTGTCGAACGCTTGTTCGTACACATGGACCCGCTGTTCGAACGTCTTCATCCCGACCTCGCCGCCTGGTGCGACTCGCATTTGCACAGTCCCACGGTGCCGCAACGCAGCGCGCTCGGACCGGGCTTGGACAAACGCAACGTGCTGCTATGCTCTCCGACGGGTACCGGTAAAACGCTGGCGGCGTTTTTGCCGGTGATGTCGCGTTTGCTCGAGCGCCGCGATCGGGACGAACTGTACCCACGCACGTTCACGCTCTACATCTCGCCGCTGCGCGCACTGGGGTACGACGTCGAGCACAACGTACGCCGCCCGATGCGCGAGATCGGTCTGCTCGAGCGCCCGAATACGGAGCGCGCGCGTTTGCGCCGGGGCCGCATCCGCGAGCGCTACGCGCGAACCGGCGTGCGCACGAGCGATACGCCGCAGGAAGAGCGCCGTCTGCTGCTCTCGCGTCCGCCGCACATTTTGGTAACGACGCCCGAATCGCTTGCGGTGATGCTCGCGATGGAATCGTACCGCAAGACGTTGGCCGGCATCGAAACGGTCATCGTCGACGAAGTTCACGCGCTCGCAGGCAATAAGCGCGGATCGCATCTGTGCCTGCTGCTCGAATCGCTCGAAGAGATCGCGCGCGCGCCGTTCAACCGCGTCGGGCTCTCGGCTACCATCAGCCCGCTCGATCGCGTAGCACAGTTTTTGGTGGGCACGGATCGGGAGTGCGAAGTGGTCGACGCGCGCGGTTTGCGGTCGCTTTCCGTAGACGTGCTTTCACCGTTCAGCGGCGCCATGGCTCCGCTCGCAAAAGTTGCACAGACGGCCGCCGATCTGGGTGAGCGCGAACGCACCACGCTCGTCTTTACGAACGTGCGCAGTCAGGCGGAACGCGTTGCGCACGAGATGACGCAGTATCTCGAAAAACCGGAAGATATCGAAACCATCGACGGCGACCGGCAGCGCGAACGGATATACGACGCGCGGATTGGCGTGCATCACTCGGCGCTCGAGCGCAGCGTGCGCCACCGTGTCGAGACGGCGCTGCGCGCGGGGAAATTGCGCACCGTGGTCTGCAGTTCCAGCCTGGAGCTCGGCGTGGACATCGGCTACATCGATCGCGTGTTGATCATCGGCGGAGCGCGCGGCATGACGCCCACTCTGCAGCGCGTCGGACGCGCCGGACACCGGCCGGACGCCGTGGCGCGGGGCACGGTCATTGCGCAAGATCGCGACGACATCATCGAAGCGGCGGCGACCAAACGCTGTATCGCGGACGGCGTGCTCGAAGACACCGCGCTCCCGCAAGCGCCGCTCGACGTGCTTGCGCAGTGGCTCGTGGGCAGCGTCTGCTACGATCGCCGCTTGACGGTCGATGAAGCGCTGGCGATAGCGCGCCGCGCGTATCCGTATGCGGATCTGCAGCGCGGCGATCTCGTGCGCTGCGCGGAGTATCTCTCCGGCGGCGGCGTCGGGCCCGATGAAGCGCACGTGCGGCGCTTGGGCTTTGACGGCGAGGCGCTTTACGGACTCGGGCGCGAGGTGTGCTCCGCGTTTTTTGAAAACGTCGGCACGATTCCCGACGAGCACCATGTCATGGTGCGGATAAAAGGCCCTTCGACGGGCTCAGGACAGGCTCATCAAAATGTTGGGCGCGTCGAGGAGAGCTTCGTGAACGACGTGCAAGTCGGCGACGTTTTCGTGCTCAATGGCAAGACGCTCAAAGTCAAAGAGATTGCGGCAACCGGAATAACTGCCGAACCGTTCGCCGGACGGCCCACGGTGCCGCAGTGGAGCTCCCACATGAAAGGTATTCCGCCGGCGCTGGCGCGCGAAATTCACGTGCTGCGCACGGGTGTCGCGCAGCGTCTTCGAACGGGTCATCCCCGTCCGGCGCTCGACTGGCTCAAAGCGCGCTACGGCGTGGAGAGTCCCGAAGCCGCGCACGTCGTGCGCTACATCGCGCAGCAGATGGCCATTTCGGCGGTTCCGTCGGAGTACGAACCGGTTATCGAGATCTACCGCAGGGATCGGCGGCAAACGGCCGTCTTTCACACCGGCGCGGGAAGGCGCATCAACGAAACGCTCGCGCGCGTCGTGGCCGCACGCGTTTTCAGGGAGATTCGCGCGAACACGAACCTCACGACGGACGACGGCGGCTTCTTGCTCACGCTGCCGCCCGGGAAAGCGCTCCCGGATGCCGCGTGGGCTCGCCTTCTGCACGCACAGGACTTCGACCGCGATCTGCTCGCCGGTTTGCGGTCCTCGCATGTGCTTGCGAATTTCTTCAGGTACGTCGCGAATACCGGATTGCTCGTGCTGCGCCGCGCCGGCGGCCGTTCGCTGCGGCGCGGATCGCTCGCATGGAATAGTCAGAAGATCTTCGAGCGCGTCTATGCCGCCGATCGAACGTTTCCATTGTTGAAGGAAACGTTTCGTACGGTGACGCGCGATTTGCTCGACGCGCCCGGCGCGCGCGCATACGCCGAACGTCTGAACGGCGAGCCGCGCGTGTTGCACCCGCGCGCAGCATCGCCGTTTACATTCGGCATTCTGACCTCGAGCTTCGGTGATTCGGTCGTGCTGGACGATCGATCGAATATGGTCGAGGCATTGCACGAGCGCGTGCTGCACGTGCTCGGCGAACGTGCGGCGGAGGGCTACGGCGTGCTCGATGCGCCGCCGCTCGAGTTGCAGTATGAATAAGCCGCCGCAGCACGCAGCGGCGCAGGTCGAACTGGTCGCCGGCGTGTCAGCCGTTGCGCCCGGGGTTTTATGGCTGCAGCATGCGCGCGCGTTGGTTGCCGCCGACGTGCATCTCGCGTACGAAGACGTGATCGGCGGCGCGTTGCCGGCCTGGAGTACGCTCGAACTCGTGTCGACGCTCGTCGCCGCTGCCGAACGCATGCAGGCGCATGAGGTGGTGCTGCTCGGCGACGTCATTCACGGCAGCCGCATGAGCGAGGGTGCCGCTCGCGCCGTGCAGCAGGGTCTGGAACGTTTGCGCGCCGCCGCGCGGCTGACGCTCGTTGCGGGCAATCACGAAGGCCGCGCGCGCGGAGCAGCGGTACTCGGTGAGACGGTTGAATCGGTCGAGCGTGACGGGTGGCTGCTGCTGCACGGCGATCGCGCGGCAGCCGGCGCGCGCTGCATTATCGGGCACCTGCATCCAAGCCTGGGTCTGGGCGGCGGAACGAGCGCGCCGGCGTTCCTTGCGTGCGAGAGGCTGATCGTCGTTCCCGCGCTCACGCCGTATTCACGTGGACTGAACGTCCTCTCCGTTGCATGTCTGCACGCGTTGCGGCCGTTCGGCATTGCATCGCGGCGCGAGATGCACGTCGTCGCGGCAGCCGGCGATCTGCTGTATCCATTCGGGCAACTCTCGGAGCTGCAAAAAGCGGTGACAGGCGGTGCCGCGCCGCGTTCACCGTACCGCCGAACATGGCTGCGGCCCGACCGCTAACGCTTACGCCAGTTCCGGCAGCCGGTCGCACAGGTAGTAAATCGCGCCGACGTGCGGAAGCGAGTCGATTTCCCCGCTGCGGATGAGCTTTCGAAGCCCGCTAGCCGGCGCGAGTTCGACGCGGATGTTTTCGGTTGGATCGAGTTTCTGCTCGCCGTTGCGGTAGGCGTCGCGCGCAAAGAACAGATGCGCAACGGTGTCTGCGTTCGTTGGATCGGTGACGAACGAAGCGACGTGCTCGACAGCCGCCGCGCTATATCCCGTTTCCTCCGCCAATTCGCGCAGCGCGGTTTGCTGCGGCTCTTCCCCCTCGTCGATTGCGCCGGCGACCAGTTCCAGCAGCACTTTGCCGATACCGTGTTTGTATTGCCGCACGAGCACGACGTTGCGATCGGCGGTTAGCGCGAAAACGATGACGTAGCCGCGCGATTCGCGGACGTAATAGTCGTTGATGACGCTTCCATCGGGCAACACGATCCGGTCGCGGCGTATTCGCAGATACGGACTCTCGAGCGCATAGGAGGAAGCGGTGACCTGCCAACCGGGTTCGTCCATCGCCGCCGCACGTTCGCAGACCGGGCGGCGGGTACCCGCCGGACCGCCGCGTAATCACAGGCGCGAATGAGTAGAATCGTGGTTATCGGCGGCGGGACGATGGGCGCGGGCATCGCGTTCGTTGCGGCGGCGGCCGGCTGTGACGTCGACCTGATCGAGCCGGACGCGGCGGCGACGGATCGCGCAAAACGCCGCATCGCCAAGGACGCGGAACGCGCCGGCAACCCCGGTATCGCCCAGCGCGTAAATTATTACGCGGCGCTGCAGCCCGGCATTCAGGCGGACGTCGCGATCGAAGCGGTCCCCGAACGCATGGACCTCAAGCGAACGGTGTTCGCGCAGCTCGCGCAAACGTTCGATGCGCGAACGTTGCTCGCAACCAATACGTCGTCGCTCTCGGTAAGCGCAATCGCGCAAGACGTTCCCAATCCCGGGCGCGTGCTCGGTCTGCATTTTTTCAATCCGGCCGCGGCGATGAAGCTCGTGGAGATCGTGCGCGCGGACGAAACGAGCGACGAGAGTGTGGAACGCGCGCGCGCGCTCGTCGAGCAATTCGGCAAAACGCCGGTTCTTACGGCCGATACGCCGGGCTTCATCGTGAACCGCGTGGCGCGTCCGTTCTACTTGCAAGCGATGCGCGCATATGAAGCGGGCGTCGCTCCGATGGAAGATCTCGATCGGCTCGCGCGCGGCGCCGGTTTTCGCATGGGGCCGTTCGAGCTCGTCGATCTCATCGGCATGGACGTCAATCTTGCCACGACCGAGTCGGTGTACGAACGCACCGGTGCCGATCGTTTCGAGCCGGTTTCACTGCAGCGCGAAATGGTCGCGCAAAACCGTCTCGGCCGGAAAACGGGAGCCGGCTTCTATGAGTACGCGCAGGGCGTTCCACCGCGAGACGATGCGCCGCCGCAAGCGTCTGAAGAGATGAACGGCGCCGAGCACGTCGTCGTCCTCGGCTACGCGGGCCTCGCCGCCGAGATGCACGATCGTTTGCAGCGCGCGTATGCGAACGTACAGCTGTGGGAAGACGAAGAGACGATCGAGCAGATTCCGCCGGAAACGACGGTCGTGTTCGACGTGGGAGACGGCGCGAACGATCGCAGCGCAATCGTCGAAACGCTCGACCGGCTTCTTCCGGCGGAAACGATCGTCTTCGTCGACGCGTATGCGACCGATATCGACGCGCTTGCAAAGCGCGTCGCGCATCCGGAGCGCATCGTCGGCTACGGCATCCTTGCCTCGCTCGAACACCAGCGCGCGGTCGAGCTCGTCGATGCGCAAGAAACCGGCGACGACGCGCTCGAATTGGCGCAAGATCTCTTCGAGAGCATCGGCCGCAGCGTCGTCCTGGTGGAAAATCATGCCGGACTCTTTTTAGGGCGCACGGTCGGCTCGATCGTCAACGAAGCGGTGTACGTCGTGCAAGAGGAGACTGCAACGCCGGAGGATGTCGATCTCGCGATGCGGCTGGGCACCAATTATCCGCGCGGACCGATCGAATGGGGTCAAGAGATCGGCGGCGACCGCATCGCCCGCATTCTGCAGCGGCTAGCTGCCGCGGATGGCGCGGAATTTGCTCCCGGGCGCGCGCTTTGGGTGCTCGACGTGCAACCTGGCGAAGAGCAAGACGAACAGCAGGATACGTTCGCGGATGTGAGATTCGGTGCATAGAGACGTTTGGGTTATCGACGCCGTTCGAACGCCGATCGGCCGCTACGGCGGCGTACTCGCGAACGTGCGGCCGGACGATCTGGCAGCGATTGTGCTGAAGGCGCTCGTCGATCGCACGGGCATCGATCCCTCGCACATCGACGACGTAATGCTCGGTGCAGCCAATCAAAGCGGTGAAGACAATCGCAACGTCGCGCGCATGGCGGCTCTGCTCGCCGGTTTTCCGGTCGAGGTTCCCGGTGCGACGCTGAACCGGTTGTGCGGCAGCAGTTTGCAAGCGGTAAACTCGGCCGCTCAAGCGATTGCATGGGGCGATGGAGATCTGATCGTAGCGGGCGGCGTGGAATCCATGACGCGCGCGCCGTTCGTTCAGCTCAAGGCGGAAAAGCCGTGGGAGCGTCCGCCGCGGATGTGGGACACGACGATTGGATGGCGCATGGTGAATCCGCGCATGACCGAACTCTATCCCCCGATCTCACTGGGTGAAACGGCAGAAAACGTCGCGCAGCAGTACGGCATTTCGCGCGAAGAGCAAGACCGGTTTGCGCTCGAATCGCAAAAACGCGCGCAAGCGGCAATGGAACAACACGCTTTTGCGGATGAGATCGCTGCGGTGGGCGATGTGCGCGTAGACGAGCATCCGCGCCCCGGCACGACGTACGAAGCGCTGGCCAAGCTCAAACCGGCCTTCAAAAAAGACGGCACCGTGACGGCCGGCAATTCCTCGGGGATCAACGACGGCGCTTCGGCGCTGTTGCTCGCAGAAGCGGGCGCGGCCCAGCGGATGGGCCTGCGGCCGATGGCGCGCATCGTTGCGTCGGGGGTTGCGGGCGTGCATCCGGACGTGATGGGCCTTGGACCGGTGCCGTCCAGCCGCAAAGCGCTCGGACGGGCCGGCCTGCGGATGAGCGACATTGATCTCATCGAGATCAACGAGGCGTTCGCGGCGCAATCCATTGCGTGCATGCGCGACCTGGAAATCGATCCCGCAAAGGCGAACGTCAACGGCGGAGCGATTGCGCTCGGACATCCGCTCGGCGCCAGCGGCGCACGCATCGCGACCACGCTGCTGCACGAAATGCGCCGGCGGCGCGCGCGGTACGGTCTGGCAACGATGTGCATCGGCGTCGGACAAGGTATTACGACGATTTTCGAAAGGCTGGTTTAGGCAAACATGACGGTTACGGCTCCCCAGACGCGAACGCAGCTGCTCATCGGCAAAGAGTGGACCGATGCGCAAGGCGGCGCAACGTATGCCGACGTCAATCCGGCAACGGGAAAGCCGCTCGCCGACGTCGCGAACGGCGGAGCGGCCGACGTCGATCGTGCCGTGAAAGCCGCGCGCGCTGCGCTCGAAACCGGCAAATGGGCTGCCATGCCCGCGTCGCGGCGCGCGAAAATCATCTACAAGATGGCGCAGCTCATCTCGGAGCGTTCGAACGATTTGCTGATGCTCGAAGTGCGCGACAACGGCAAACCGGTTGCGACGGCGAAGGGTGAATTAGGTGCGATCGTCGATTGCTTCGAGTTCTACGCGGGTGCCGCGACCAAAAACTACGGTATGACGATTCCGCCGCCGATGCCGGGGTATCTCGCGTATACGGTGCGCGAGCCGGTGGGCGTCGTCGGTGCGATCGTACCGTGGAATTTCCCGCTGCTGCTCGCATCGTGGAAGGTCGCGCCGGCGCTGGCAGCAGGATGCACCGTCGTGCTCAAACCCGCACCGTCGACGCCGCTCACCGCGATCGAACTCGGAAAAATTGCGCTGGAAGCGGGCCTGCCCGAGGGCGTTCTGAACGTGCTGACCGGATCCGGCACCGAACTCGGACAAGCGATGGTCGAGCATCCGGGTATCGACAAGATTGCATTTACGGGAAGCACCGCGACGGGCAAACGCGTTGCGGCAACGGCAGCGCAAACGATCAAACGCGTAACGCTCGAACTCGGCGGCAAATCGCCGTCGGTGGTCTTCGACGACGCGGATATCGCGCAGGCTGTCAGCGGCGCGCTCTACGGTATCTTTTACAATGCGGGGCAAACGTGCGAAGCACGCTCGCGCGTGTTGCTGCACGAAGGCATCGCCGACGAGTTCATCCGGCGGTTCCGCGAAAAAGCGGAGCAGCTTCCCGTCGGAAACCCGGAAGATCCGCAGACGAAGATCGGCGCGATTACCATGCGCGAGCAGCTTGAGAAGATCCGCAGCTACTGCGAAATTGGGCAGACCGAAGGCGCGACCAAGCTCTTCGGCGGCGAACCGGCGGCCGTCGCTCAGGGTTTGGAGAACGGTTGGTTCTGGAGCGCGACGGCGTACGAAGCGCAGCCGTCGCATCGCATCGCGCGGGAAGAAATCTTCGGACCGGTCGTCACGTTCATCCGCTTCAAGGATGAAGCGCAAGCAGTCGCGCTGGCAAACGATTCGGAGTACGGCCTGTCCGCGAGCGTGTGGACGCAGAATATCGGGCGCGCGAACCGCGTAGCGGCGGCGTTGCGCACGGGTACCGTTGCGATCAACACGCCGTACGCGATTTTCCCTGGCGTGCCGTTCGGCGGCTACAAGCAGTCCGGCTACGGCCGCGAACTGGGCTACGACACCCTCGCGCTGTACTCGGAGACGAAAAGCGTCCTGACGTATACCGGCGAAAAACCGGTTCATCCATTTGGAGTGTAACGGCATAGAACGGCTGAAAATCGGAGAGCAGTACCAGACTACCTACGGCACGCTGTGGAAAGAGGGGACCTATTTCCCTCGCGGCACGCGCGTTGCGGTGGTCGGTCTGCATATGACCGAAGGATTCTGCGTCCGGTTTCCCGCGTACGCGGACGGGCAGCCTCTCGAGACGTGGGAAGAGTGGAGCGAAGCGGATTTTCTGGCGGAGGACGGCAGCATAGACGACGCCGAGCCGATTTCGCAAGCGATGCTGGCCGAGGCGCGCGAGGTGCTGCGCGACGCCGAAGACGGATGCCACTTGCATCTGCACGAAGGCGAAGAACCCTAGTCCTCAATCTTCCAAGTATCCACAAGGTGCGTGAACGGTCACGCGACAAGTCTTCACGCGGCCTCAGTAAGGGGCCGGTTTTGCTATTTCTGAGCAAAGGATTCTGTATGAAGCTACGCCACCTGCTCTTTGCAGCTTTGGCGCTCACCCTGGCGGTGCCGGCATATGCACGCGCCGCCGAAAACACGGGAACCGTCAGCGGTACCGTGCATGGTACGTCCGGCGCGCCGATTGCCGACGCGGCGGTCACGGTGAGCGGAGCGGTTACGCAAAGCGCGACGACCGATGCCTCCGGGAAGTTTTCCTTCACGGTTCCCGCCGGCTTGTACCGGCTCGACGTGAGCAAAGGCGGCTTTCTGACCGCGACGCAGACGGATCTTTCGGTCCTAGCGGGCGCGACGCTTCCCGTCGACGTTACGCTGCAGCAAGCGGATCTTTCGTCGCTGCGCACGATCGCGCGCGTCACCACGTCGGCACGCAGCTCGATCAATACCGGCGCGGCCGCGATCACGATCGTCGGCCATCAAGAATTCGCCGATCTCGCATCGCCGCAGATCAACGAGGTGTTCCAGCGCATTCCCGGCGCCGACATCGAGAAGGGCTCGAGTTCGCCCAACACCAGCTTCACGGTTGCCGGATCGCAAGGCTACGAGACGCAAGTACTCGTCGAAGGACACCCCGTGTCCATCGGCCGTTACGGCGTGTGGTTCTCGCAGTTCTTCAATTCGTTTCTGGTCGGAAACGTCGAGACGCAGATCGGTCCCGGAAACACGACGCCGTTCGCCGGCACCGCCGTCGGCGGCACGATCAACATCTCGACGCCGGGTTACACGAAGAACACCGCGTACCGCTTGGTAACCGGCGAGGATTCGCTCTCCGGCAGCTACACCAACGCGCTGTATAGCGCCAGCAGCGGCAAACTGCAGTACGTCGTCGGCCTTGGCACCGCGGGCGTCAACACGCCGTATACGGGCGTCTACGGATGCGTGCTGGACGCGAACAACAAGTCCACGTGGAACACGCCCGGCGCCGTAGGCGTCATCTCGTTCTGCGGCGACTTGGGCGGCGGCCAATACAACCGGGGCGAGGTCGTCAAGGCAAAGTGGGATTTCTCTCCCAGCACGTCGCTCGAGCTGGGATTCTTGGGATCGCAAGGCGGCTACAATCCGCAGGGCAGCGCGTACGGCCTGCTCGCGCCCAACACCAAGATCGTCAACTGCCTCACGTTCGGAAGCGGCGCGACCGCGCACCAAGAGTGCAGCAATCCGCAGTACGCCGGCATGGCGGGACAGACGATCAACGGCATGTTCTTTTATCCGGGTTCGAACGTGTCGAACAACATGCCGCTCTTTACGGCGCAGCTGCGCTCGGCGATTGGCAACAACACGCTGCTCGTGCGGCCGTACGGCGGATCGATCACGCGCATCATTGACGGATCCGGCGAAGCCAATTACGGCATTTGGTGGTATCCGAAGACGGACCTCAATGCGCCGACGGCATGCAAAAAGAGCTTCGGCGCGCCGATGGTTCTTCCGACCGGCACGATGGACGTGTGCCAAGACACCGCGTACACGACCGTTGAAACCGACAAACTGCGCGGCGCGACGCTCTCGTTCATTCATCCAATGGGGCTCAACCAGATCGCTTTCAACTACGACTTCCACAGCGACGAAACGTACGCCATCGCCGGCAACCCGAATCAGGCCGGCGGCTTACCGCCCGCCGTTCCCGATACGATGGAGAAGTACAACTCGTTTTCGTTGACCGGCGACTTTGCGTTGACGCAAGCGATGACGCTCAAAGCGGGCCTATACCAAAACTTTTGGTACCTCAACGGTTGGGCGCCGACGGTCAACGGCTCGAGCAAAGGCACCATCGTTCCGTTCACGCGTACGGTCGGTACGTTCGATCCGCACGTCGCGCTGACGTATCAGCCGCGCGGCGGGGAGTCGTACCGTTTCGCACTCGGCACCTCGACGACGTTCCCATATGCCGGCATCGTCAGCGGTACGGCGTACACGACGCCCGGCGCGACGGGAACGGTGGCACTGAACGGTAAGAACCCGATGCTTTCTCCCGAGAAAGCATATGAAGCCGATCTCGGTTTCGACAAACGCATGTGGGACGGCAGCATCCTGAGTCTCGATCTGATCGATACGCAGGTGCACAACGTCTTCGAGAACTCGTCGACTGCCGTAACGGGACAACCGTACAGCGTCATCTACCAACCGGTCAACGCTGCGAATCTCTCGAGCCAGCTCGCGATGCTGACGTGGCGCCGCACGCCCACCGAGGGTTGGGGTTACCGGCTTTCGGTAGCCGCGAACCGTTCGATTCCGACCGGTATTCCGATTCCCGCGGCGCAGAAATCGTTCTCGGTTCCGGCCAACGGCGTGCAGCAATGCAGCGACGGCGGCAGCGCCGTTTGCATTCCGTACCTCAAAGGTTACGGCGCGCTCGAGTACACGTTCCCGAGCCGCATGTTCTTGCATTTGGGCATGGATTTCGAAGGCAAGAACAACACGTATTTCCAACCGCCGTTCGCGATTTGGGACTTTACGGCGCGCGCGCCGATTTCCAATTCGCCGCTGTCGGTTCAGGCGTCGGTTTACAACTTGTGGGGCACGAACTCATTCGGCGGTTTGGTAACCCCGAATGCGGGAACGCCGCTCATCGGTCAAAACGGCGCCGGCAACTACGGCACCTACACGCAATCCGTTCCGTTCCCGATGATTCCGGTCTCGGGCCGTACGCTTCGCGTGCAGCTCGAATACGGCATCGGCGGCCGGTAAGGAAAACGGCGTAATCTCGAGAAGGCGGCGCGCTAATCTCGCGCGGCGCGGAAGAAGTGCTCCGCCTTCTCGGAAACCAGTGCGTAATATTCGCGGAAGGTTGCCGCGGCGACCGTGCCCGGCCAGTGCGCGGGCAGCAGCGTACTCGGCAGGCCGGGATCCACGTACGTGAATTTGCGGTAGTCGTGTACGAGCCACATGCGTTCCACGAACGCCTCGTCGTCGCGTAAATCATGATGCGCCCGTTCGTTTTGCAGCCGCGGTTCGTAGCGGGCGATGAAGTCGCGGTACTGTCCCGCGATGGCCGGCAGATTCCAGCAACGTTCGAGCAGCTCGCGATCCGTATGCGGTCCGCGATATTCGCCGACGAAGAGATCGACGTTGTCCATCACGCCGTTGGCGTCGGCCGCAGCCCGCGCGCCGTCGAGCGCGTCGTTCGGTGAAAGCCAGCTCGATGCGGACAGCGGCGCCCATCCCAACACGGTGAGGTCCTTTCGTAAGCCGTCGCGGCCCTCACGCCGGCTCTCGGCGACGGAATACGTAAGCATGCGCCAGCGCCCGTCCCATTCGACGACGGGACCATAGATTCGCGGGCTAATCGCTTCGACGCGCCGGCGTCCCCGGTCGGTCAGGCAGTAGAAGGAGCGGTTGCCCCGTTTTTCGGCCTGGAGCCATCCCTGGCGCGACATGCGGGAAACGGCCTGCCGCACGGCGGCTTCGGAGATGCCGAACTCGGCCATTAGCCGGATGAGCCCGCCTACCCAGAGCTCTCCCCCGGCGGTCGGGTCGCGGTGCACGAAGTCGCCGAAGAGCGTGTAGATGAACGAGTTCGGTCGCGTTACGGCGCGGCGCGCAGCAGCTAGGGCCACCTTGTCGTCTCCTTGACACTCCGGGTCATCCGGGATACTATGACACTATTCTCACGATAACGCAAATTTTCGTCATACGGACGCACAAGAGGAGCATCCATGCCGCGGATATCCACCTTCGACGATTGGATTGACCTGCTGCAAGAGTGGCAGAAGGACATCGGTCTCAATCGCGAGCTCATCGACCGGTACATGCCGGGCTATACATTCGAGGCGAAATACGGAGAACTCCCGACGGGCGAGATTTACTTCGGCGATTTCAAAGGCGAGCGCCGGTGGGCGAAGGTCCTCGAGGTGCCGGATCAGCGCATGCGCGACGCGCTGCTCAACATGATCGTGTATCAGGGAGACACGGAGTTCGCCTCAAACGAACAGCAGCGTTTTCTGGTGAACAATGCCCCCAGCGAATACGATCTCGCCTCGCTCGTGCGTATCATGGTCGAAGAAACGCGCCACGGCTATCAGATGTGCCATCTCCTGGTAAACCACTTTGGACACGACGGCAAGATCGAAGCGCAGAAGATGCTCGAGCGGCGTGCCTTCGGTAAGAAAAACCGGTTGCTCAACGCCTTCAACGACGACGTGACGCACTGGCTCGATTTCTTCGCCTATACGAACTTCATGGATCGCGACGGTAAATTCCAGTTGACGATGCTTTCACATTCGGGCTTCGCGCCGCTCGCCCAATCGATGGGCCCGATGCTGCGCGAGGAATCGTATCACATGGGCACCGGCATCTCGGGCCTGCGCCGCATCGCGCAGGCGAACGTCATTCCGGTCGAAATTCAGCAGAAGTATTACAACAAGTGGATTAGCGGTTCGCTCGACTTGTTCGGCACCGACCATTCGGGTTCGGCGCAATGGGCGTACACGTGGGGCATCAAAGGACGCGTGGACGAAGACAAAGCGCCCGCGGACGGCGTCGACAAGGAACACCTCAACGAACGCGCGCGCGGGCTTTTCTACGAAGAATGCGCCAAAACCATCGAGCGCGTGAACGCGGTGAATCCGTCGCAAACCAAATTTTGCATGCCCGACATTCGTTTCAACCGCAAGATCGGTGCCTATGCCGGACAATACTGGACGGTCGACGGCCGCGAGCTCACCAAAGAAGAGTGGGACGTCTATGCTCCGGGCGTTCTGCCGAGCGCGCAAGACGAGGAGCGGCTCAAAGAGTATTTCAAAGATCCGAACTGGATCGCACCCAAAGGCAAGAGCGAGGCAGCGTAAATGAGTACGACCGTCAATGGAACTTCCGTCCGCCCCACGCCGTTCGGGCGTGAAGAGCGCGAATTTCACGGCAAGCGCGTCATCAATTACTCCAAGAACGGACACGTGGCCGTCGTCGAAATGGACGATCCGCCCGCGAACACGTATAC
This sequence comes from Vulcanimicrobiaceae bacterium, assembly GCA_036826275.1. Classification (GTDB taxonomy): domain Bacteria; phylum Vulcanimicrobiota; class Vulcanimicrobiia; order Vulcanimicrobiales; family Vulcanimicrobiaceae; genus DATGJX01. Next base: position 27,688 of record DAISWS010000019.1, read on the forward strand.
GCATGAGATGATGCGTCAGCTCGACGAGGCGATTCTCGACGCGCGTTTTGATCAAGACGTCGAAGCGATCCTGATCACCGGCAAAGGCGAGAAGTTTTTCTCCGCCGGCGCCAACATCGGCATGCTCAACAGCGTCACGCCCGAGTTCAAGTACAACTTCTGCCTGCACGCGAACGAAACGCTCTCGCGCCTCGAGCAGACGCCGAAGCTGGTGATCGCGGCGCTCAACGGCCACTGCGTCGGCGGCGGCTTGGAGATCGCGATGGCGTGCGATATTCGCATCGCACGCCAGGATGCCGGCAAGATCGGCCTGCCCGAAGTCGCGCTCGGCGTATTGCCGGGCACCGGCGGAACGCAGCGTCTCGCGCGCCTGGTAGGTAAATCGCGCGCCATCGAACTGATGTGCACCGGCCGTACGTATAGTTTCGAGCAAGCGCAGGAGTGGGGCATCGTCAACGACGTTTTCGAGGGTGACGCCGCGAGCTTCCGCGAGCAAGTGCTCACGTACGCCAAGCAGTTCACGACGCCGAACAAAGCGCCGATGGCCATCGGACACATCAAACGCAGCGTCCAGACCGGCATGGAACTGCCGCTGAACGACGCGCTGGCGCTCGAACGCGAGCTGCAATCGCTGCTGTTCAAGAGCGAGGACGCCAAAGAAGGCATCGCCGCCTACAACGAAAAGCGGGTCGCGAAATTCAAGAACAAATAGTCTGAAGATGACGCGATGGGAGACGTACGTGGCATTACTCGCCGTCGTGCTGGCGAGTCTCTCCGTCGTGACCATCGGCGGCCGCACGCGTCCCGTCCTGGCCTTCGCGGCAATTGCGCTGCTCGCGTTCATCGGCTACGCGCGTATTCGCCGGCAATTGACCTCGGTTAAAAAATCGCAGCCCACGCTCGACGCGTACGAGCGCGCGCTGCGCATTCAGGAGGAGCGCGAGCGCAAATACGGCGGGCGTTAAAGCGTAAGGAGCCGCGGGCATAAGCGAAGAGCTACGAAACCTCGCACAAGTGGTATGCTCGCATTTGACGGAAAACTCGCGCGCCCGTTCTGGGCAATGCCCGTGCGGTTGGCCTCGGCGCTCACCGTCAACGCATATGTGCGTTGCGCGTACCGCATTCGCGGCTGGGGTGAATTGCCGGCATTCGGCGAGCCGGCACTGGTGATCTCGAATCACCAGATCGATCTGGACCTGATGGCAATCATCAGCACGATGGGCTTGCGCGGCGGATGGCGCAGACCGTTTTTCTCGGCGTCCGCGCGGCTGCTGTTCGAGCCGGGATTCTTCGCCGTTCGCATCCCGTGGCTCGCGCCGTTGTTCCGCGCGGTCAATCTGGGGACGCTATTCGGCGGCATGGGATTGCTGCCGATCGAGAACGAGATTCGCACGCGTTCGCTGGCGCGCTGGGCGCACGCCGTCGAGCAGTTGCACGGCACGCTGCCGCTCGAAGCCGTCTTCACCGAAGCAGCCGTAGAACGACATGGATTGCGCGGGCTGCGAACGAGCGATCTCTTCACTGCACGCCATTTCGATCTGGCGCAGCAGCGTGTTAAAATATCCGGACTATTGCCTGAGCACCGGC
>DAISWS010000020.1:0-28439 GCA_036826275.1 Vulcanimicrobiaceae bacterium
GTGCGGTTCGCGCGAAGATATCGATCGCATCGTGCGCCGCATTCTCCACGTCACGACGCACGACATCTCCGTCGGCGGGCGGGCCGTTCGGCCGCGAAGCCCTCATCAAGCAAGCCGATGAAGCGATGTACGCCGCAAAGCGCGCCGGCGGCAACGCCGTTCGCTTTTTCACGCCTTCGCCGGTGCAGGCATCGGGCTAGGCTTTCCGCAAACGACAAGCGGCATGGAACACCGGTTCGATGCCGTCGTCATCGGTAGCGGAAGCGCCGGGACGCAAGCAGCACTCACACTACGAAAGCACGGCCGTTCGGTAGCGCTCATCGAAGAGCGTGAGCTCGGCGGAACGTGCGCACTGCGCGGATGCGACCCAAAGAAAGTGCTCGTGCATGCCGCCCGCGTGGTTGACGAAGCCGCGCAGCTGCACGAACGCGGCATTCTGCGCAGCGTGCCGCCCGTTTCATGGCTGGACTTGATGCGTTTCAAGCGCACGTTCACGCAGCCGGTTCCGGAGCAGCGCCGCACGACGTATCGCGACGCCGGCATCACCGTATTGCAGGGAGAGGCCTCGTTCGAAGACGAGCGCACGCTGCTATTCGGCGGCGACCGGATCGCGACCGAGCACGTGGTCATCGCGAGCGGCGCTCGCGAGATGCACGTGGCGCAGGGCGACGACATGCTGCTGACGAGCGAAGCATTCTTGGATCTGGACGAACTTCCCGAATCACTCGTATTCGCCGGCGGCGGCTACATCGCGTTCGAACTCGCGCATATCGCCGCGCGCGCCGGATCTCGCGTGACGATCCTGCACAACGATGCTCGGCCGCTCGCGGGGTTCGACGCCGACATCGTCGAGCGGCTGCTCGGGTTCACGCGCGCCGCCGGCATCACCGTGGAATTGGAGACGCCCGTTACGTCCGTGGAAAAAAGCGGCGCCGGCATCGTCATCCATGCCGGTAAACAGGGCGCGCAGCGCACGTTCGAAGCGCGCGCGGGCGTGCTATCCGCGGGACGGCAACCCGATCTCGAACCGCTGCGCCCGGAACGCGCCAACGTGGAACGCACGAAAAAAGGCGTCAAGGTCAACGAGTTCTTGCAAAGCGTGAGCAATCCGCGTGTGTATGCGGCGGGAGATGCCGCCGACGCGCACGCGTTGCCGCTCACGCCGGTTGCGGGATATACCGGCGAGATTACCGGCGAGAATATTGCTGGAGGCAACTCGCGCAAGCCGGATTTTACCGGGCTGGCGACGATGGTGTATGCGATACCCGCGCTCGGATCGACGGGCTTATCCGAAGCGCAAGCGCGCGAGCGCGGCATCGAAGTCGAACTTCACGCAGGCGACATGAGCGATTGGTACTCTACGCGGCACGTTGCCGCGCGCGGCGCGTATTACAAGGTCGTGGCCGAAAAAGGCACCGGCAAGCTGCTCGGTGCAACGGTCCTGGGACCGCACGCCGAGGAGCAAATCAACGTCTTAGCGCTCGCCATTCGCGCGTCACTGCGCGCCGATCAGATCGCGGACGTGCTGTTCGCGTATCCGACGGGATCGTCAGACTTGGAATACCTGGTACGCTGAGATGAACCGGCGCGAGTTCGTCGCAGGCGCCGCCGCTTGCGCCGTGCTCGCCGCGTCGCCGCGCAGCGCATTGGGGCACCGCCGCCGCGTTCGATTCGGCGCCAACTACGTGCCCTCGCGCACGTGGTGGTATCTCTGGACGGATTGGGATCCCGACGGCGTGCGGCGAGATCTGCAGGACGTCGCCGCGCTGGGCATGGATCACATCCGCATTCAATTGCTCTGGCCGGAGTTCCAGCAAAACGCAGCTACCGTGAGCGCGCAGAGTATCGCGCGGCTGGTGCACTTGCTGGACATCGCGGACGAGCACGCGTTGGACGTCGAGGTCACCGTGCTCGACGGGCAACTCAGCGGTTTTTTGTTCGTGCCTGCGTATCTGATCGATAACTCCGACGGCCGCGTAAAGAACTTCATCACCGACCCCACGCTCCTCGAGCCGCAATTCTTGCTCTTCGATCGGCTCGCGCGCGCGGTGCGATCGCATCCGCGTTTCCTGGGCTTCGACATTGCGAACGAAATCTATTGGTTCACGCAGCCGCTGCACGTGGAATATACGCCGCACCAAGGCGATGCGTGGATGCAGCGCCTGCTCAGCCGGTGCGAGCAGGCCGCGCCCGGCAAATTGCACGTGAACGGCGTGGACAAATGGCCGTACGAAGCGAGCCGCGCGCAAGGCTTTACGCGCGAAGCGCTCGCGCGTGCGGGCGCGGCGAGCGTGGTGCATCCGTGGGCCGGCTTTGGGCCGATCTTTCCGAAATACGGGCCGCTGAGTATCGAAGCAACGCATTACTCCGAATTTTTGATTCAGTACATGCAGGCGTTCAGCGCGAACGGATCGCGCACGATCTGGATCGAGGAAGACGGGTGCTCGAAAACGTGGATGGCCGAACACGTGATACCGCACTGGGCCGACGCGTCGATCCGGAACGCGGCCTCTTGCGATCACCTCTTCGGCATTACGTGGTGGTGCTCGCACGACGTGAATCCGCGCTTTCGCGGTTTCAACCGCCTCGAGTACGACCTGGGTTTATACACAAACGACCGGCGCCTCAAGCCGCTGGGCCGAACGATTCGCGATCTTATAGCGGAATTCGATCGCACGCCGCCGCGCGTGCTCGCGCGCGAAAGCGCGCTCGTCATCGACAGCGGCACCGGTTCGGATGACGTGCTCGAGCGCTACATGCAGTTCGTGCGCTCGGGCACGCGCCCGCAAATCGTCTTGTCAGCGCGCAGCAACGACGAGCCGTATCTCAACGCGCGCGGCATCCGCAGTTTACGCTACCTCAAATAAACCGGCAGCCCCCATGCCGCCGCCGATGCACATCGTCACCACGACGTGCTTGGCTCCGCGCTTCTTGCCTTCGATGAGCGCATGCATCGCCATGCGCGCGCCTGATAATCCGTATGGATGGCCCACCGAAATCGCACCGCCGCTCACGTTGAAGCGATCGTTCGGAATGCCAAGGGTATCGCGAATGTAGACCGTTTGCACGGCGAACGCTTCGTTGAGTTCCCACAAACCGATGTCGTCGATGCTCAAATCGTGCTGTTTGAGCAGCTTCGGGATCGCGTAGACCGGCGCAACGCCCATCTCGCTGGGATCGTTCCCGACGACGACCAGGCCGCGGTAAAAGCCGAGCGGCGTGAGGCCGCGCTGCTCGGCGAGCTTGGAATCCATCACGACAACGGCGCCGGCGCCGTCGGAGAGTTGCGATGAGTTACCCGCCGTGATCGTCGAGTTCGGATCGAGCACGCCTTTGAGCTTCGCCAATCCTTCGAGCGTCGTATCCGGGCGATTCCCTTCGTCCTTTGCGAGCGTCACTTGCTCTTCCCGAACCTCGCCGGTTTCCTTGTCTTCGACGTATTTCCACGTGGTGAGCGGAACGATCTCCGCGTCGAACGCACCCGCCGCCTGCGCCGCCGCCGTGCGCTGCTGGCTCTGCAACGCGTATTCGTCTTGGCGTTCGCGCGAAACGCCGTACTTCTTGGCGACCAAGTCGGCCGTTTGCAGCATCGGCATGTAGACGTCGGGCTCGTGGCGCAGCATCCAGTCTTCCGTGAAGAACTCGACGTTCATGTTGTTCTGCACCATGCTGATCGACTCGGCGCCCCCCGCGACGACGACGTTCGCGCCGTCCACGATGACGCGTTGCGCCGCAACGGAGATGGCTTGCAGTCCTGAAGAGCAATAGCGGTTGATCGTCGTGCCCGGAACGGATACCGGAAGTCCGGCACGCAGCGCCGCCACGCGTCCGAGATTATTCCCCGTCGCGCCTTCGGGCAGGCCGACGCCGAGCACCACGTCGTCGATTTCGCCCGGATCGACGTTCGCGCGCACGACCGCGGCTTTGATCACGTGTCCGGCCAGCGTTGCACCGTGCGTTTGATTGAATGCGCCGCGGAACGCTTTTCCGATCGGCGTGCGCGCAGCCGATACGATCGCCGCCTCACGCATGTGCGAGCTCCTTCTTTTCTACTTGTGGAACGTACACGTCTTTGTAGCCGATCTCGTGTCCGTACCACATCGGGCCGCCGTGATGCGGCGCAAAGCCGTAACCGTAAATGTAAACGATGTCGATGTCGCCCGGGCGCAGCGCGACTTTCTTCTCGAGCAGTTCGACGCCGGCGTCGATGAGTGCGTGCGTCAGACGTTCGACGATCTGCGCGTCCGTGACGTTGGGATTTTGCGCGATGCCGGCTTCCGACGCAACCTGAGCGAACAACTTCTCGACGTCCTCGTCACGAATGGGCTCGCGGCCCTTGCCCACGTTGGGATCGTACTTGTAAAAACCTTTGCCGGTTTTTTGGCCCAGACGGTTTTGCTCGTAGAGAAGGTCGACGATCTTGGTGCGCCCCGCACCCATGTCCGGGCGCGCTTGCTGAATGTGCCAGAACACGTCGACGCCGGAGAGGTCGAACATCGCAAACGGGCCCATCGCCATGCCGAAGTTTTTCATCGCCGCGTCGATGCGGTACGGCGGCACGCCTTCTTCAGCGAGCCCGACGGCTTCCCGCGCGTAATCGAACAGCATGCGGTTGCCGATAAATCCGAACGCGTTTGCTGAAAACACCGCAACCTTTCGCAGTTTCTTACCGAGGGCGAATGCGGCCCCGAGCGTTTCGGGCGAGGTGTCCTTGCCGCGAACGATCTCCAGCAGCTTCATGATGTTGGCCGGCGCAAAGAAGTGCAGGCCGACGAACTGACCCGGACGCTTGGTGACGGACGCCATTTCGTCGATGTCGAGCGTCGAGGTGTTCGATGCGAGAATGCCGTCCGGTTTGACGATGGCATCGAGCTTCTTGAAAACGTCTTTCTTGACGTCCATGTTCTCGAAAACGGCCTCGATGACGACGTCCGCATCGGCCAGCTCGCTGTAGTCGTCCGTGAACTGAATGGACTGTCCGCGCTTCCACGCTTCCTCTTGCGTCAGCCGGCCCTTTTGCACTTGGTACATGAACATGCCGAACACCATCTGCCGTGCTTTTTCTATCTGCTCGGCGCTGGGTTCGATGACCGTCACGGGAATATCCGCGTTCGCAAACGTAATCGCGATGCCGGTACCCATGGTGCCGCCGCCGACGACACCCGCCCGTCTTATGTCATGGTGAGGCATCGAACCACCCTGAGCCTGTCGAAGGGCTTCCAAACCGGGTATTTTCGAGAGTTCGCGTTCGGCGAAGAAAATGTGCCGCAATGCAAACGACGGCGCCGAGCGCGCGAGCTCTTCGAACAGGCGCGCTTCGCGCGCAAGTCCGCGCTTGAAGTCCAGCTCGAACGCCGCCTCGACCGCGTCGATGAGCTTATGCGCGGCATAACCGCCGTTCTCTTCCGGCGGACACATCTTATGCGCCTGTGCGATGACGAACGGCACGGCGTTTGCCGGAAGGCCTTGCAGCGAAACCTTCATCGCGGAAACGCGGCGCCGCGGTTTGTCCGCGTAGTTCTTGGCCGCTTCAACGACGTCGCCGGATACGACCTCATCCAGTAGGCCTTTCTTCTTGGCGTCGTCCGCTTTGGCGGTTTCCCCCTTGAGCATCATCTGCAGCGCGTCTTGCGCGCCGATCAGACGGGGCAGACGCTGCGTTCCGCCGGCTCCGGGCAGTAAACCAAGTTTGATTTCCGGCAGGCCGAGTTTCGACTTCTGCGTCGCGACGCGGTAATCGCATGCGAGCGCGAGTTCCAACCCGCCGCCCATCGCGTTCCCGTCGATTGCGGCGATATACGTTTTCTTGCCCGCTTCGATCGCGGCGATGACGTGCCGTACGTTCCTGTCGTTCGGATCCGGCTCTTTGGCGAAGTCGTTGATGTCGGCGCCGCCGCTGAAGATGCCATTCGCCCCCGTGAAGATCACCGCTTCGATGGAAGCATCCCGTTCGGCATCCGCGACCTGCTCGAGCAGTTTCGCGGAATAGGCGAAGGAGAGTGCGTTCACCGGCGGATTATCCAAGGTGATGATTTTGATCATTATGCGACTACCGCGGATTTGCGGTCCAAATCGAACTGCGCTTCGGTGAGCGTCATCACGTCGCCCGAGCCTTCGGTGATCTGACGTTTGAGGTACGCGCTTTGCGTGAGAACGTGCGAGCCGTAGAAGCGTGCCGTCGCGATTTTCGCCTTGTAGAACTCGGCATCGGCATCGCCTGCGACGAGCTTTTCGGACGCGATCGCCGCGGCGCGCGCCATTTGCCAGCCGCCGGCGGTAATGCCCCACAGCTTGAGATACGGAACGCTGCACGCCATCGCTTTGCGCAGATCGCCCATTGCGGTCATGCCGATGAACTGCGAGGTTTCGGCGAGCGCGCCGATGGCTTTGGAAAGCGAACCGGCGAGGGCCTTGAGATCGTCGCTTTCCGCCGTTTCCAGTTCCTTCGCGGTTTTCTGCATCATGCCGATGACGCGCGTGGCGGTTGCGCCCATGTCTTGCGCGAGTTTTCGGCCGACGAGATCGAGCGCCTGAATTCCGGTCGTTCCTTCGTAAATCGTCGTGATGCGCACGTCGCGGTACTGCTGCGCGATGCCGGTTTCTTCGACGTAGCCGATTCCGCCGAAGACTTGCACCGCCGTGGAGCAGATGTCGACTGCCGTCTCCGTGCACCAGCCTTTGACGACCGGAATCATTAGTTCGACGAAGGCTTTCTGCTCTTTACGCACCTTTTCGTCGGGATGCTTGTTCGAGAGATCCAGCGCGGCCGCCGTCACGTAGGAGAGAGCGCGCATGGCCTCGATTTGCGACTTCATCCACATGAGCATGCGGCGTACGTCGGGATGTTCGATGATGCGCTTGGGTTCGGGCGAACGCGAAGCGACATCGCGAAACTGCACGCGTTCCTTGGCGTACAGCAGCGCGCTTTGATACGCGCGGTCCGCAATCGCCAGGCCCTGAACGCCGACGGAAAACCGCGCGGCGTTCATCATGATGAACATGTACTTGAGGCCTTGATTCGCCTCGCCGACCAGATACCCGGCGGCGCCGCCGTTCTCGCCCAGATTCATCGTGCACGTCGGGTTGCCGTTGATCCCCATCTTGTGCTCGATGCCCGCGCAGACGATATCGTTGCGCTTACCGAGCGAGCCGTCGGGATTGACGACGAACTTCGGCACGATGAACATCGAGATGCCTTTGGTGCCTTCGGGCGCATCCGGCAGACGCGCGAGCACCAAGTGCACGATGTTCTCCGCCATGTCGTGTTCGCCGAAGGTGATGAAAATTTTCTGCCCGGAAAGCACGTAGTGATCGCCGCTGGGCACGGCCTTCGTGCGCACCTGCGCGAGATCGGAACCGGCTTGCGGCTCCGTCAAACACATCGTGCCCGTCCACGTGCCGTCGACGAGTTTTGGAATGTACGTCTTCTTCTGCTCGTCGCTGCCGACCAGCTCGATCGCTTCGATCGCGCCTTGATTGAGCAGCGGGCCGTTGGCAAAGCCGACGTTCGCGGCGTTCCACATCTCGAGTGTCGGCCCGAGCATCAGCGAGGGCAGGCCTTGACCGCCGTACTCCTCGGGCACCGGCAAACCGATCCACCCCGCTTTTGCGAACTGCTGATATGCTTCTTTGAAGCCTTTGGGCGTTGTGACGTTGCCGTCTTTCCACGTGCAGCCTTCCTTATCGCCGGTCTGATTGATCGGATCGAGCACTTCGCTCGCGAACGTCGCGGCTTCTTCGAGAATTGGATCGGCGACGTCGAGGATCTCTTCACAGCCGGGAAGCTTGGCGATCTCGTCCAGTCCCGCCAGCTCGCGAAGAACGAATTGCATATCGCGCAGTGGCGCTTGATAGCTGCTCATTGTGTGCTCTTTCCGCTTTAACTAGCGATCGAGGTTGGAGATGTGGAGACGTGCTCTTCGTAGAGCTCGCGGCGCAGCCGGTCGACCGAGTCCGAGAGCATCTGCAAGTAGGGAAGCATGTTGGTTTTGATGCGCGCCAGTCGCTCGCATCCGGCGGGTGTGATCCGGTAGAGGCGCCGCGCGCGTTTTGTGGGATGGTCCCACTCGCCGGTCACAAAACCGCGCTCCTCGAGACGGCGCAGGAGCGGGTAGACGGTGTTTGTGTTCACCGCCAGCAGGCCGCCGCACGCGCCTTCGATGCGCTGCATGATTGCCAACCCGTGGTCGGGATGCTTCTCCAGCAAGTGCAGGATGAGCACCGGCAAGACGGTCTTGGACTTGACCGGCCCCCGCAGCACCTCTTCGGCGGCTCGGGTCGCCATGGCGTTAGTCGAACCACGCATTAGTAAAATTAATATAGCACGATCTTAGCAAAGCGCAAGGGGCACGGGCCTCGCTGCCGCGGCCGTCCTTCGATACCTCAGGATGACGAGATGGCGGAGGTCAAGTCAGGATTGCCGCTGGTTCGTAGAGGTCGCGCCGGGTCGCCGGGAGATCGGGAATCGCTCCGCCTGGGAGCGGTTTTGCGAGGAGTGATTGGAACAATCCCATGCGCCCCACGCGGAAGCCCTGTGCGCTGCCGGCCATGTACAGGCGCCATGCGCGGTACGATTGTTCGCCGGCCGCCGCAACCGCTTGATCGCGATTGCGTTCCAGGTTGGCGACCCACGCGCGAAGCGTGCGCGTGTAATGCTCGCGCAGGTTCTCGACGTCGCGAACTTCGAAGCCTTCGCGCTCGGCGACTTGCAGCGCGTCGCTGACGTTTACCAGCTCGCCGTCCGGAAAGATGAAGCGGTCCATGAACCCCGACGCGCGGCCGTCGTGCTGCGAGCGGTGCTGATTGGCAATGCCGTGATTCAAGAACAGGCCGCCCGGCTTGAGCAGCTTGTGCGCAGTCGCAAAATACTCGGGCAGTTTGTCGCGTCCGACATGTTCGAACATGCCGATGCTGACGATCTTGTCGAACGTAGTTGCGGGAAGTTGCCGGTAATCCCAACGTTCGACGCGCGCACGATCGGCTACGCCGGCCGCGGAGATGCGCCGGCGCGCCTCTTCACACTGGCGTTCGCTGAGCGTAACGCCCAGCACATACGCGCCAAACCGTTCGGCCGCACGAACGACGAGCGCGCCCCAACCGCACCCGACGTCCAAGAGCCGCTCCCCCGGGCGTAGGCGCAGTTTGTGCAGCGAATAATCGATTTTTGCAAGCTGCGCGTCGTCGATCGTTTCGATCCCATCGTCGAAGTACGCGCACGAGTACACGAGGTTTCCATCCAGAAACGAACGGTAGAACGGAACCGGCTGATCGTAGTGAAACCCGATCGCGGCGCGGTCGCGTTCGAGCGAATGGCGTTTGCCTTTGAGCTGCGCCTCCCGAAGCTCCGGCAGCGCGACGGCGGGCAAACGCCGCAACAGCAGCGCCAGCTTCGCCAGCGTGCCGATCGCCGGCCGCTCGAGCACCGTCATCATTGCGTCGATAGCCGCTTCAACGTCGCCTTCCACGTCGAGTAAACCGGCCGCGAACGCGCGGCCCGCGTTCAAGTCGACCGGCGGTTTAAATGCGGCGCGCAGCGCTCCAGGGGCGTTCACGCACAATGTGAACTGGCGCTGCTCTTGGGCGGGGATGAGCGTACCTTCCCAGAGTTTGATTGCAAAATGCCGCGCATATGTTTCACCAAAAATCGAACGCAGCACAGCAGCGGCAATGCGCGCGTTCGGATCGGTGGAAGCGAACCGTTCGTTGATGGCGATAAACCTCCGCAGGTACTATACCCAAAAGCCTATCATGCCGGCCCGATACGCGGCAACGCCGCTGCAATGTGGCGGCAACCTCACCAGGCGATGCTCGGCGGATGACCGCCGATGCATCGCTTCTTTTTGAACCCACAAACCGCACCCGCTGTTCCGCGATCATCGAGACACTGAACCGCTTCGGCCCGGACGCGATCGCGTTTGCGGTGCGCTGCGGCACGCGCATCGTGCCGCTCTGCGCAGAGCAGCGCTACGACGAGGCGTCGACCGCTCTCAAACGCTTACGCGTTGACGTCGACGCATGGCCCGCGCCGCCGGCAGGACTCTTCGTCGTCGAAGAGCGCACGGTGTACCTCCGTTCGCACAGCGCGATGACCGTCGCGCATGAATTCGGGCACGCATTGGATTGCGCGCTCGGCGGGGGCATCTATCGCTCCGGCGTCGATCCGCACCTACGCCGGTTGTTCGCCGCCGCGGCGGCGTTCGTTACGCCGTACGCGGCAACGGGCGCAGACGAGTATTTTGCGGAAAGCGTTCGCGCGTACGTCGAGATCAACGACCCCGCGTCGTTCTGGCCACGCGCAACGCGCGCGCGCTTACGGCGCGTCGATCCAGGGATGTACGCGTACGTCGCCGATCTTTTCTCGAACGGTTTTACCGTCGCGGCGTAAATCACCTAGAATACTAGTTGACAAATGGAAGCGAACGCTGATACCATCAACTACGAATCTAGGAGATATAATGCCCAGAAAAAAGGCGCTCGTGCTCACGGATCACGAGCTTCGGCTCATGGAAGTGCTTTGGACGCGGGGACCATCGACGGTCGCCGAGGTGACCGATTCTCTTCCTCCGCCGCCGCTGGCGTACAATACGGTGCTTTCTACGCTGCGCACGCTCGAGCAAAAGACGTACGTCGGACACAAAGAAGCCGGCCGCGCGTTTGTCTATCATGCGCGGCTCGAGCGGGATGAAGCGGCGAAGTCAGCGGTTAGCCACGTCATTTCGCGTTTCTTCGGCAACTCTCCAAATGCGCTCGCGTTGACGCTGCTCGACGAGGTTCCGGTGAAGGACGCCGACCGCAAACGTATTCGCGAACTTCTCGAACGTTCGGCAAAGGATGAAAAATGAGTATATCTTTAGGTCAGGCCGCGCTAGCGATATCCGGGATACTCTTTGCAAGCGTCTGGGAAGGCGTAATCATCGTCGCTGCGGTGTGGCTGTTCTTGCGCGCGTTTCCGAAGATCGATGCGTCGACGCGTTATGCGATTTGGCTCGCCGCGTTGATCATGCTCGTCATCGCTCCGCTCTGTACGCTTGGGCTCTCCGCGCCGCATGAGGCGCACGCCGCTTCCGTTACGGCTAGGGCTGCCGGTTCGCAGGCACGGGTGAACACGACGCTTGCCGCTGCGCCCGCGAGCGCGGCTGACGTTCAAACGTCGCAACTCGCCGCTACGCGGCCGGCAACGCAACGCACGCACATCGACATTCCATTCGCTCTCTCCGTGGGCGTGGCGGTGCTCTGGCTGCTCGGTGCGGCGATGCGGCTCGCCGTTCTTCTCGTGAACCTGCGCGTCATCGAAACGCTTCGGCGCGGCGCGCAAACCGTGCGTGTGGCATTCGGCTTTCCCGTTCTTGCTTCGCACCGGACGAAGGTTCCACTCGCCATTGGCTTTTTGCGCCCGGCCGTGTTGCTGCCGTCATCTTTGAACGAGGAACTTTCGGCGGAGGCCATCGACGCGATCGTCATGCACGAAGTCGCTCACCTCCGGCGCTATGACGTCTGGACGAATGCCCTCGCCCGTCTCCTCGAAGCGGTGCTCGTTTTAAACCCGCTTGCGTGGGTCGTGCTCCGTCGTCTCTCAGTGGAACGCGAAATCGCTTGCGACGATTGGGTGGTCGCGCGTTTGGATGCGGGCGAAGTATTCGCAACGACGCTTGCCGGGCTCGCTTTGCGCCCCGCATTCACGTCGATCGCCGCGCCCAGCGCGATCGGATCGAAGCACGCCGTCGTCGCGCGCATCGAACGGCTGCTCGACCGGCGTCCGCGGCGCCTGCGACTATCCGCCGCAGCGCTCACCGGTATGGTGCTCTTGTTCGCAATCTTTGCGACGATCGTTCCAACGTTTTCGCCGGTGCTCGCATTTGCACCGCACGCGTCGACGCCCAAGAGCGCTGCGGGGTGCCTCAATCATCCGGCGCTCGCGGAATTGCTCGACGTGCGTACGGGGCGGCCTTCCGGCCGGTGGTTCCCGCTCAAAAAAATGAACGACGGCGAACGGAACGACACCGTGTTCGACCTGACGATCGATGCGAACGGAAAGCTCAGCGCCATTTCCGTCGTATCGACGCCGCATGCGCGCGATGCCGCAGCCGCAAAACGAGTCTTTGCGATGGGGCAATACCGCCCGGCAATCGTGAACTGCAAAGCGGTCGCGTCCAAAGTGCGCGTCGCTTTCCTGATAGATATCGCGCCCAACATGCCGATTTCGATTGTTCGCGCAAACTATCCCAGTGGCTGGAGCAGCGAGCATCCCGGAGCGTGCCGGGTTCCGGATCTCACGCACGGCGGCGTACCGAACGTGCGCCTCGTCAATAACACGACGCTGATCGCGTCCGTTCTCGTGCACGTCGATGCGAACGGCAGCGTCACCGGTGCGAGCCTTACACGCTCGAGCGGAAACAGCGCATACGACGACGCGACGCTGGCCGCCGCTCGGGCTGGTACGTATCCGCTCGGCGATGGCTTCAAGCCGGTCCGTCCCAGCGGCGCGCCGCTATCGTGGAACGCAACGCACGGCTACAGCCGCTACTCGAAATGCTCGCCGGCGCCCACCGGATACACCTGGACGACCACATTTCCACCGGCCGATTAAAAGCGCGGAATGCGAAACGACAAAAGAGCCCGGCATTGCCGGGCTCTTTTGTTCGATCGAGCGCGTGCGCTATTTAACTGCAGTAACTTGGGCGGCGGTGACAGCCGGCGCTTTATTACTCCACGCACTGCGGATGTACGTGATGACCGCGGCGATATCGCTATCGCTCAGCGTGCCCTTCCACGACGGCATCTGACCGTTGTAGGTGGTGCCGTTCACCGAGATCTTGCCGCTCAGGCCGTTCTTGACGATCGTAATCACTTTGTCGGCCGGACCGGTAACGACCGGATTGCCGTCGAGCGGCGGAAACACGCCCGGCTGTCCCTTGCCGTTTGCCTGATGGCAGCTCGAGCAGTTGGTCGTGAAGATCTTCTGACCGGCTGCAGACGAGACAGTGTTCGCAGCGACCATCTTGCCGCTGGTGGTCGTCGTCTTCGTCGTCGTGCTCTTCGTGGTGGTCGTCGTCATCGACGCGGTGGTCGCCGCCGGACTCGCAGCAGCACTCGACGCCGGCGAGGCGGCCGCCGACGCGCCGGGCGATGCGGCTGCAGCGGGCGACGTCTGGGTCTGCGTCGTCGTGGTGGTCGTCGAGCTCGAATTGTTTTGTTTTCCACCCGAACACGCCACCAGCGCAGACGCCGCGAGCGCGGCGGTCAATACGATGGTTACGGATCTTTGCATGCCATGCTTCCTTTCGCGAAAACCGTATGCAGCGGGTAGTACTGCTTGCGCGTGCGAGCGCCTCCATTGGCGGGCGATGCAAGCGGCTTAGGGCAGCCCCGCAAACCGAACACCCTCGCGCGACGCGCGCGCGAGCAGATTCCGGAACGCTTGCAATGTGCCCGGAAACGGACGAGCCATAACGAGTGCGCGGCGTCCGCGCGCCAAATGCACCGCTTGACGCAGCATGTATGCCACGTATGTGGCTTGCGCGTGATCGTCCACGGTAATGCTGCGCGCGGCATACGGCACGCCTGCGGCGGCGGCGCGCTTGCGGACAGCCGCGTTTTCGCCGTATTCGTCGAGCAGTGCGAGATGCGTATCACGCAGCGCTCGGATTGTAGAAGGTCCGGGGAGCGCATCCGGTTCGACGCGAACCGCGACGCCGTCGGCACGCGGAAACCGTGCACGCAGCGCGAGCGCGGCTCTCGCGGACAAGGGAGCACGCGCCTGGACGTACACGGCATCACCGTCTGCGCGAGCGAGCTTCGCGATCGCCGCGGCGGCGGCTGCCGCGGGATCGATGACGATCGTCACCGGAACGTTGAGTGAGAGAAACGGTGCCTCGAGAACTTGCGAATGTCCCGCATCGACGAGCACGATCGCCAGAGTAGCGTCGTCGCGCGCCGTTCCGCCCGGGCCCTCGAGCGCGACCGCTTCATCGGTTGCAAAGTCATCGGCCGCCAGCTCATCGGTGACCGGAATGCCGTGCAACGGATCGATGACGGATGCTTGCGAACGCGGCACCGCCGGGCCGTGGGCAGGGAAATGCGGTACGGCGGCGCGCCCGCTCAAGAATCCCCCGCAGAGCGCGCTCGCGGCAAAGGCAATAACGACTAGCCAGAAGGCCTGACGCACCCTTTATCTATCGGCTGCGGGACGCGCGCTCATTGCCCATGCCAGCGACACCAGTAGAAAGTTGGCAACGAGCGAGCTGCCGCCGTACGAGATGAACGGCAGCGTGATGCCGGTGAGTGGAAAAAGCCCGATGACGCCGCCCACGATGATGAACACCTGAAAGCCGAGCGTCGCGCCCAAACCGACGGCCAGCAAACGCGCGTAGAGATCCGGCTGCTCGCCCGCAATCGTGATAATCCGCCGGATCAAGAACAAAAACAGCGCGAGCACGATCACTGCACCGATGAGTCCGAGCTCTTCGCTGAGCGCAGCGTAAATGTAGTCCGTCGCGGCATCGGGTATGAACCCCGGGTGGCCCAAGCGGTATCCCGTGCCGAACAATCCGCCGGCGGCGAGCGAGTAGTATCCCTGCGAGGCTTGATATCCCGCACCGAGCGGATCGGCAAACGGATTGCGCCACACCGCGATGCGCGTTCCGACGTAGTTATAATGGCGCGCAACCCACACGGCAACGCCGCCGAATACCGCCAAACTGCCAACGAGCAAATCGATCCGGCGCGTTGCGGCGTAGAGCAGCACGGCGAACGTCGCGAGCAGCAAACACGCCATGCCGATGTCGCGCTGCAGGATCAAGATCGCCATCGATGCGCCCCAGCCCAAAAACAGCGGCCCGAGATATTTGAGATTCGAGCGTATCGACCATGGCCGCGCGCGTGCGATCACATCCGCCGTTTCTGCCAGATACGCGGCGAGAAAAAAGACGATGAAGAGCTTGATCAGTTCGACCGGTTCGTACTGCACGGGGCCGAGTTTGATCCACAGCCGCGCACCGTTCACTTCTTGCCCGAACACGAGCAGCATGATGAACAGCACGAACGAACACAAGACCCAGACGTACTTGTAGGCAGCCATGCGCCGGAACAGCGAAAAGGCCGGACCGAATGCAAGCGCGAGCGCAAGCGAGATCAGCAGCCAGTATTGCTGCTTATGGGCGAGCTGCGGCGAGAGCCGCGCGACGAGCAGCAAGCCCAGCGCAGAGAGCACGATGGCCAGCGCGGGCAGCACGTCGTCTCGCTGCGTTGCTTTCGGCTGTATCAACACCCACGCCAGCGCGAAAATCACGAGCAGCGCCACGAGCCACGGCGGACCGATGCTTTTCGGTGGCGCGAAGGACAGCGCAAAAGCCGCGACTGCTAAAGCCATCGCGGTTGGAAGCGCGCGGCGGAGAAGCGTTACCTGATACAAAGCATGACGTAGAACAATATCGTCGCCAGGAGTGTGACCATCACGCTCTGTGCGCTGTGCGATTCGGCTATCTCCGGCACCTGCTCGCGCTCTTCGCGCTGGAACCGGACGATGACGACCTGCTCGCCGCCGGCGCTCGCGTCGGTGCCGTACGTCAGGCATTCGGCCAGACGGCGGCGCTCGTCGGACTCGCGCAGGCGCCGGCCCGTCAGCACAAGAGTGTCGCCCTCGTTCAGCGTGAAGCTGCACGACGCGACGTCGATCGTCGGAGCAACGCCAATCGCGCGCGTGAGCACCGGCAACGCGCCATCGTCCTCGAAGGCATCGCTTTTCGTGAGCGAGACCACATAGCCATCGCGCGCCAAATACGCGCCGGTCGATCCCGCGTGCGCGAGATACGCACGGTTATCCACAAGCAGCACGGCCGTCGCCGAACAGCCGGCGGTCACATAATCTTCGTGGGACGCGGTGCGGGCGTGAACTTCGTCGTTCACGCGCGCGAACGCCGTCGTCAGAATGTTCTTCGAATGCTTTTGACGGCGCGCGCGGCGCTGCGTCTCGCTCTGCAGACGCCCAAGCACGTCCCCGGCGATCGGCTCGCCTTCGATATGGCCGAAACCGTTCGCGACGGCGAAAAGATACGTCTGCGGCGCCAGCAGCTGCGTCAGGCACGAGCCGCGGTCGCCGCTTACCGCTACGTTCATGGTACCGGTACCGTACTCGTTACGGTGATTCGCGTGTTCCCCACGTCGATATCATCCCCAACTCTGAGCTCGATGCCCCCATCGCCAAGCGGTTTTCCGTTAAGAAATGTACCGTTGCTGCTGCCGAGGTCGGAAATATACAGCACGCCGCGGGCCAATTCCAGGCGCGCATGCCGCCGGCTCACCTCGGGGTCCTTCAGGTCCACCGCCGCTCCGCTGGAGCGCCCGACGAGCACCGGCTCGCCCTCGGCCACCTCGAGCGCGACTTCCCGTACCGGCGCGCGCAACGCGCCCTCGCGCACCGCCAGCCTCACCGAGAGGGCTTCAGGAGCGGCCCGGCCCGCTCCGCGCGGCAGCCGCTGCGCGATGATGCCGAATACGACCAGCGCGCCCACAATTTCGAGCGAACCGACGCGCATGACGGCGGCGAAATTCATGCGTTGTCCGCCTCGACCGCCATCTGCGTTTTTCCGAACGCGACGACGTCGCCCGCGTGCAGCGTGCGCAGTTGAACGCGTTCGCCGTTCACGAACGTCCCATTCGTCGATCCGCAGTCGCGCACGACGATATGATCGCCTTGCAATTCCAGAACCGCGTGGTTGCGCGACACGCTCGGATCCACCAAGAAGATGTCGCTCTCCTTACGCCGCCCGACGTTTAGCGTTTTCGTAACCGCAAAACGCGCTCCGGCCGGCATGCCGGCGATGATGCGCAGCACGGTAATCGCGTTTGATGCGGACGTTTCGCCATCGGTAACGTCTATTTCGATCGCGCCAGCGACCATGTCATCGTGCGAGCGCAGTTCCACGGCAGGCGGCGCGAGAAACGTGATGCCGACGCGCTGCGCGATGTCTTGCAGCAGCGCCGTCCATTCTTCTTCGAGATACGCGCGGTGCGGAAGCAGCCGCTCGTAGTCGGCGGAATGCACGAAGACGACGTAGCGCGCCGGCGCGGCGATCGCGCCGTTTTCCGACGGCTGCGTGCGCGCTTCCATCGTGGCGACGAGCTTGCGGGCTATCTGCGCGGGCTCGACGTCGCTCGGAAACATGTTCGCGAATGCGCGCTCGATGAATCCGGCGCAAGCCTCCTCGATCCGTGCCAGCCAGCTCATGGGGCGACCGTTAGAGCCGCCGCTCCAAACGCGCGATGTATAAACCGTCGCGCCCCTGCAGCCCAGGCGGAATAAGCACGTCACCCGCGCCGTTTTCGAATTCGGCTAAATGCGCGGGAACGAGCCCGCGCTGGACGTTGTGCGTGCGCACGAACCAGTCGATCACTTCGGTAGTCTCCCGTTTATCAACGGAACAGACGGCGTAGACGATTGCGCCTCCTTCGAACACATGCGGCACAAGCGCTTCGAGCAGCGCGCGCTGAGTAAGCGCCAAGCGTTCGCCGTCTTCGGGCCGCTTCCGCCACCGCGCCTCGGGATGCCGCCCGAGGACGCCGATACCCGAGCACGGCGCATCGATGAGGACGCGATCGAAACGCTTGTGCAAGATGGGCGCCGTGGCATCTCCGACGATGAGGGCGACCGGCAACTGCGCTTCTTGCGCCCGCCGTTCGAGCTCGGCGGCGCGTCGCGCATCCTGTTCGATGCAAACGACGCTGCCGTCGCCGTTTAGACGCGCCGCGCTCTGCAGCGCCTTACTGCCGCGCCCACTGCACACGTCTGCCACCGATTCGCCCGGCTGAGCGTTCAACACGTCCGCCACGGCCGCGGACGCCTCACTTTGTATCCACCACGCGCCGGCCGCTTCGCGTTCGCCGGCCCGCGCTAACGCGCCGTCTGAGACGAGCAGCGCGTCGGTGGCAATGTCTGAAGGTTTCGCGTGCGCGCCGCGTTGCGCGAACCAGGCGGCAACGTCGTCGCGCGTGGTTTTCGCACGGTTCACGACGACCGCGCTCTGCGCGGGCTCGTTGCACGCTTCCAAAATTTCGCGCGCGCGCTCGCCGCCGAACGCTTCACGAAAGCGGCGCACGAGCCATGTCGGATACGAAAGCACCGCGCCGGTATAATCGTCGTCGTCGGCAAAAGCTTCGCGTTGCGGTGCGGCCGGATTATCGCGCAAGAAGCCGCGCAGCACGGCGTTCACCAAACCGGCCGTGCCGCGATGGCCGTAGATTTTGGCAAGATTCACCCACTGGCTCACGACAGCGTGCGGCTGAGAATTGGTAAAACGCAGTTCGTAGACCGCCATGCGCGCGATCTCCGCAATCGTGGGCGGAAGCGGCTTTGCGCGGTCGCCGATATAGGGCTGCAGATACCAATCGACCGTTCTGCGCATCTTGATGGCGCCGAATGCAAGCATCGTTGCAAACGCGCGGTCTCGCGCATCGAGCTGCGCCTTGCCCAGACGGTAGTCCAGCGCTTCCTGCGCGCCGCGCTGGCTGCCCTGCGCGGGAAATACGTCGCGCACGACCTGCAGCGCAACCTCGCGCGCGGTCATCGTCTGTCATCCTGAGCGTGTCGAAGGGTCTGCGCAAACGACGCGCCGCTTTGCGCGCCGCGGTTCGGCGGCACGAGCTGCACTACGTCCACGGTTCCGTCCGCGCAACGCACGCTGACTGCTTTTCCGGACACGCCGAGAATTTCGCCCGGCGCAACCGGCGCGATGCTCGCCGTACCCGTGCGCGCGTGAAGCAGCTTCACCGGAACGCCGCCGAGCACCGCGCGCGCGGCCGGCGCCGGTGCATACGCGCGGATCGCGTTGACGATGCGCTGGGACGTGTCGTTCCAATTCACCACAAGATCTTCTTTTCGTAGCGGTTTCGTGACGCTCGGTGCGCCGCTTTGCGGCCGGTGGGGAATGTGCCCGCTGCGCGCGAGATCGAGTGCGTGCGAAAGCGCCTGCGCGCCGAAGACCGCCAAGCGATCGTGCAGTTCGCCGTAGCGCTCGATGCCGGCAATCGGCGTGCGCTCCTGCAAGACGATGTCGCCCGTATCCATTCCGGCATCCATGAGCATGATGGAAACGCCCGTTTCGTCTTGACCTTCGAGCAGTGCGGTTTGAATCGGTGTCGCGCCGCGATACTTCGGCAGCAAACTCGGATGCACGTTGAGCGAGCCGAGCCTGGGAATATCGAGCAGCTCTTGCGGAAGAATTTTACCGTAAGACGCAAGCACGAACAGATCGTACTCATTCCCACGCTGTTGCTTCGCGAATTCACGCAGTTTGAGCGGTTCGAAGACGGGGAGGCCTAGTTCGAGCGCGGCAGTTTTGACGGGCGTCGCTTGCATCTGGTGGCCGCGTCCGGCCGGGCGATCGGGCTGCGTGACGACGCCCGCGAGCTGCGTGCGCTGCGCCGTGACGCGAAGCGCGGGTACGGCGAATTCGCTCGTCCCGAAGAAGAGTGTTTTAATACGCCTCCGCCGCGGCGGCTTCCGCGATCTCCTCTTCTTCCTTCGTCTGCGGTACGCGCACGTTTTTCGCCTTGTCGATGTACAGCACGCCGTTGAGATGATCGATCTCGTGCTGCAACGCTTGCGCGAACGTGCCTTTGCCCTCCAAGCGCACCTTATCGCCGTTGCGATCGATACCGGTAACCGCAACGCGGTTGAAGCGCGCGATCTCGCCGACGTATCCCGGAACCGACAAGCAGCCTTCGGTCATCTCGACTTCTTCGTCTTGCAGTTCGATCTTCGGATTGATGACCACATACGCGCCGCCTTCGGGATGCTCGTCATCCTCGCCCACGTCCATGACGAAGAGGCGCTTGGACACGTTGACCTGCGGTGCGGCAAGGCCCACGCCCGGCGCGGCGTACATCGTTTCGAACATATCGTCGATGAGCTGCTGAAAGAGCGGGTCGTTCAGTTCCTTGAGATCGACCTTCTTGGCAACCTTACGAAGCGTCGGATGTCCGTCGGTGAGAATGGGGCGAACGTAGGGCATAGCCGTACTATTTTACCGCAGCATGTCCAGCGGCCCTGGCCTGGGTGACGAGCTCCGCTTCCCGGGCGGGCTCCAGGCCGGCCTGTAGGCTTCCCAGGCGTTTTTGAGCGGTTCTGGCCCACGCAAGCGTGTCGCGGGCGGTCTCCTGTATCGGACGCGTACGCAGGCCGGCAGCCACGGCGCGCGACGCATCCGCATAGGCAATGCTGGCATCCGGGATTTCCGCCGGAATCCACAGCGGCAATTCGCTCCACGGCTTCACGTCGTGCGCGCCCAGAAATTCATCCGGCACCGCGATGACGGCCACGTCCTCAGCCGAAGCGGCGTGCATGCATGCCTCGTAGAGGTCTCCAAAATTCAGGCTGCGCGCCGACGTCACGCAATTGAACACGCCGTCCGTTCGCGTTTCGACGGCGTGCACGGCGAACGCGGCGAGATCGCGGGCATCGATGTATTGCACGCGGCTGTGCGCAAGCGGTCCCAGCACGTCGCCGCCGTCGTCGAACCGCACCGGCCAGTACGTGAAGCGGTCGGTGTGATCGTAGGGGCCCGCGACGAGTCCCGGCCGCAAGATGCTAGCGTTCGCGCCGAACACGCGTTGAACGGTTTGCTCGCACAACACTTTGAGCGCGCCGTACCGTTCAACGCTGAACTGCCCCGGGTCTTCTCCCGCCGGAAACCCCAGAACCGGCGACTGCTCATCCGGTCCGGCCGTCGCTTTCTCGTCGTACACGGAGATCGTGGAAACAAACACGTACCGTTTCGCGCGGTCCTTGAAATAGCGCGCCGATATTTCCACCACGTCGGGCGTATAACCGCACGCGTCGACCACCGCATCCCACGTCCGGCCGCCCAAGCGCGACAGATCGTTCGCGCGATCCCCATGCACCTGTTCGAGCTCGGCGTGCACCGACTGATCGGTGCCGCGGTTGAACAGCGTTACGCGATGACCGCTCTGCGAAAATGCCCCCGCGATGTGGCGGCCGACGAACCGCGTGCCGCCGATGACGAGCACGTCCATTACAAAATGTAACTGCTCAGGTCGGCGTTGGTCACGACGTCCTGCAGCTTGCCGCGCACGTACGGCGCATCCACGACAATGCTTCCGCTGCGTTCCGGTGCTTCGTAGCTGACGTCATCGAGCAGTTTCTCGAGCACCGTATGCAGCCTGCGCGCGCCGATGTTTTCACTGCGCTCGTTGACTTCCATGGCAAACTGCGCGATTTGGCTGATGCCGTCGTCGCGGAACTCCAGCGTGACGCCTTCGGTTGCGAGGAGCGCCTTATACTGTTCCGTCAGCGCGTTTTTGGGTTGCGTGAGAATCGTGCGAAAATCTTGCGCCGTGAGCGAATCGAGCTCGACGCGAATCGGAAACCGCCCTTGCAACTCGGGAATCAGATCCGAGGGCTTGCTCATGTGAAACGCACCCGCGGCGATGAAGAGCACGTGGTCGGTCTTCACCGTGCCATACTTGGTGTTGACCGTGCTGCCTTCCACGATGGGCAGGATGTCGCGCTGCACGCCTTCGCGTGAAACGTCAGGACCGCGTGACCCCTCGCGTCCGGCCACCTTATCGATTTCGTCGATGAAAATGATGCCGTTCTCGCCGGCGCGGCGCAGCGCTTCACGCTTGACCGCATCCATGTCGATGAGTTTGCCCGCTTCTTCCTGCTCGAAGATCCGGCGCGCTTCTTGCACGGTAACGCGCTTGCGAATGCGCTTCTTCGGCAGAATGCCGCCGAGCATCTCACCCAAATCGCCGCCGCCCGGACCCATGCCTTGATCGAAGCCGCCGCCGAGCACGCCGATCGGCATGCTCTGCGCTTCTTCGACTTCGATTTCGACCAAACGCACGTCGTAAAAACCGCGCTCGACGTCCGCGCGCGCTTGTTCGCGAATGCGCGCCGCATCCGGATTCGGCGGTGGCGACGGCGTGGGCTGTTGCGGCTGCTGCGCTTGACCCGAACCGCCGAAGATCGATCCGAGTGAGGCGACGAATGGATTTTGCTGCCATTGCGCCGGTTGCGGAGCACGCGTCTCGGGATGTAAGAGATCGATGACGCGCTCGACCGCCATGCGGGCGGCAACGTCTTTCACTTCCTCACGGCGCTCGTCGGTGACCATGCGCACCGCTTGTTCGACCAGATCGCGCACCATCGACTCGACGTCGCGCCCGACATATCCCACTTCGGTGTATTTGGTCGCTTCGACTTTGACGAACGGCGCGCCCGCGAGCGCGGCCAAACGCCTTGCGATCTCCGTTTTACCCACGCCGGTCGGGCCGATCATGAGAATGTTCTTCGGAATGATCTCTTGACGCAGATCTTCCTGCACGCGTTCGCGCCGGTAGCGGTTGCGCATCGCGATTGCGACGGCGCGCTTCGCGGCGGCTTGACCGACGATATATTTGTCGAGCGCCGCAACGATTGCGCGCGGCGTGAGTTCGAGCGTGTCACCGGTGGTTACGGGCGTCATAGGGTTTCCACCACGATGCTGTCGTTGGTATAGATGCAAATCTCCGCCGCAATCTCCAAGCCTTTGCGCGCGATGTCCTCTGCGCTCATCCCGGTATTGCGCAGCAGCGCCGAAGCGGCTGCTTGCGCGTACGGTCCTCCGCTGCCGATGGCCGCCAAGCCCTCGTCGGGTTCGATGACGTCCCCGTTGCCGCTGAGCACCAGCAGATGCTCGGAGTTTCCGACAATCATCAGGGCTTCGAGTTTGCGCAGCGCGCGATCTTGACGCCAGTCTTTAGCGAGCTCGACCGAAGCGCGCACGATGTCCTTGTACTCGTTGAACTTGCCCTCGAATTTTTCCAGCAGCGTCATGCCGTCGGCGGCCGAACCCGCGAAACCCGCGATGACTTTTCCGCCCGCTATACGGCGCACTTTCCGCGCGCCGTGCTTCATGATCGTCTTATCGAACGTCACCTGGCCGTCACCGGCGACGGCAAGTTTTCCGTCGCGGCGCACGGCGAGGATCGTGGTGGATCGAATTCTCATCTCGCTCGCGTGTACCCGGAAGAGGAGGCAGAGGTTGCAGGCTGCGCGTCACGAGCGCCGGAATCCTGGCGTTGAAGACGGAGGGTGATCATGCTGAAACCGCTTTTGCTTGCCGCGCTTGCCGTAGCGCAAGTTCCTCCCATGGGCCCGATGCCGATGATGCCGGCGCCCGCCGGGCCGTCCGACGGAATTACCGTGTCGGCGAGCGGTATTGCGAGCACGCCCGCAACCAATGCGGCGCTGACGCTGCGCATCTCGACGCGCAACAACGCAACGGTGCTCACCGCGCAAATGCTGCAGCCGATCGTGGACGCGCTCACGAAGGCGGGCGCCGACAGCGCGTCGATTCAACTTCCGCCGTATCTGGTCGGACAAGCGCGGACCAACATGGCGACAATTGCCGCGAGCGTGCATCATCCTACGCAGGCGCAGCTGCAGAACGGCATGCTGACCCTTTCCAACACGTTTGCGTCGATGCCCACGCTCATTTTGAACGCGGTCGACGTCAGGCTAACTGCGGATAACTGCGCGGCGGTGCAGCGCAAAGCGGAGGCGCTCGCCATCGCGCAGGCACGTTCGCGTGCTGCCTACCTCGCGCAGCAGATCGGTGCAAAGCTCGGGCCCGCAGTATCGATAGACGAACACGACGGCGGCGCATTCGGCGGCCAAGGAACGTGCACGTCGGCATATTCCGTCGGCCCGTACGGGCCGCCGCCCATCGGGCTCGCAGACATGCTGACCGTGAAAACGTTCAGCAACATCACGATGCGCTTCGCGATCGTACGCGTAAAATAAAACGGGCGCTAGGTGACGGCCAGCAACGTGGCATGCGCGAAACCTTCCATTGCGGACAACGCTCGCTCCGCCATCATCCGCCGCCGCTGCTTCTTGTCTTTTACCTCCCGCTGATCTAACGGCGGGAATGGCGCCCACGTGACGTTCGCGGGCTGGAAATCGGGCGTCTGCGCGTTCTGCAAATGCGCAACGACCGCCCCGAACGCCGACTCGCGCGGAAACTCCACCGGCTCGAGATCCAACATCTGCCGCGCTGCATGAATGCCCGTCATGGCGCCGCACGCCGCGGCTTCAACATAACCCTCGGCGCCGGTGATCTGCCCGGCAAAGTACACTGCCTGCGTTCCGCGCAGCCGTAACTGCGGATCGAGCGCGCGCGGCGAATCGATGAACGTATTGCGGTGCATGACGCCCAGACGCAGCCACTCCGCGGTCTGCAGGCCGGGCAATTTCGCGAACGCCTCTTTTTGCGCGGGCCACGTCAGGCGCGTCTGAAAACCAACCAAGTTCCAAGCGGTGCCTTCGACATTCTCCTTGCGCAGTTGCACGACGGCGTACGGCGTTTTTCCGGTGCGCGGGTCGCGCAGGCCGACCGGTTTGAGCGGCCCGAAGCGCAGCACGTCCTCGCCGCGATCCGCCATCTCTTCGACCGGCAAACAGCCTTCGAAGTAGCGCGCCTCTTCAAATTCTTTGGTGGGATGACGCGGCAGCGTGCGCAGATCGTGCAGCAGCTGCAGATACTGTTCTTTGTCGAGCGGAACGTTGAGGTAATCGTCCCCGTCGCCTTTCTCGTACCGCGACTTCCGGTACATCGGGCGTTCGTCGATGGAATCCGCCGACACGATCGGCGACGCTGCATCGTAGTAATGAAGGCGCCGGCCGACGAGCGCGTCGATGGAAGCAAGCAAATCCTCGGAAGGCAGCGGTCCGCATGCAACGATGACGGGGCGGTCTTGCGGAATCTCGTGCCGTTCTTCGCGATGCAGCACGATCCGGGATTGCGATTCGATGCGCGCCTGCACCCCGTGCGAAAAACGCTCGCGATCGACGGCGAGCGCGCCGCCGGCCGGCACCGCGGCTTCGCGCGCCGACTGAATGATGACCGAATCGAGCAGTGCGAGTTCTTCCTTCAGAAGACCGACGGCGTTCTCGAGCGCGGCGCCGCGCAACGAATTGCTGCACACGAGCTCCGCGAGGTTGCCGGTCTTGTGCGCCGGACCGCTCTTATGCGGGCGCATCTCGTACAGATCGACGACGGCACCCAAGCGCGCGGCTTGCCACGCTGCCTCGCAGCCGGCCAGCCCGCCGCCGATGATCGTTAGTCGCATTCGTCTTTGAAATTCAAACGGGGAGCGGAAAATCCGCTCCCCGTCGTTGTTATGGCCTTGCCGCGGTTACGGCGAGGTCTGGTTCGAAACGGCCGAGATCGTTATGTCGGCCGAGCCTTTTGCCATGTTGAACGATGGCGACGGATTGCCCGAGCTGTTGGGATACGAAATCCCAAACGCATCGTAATCGAAACCGATCACCCAAACGGCGAACGAATCGCCCGGCGTCGCGGCGCCGTTCGTCGTCGTATTCTGCGCCGCCGTGCAAATCGACGGTACCGTATTTTGCGCCGCACCCTTCGGATTGACCGCAGAAGGCGCGGTCGGTCCCAGATCGTCCGGCAACGTCAACGTTCCCGAAGCGGTGGCTTCGATCGTGTAATAGACGGGTGTTCCGGCACTCGCCCAGCCCGTACAGCTGGAGCCACTTGCCGGTCCGAGGTTCTCGATCTCCAGATACGCTTCGGTCGCGCCGGCGGGCATGCTGAGGGCGAAGGTGCCGCCGCCCTTGCCGTCAGCCGCGAACGCCGGAGCGGTCGCCGTGCCGAGCGTCGTCAGCGCTGCCGGCATCGTGAAGCCTTGGCTCGTGTTCACCGCACCGGTGTTCGCCGGCACGTTGATCGCCAACGTGTACGCGCCACCCGCGACCGGAGCGATGCCGTTGAAGACGTCGATGCCTTCGCTTACGCCCGCGGTGCCCGCGGGCGTGTTATTGAGCGTCGTGCCAACGATGGAGTCGGGATTACCGGCATATTGAAACGCCGGCGGACCGCCCCATGGCGTGAAGACGTTTCCGGGTGATGCGACGGTCGCGGCGTACAGCGGCACCGGATACGGTGCAACTTGAAACGGCGAACCGTTTGCATTCGGAGCTGCGGGCGTAAAATCGCCTTGGCCCGTTGCATTCCACGGCTCTATGCCCAAGCCGAACACGCCGCCCGACTGGCCGAACGACGTTTGCGTCGTGGTGCACGGCGCGCCCGGATTCTGCGTCGTCGATCCGATCGTCGGCGTTCCGGCTTCACTGGCGGACGGACCGGAAAGCACCGTCGAGCAGCCGTCGTATGGTGCGGTTGAGCCGGATGCTGCCACGCTGATGTTGCCGGGTAGCGTCAACGTCGGTGAATTGACCGCCGTACCACTATCGCCGGGTGCAAACGCGCCTTTCGGTTGACGATACGTGGCGACGACGTTCAACCCGGTGGAGGTGCCGTACAGATTCGCAGTACCGACTGCAAACTGCAGCACGTTGTTCGCGATGTTCGACGGGTGGGAAGGAGTCGTGGGGCTCCCTCCGACCGACGAACACGCTGCTAAGGCCAGCGCGCTAGCTCCGCCGGCAATGAGTAGTTTTATCGTTTTCATGCTCATTTCCAATCAGATTCTGCGCTGGTAGTAGAACTGGAACGTGAATGGCTGCAGCGGTCCGTACTGCGGCGTTCCCGTGAAGTTGCCGTTGGTCAGGAGATACGCGCCGTTCGAGAACGCATATGCATCGTACGGGACCGTGGGGAAGCATCCGCGCACGTTCGGACCGGTCTGGTTGTTGCACGTCAGATATCCGGTTTGCGGACCGGAGATACCGTTTGCAACCGGTTGGTACCACGGATTGACCGCCGGCACCGAGTTCATCCACGCCGTCCCAAACAAGTTGAACAGCTGCAAGCCGAACGTGTTCGGACCGTGCTTGTACTGGAGCGTGAGATCCGCATACAAGTTCGGATGCGAAAGCACGCCGCCGTTCGCCGACGTACCGGGCGTTCCGCGCGTCCATGCGATGTTCGGATTGGTTACGGTTCCCGGATATGCGGGGTCGTAGTAGTTCGTCGAGATCGACGACCCCGGGTTGCTGCCGGTGAGGCTGGATTGTCCGGTCGTGATACCCGCGCCCATGTCGATCTGGCTCACGTTCGCGTACTTCGCGCACGTGCCGTCCAGATTGAAGACGAGACAGCCTGCGATCATGTTGCCGGCCGTGTACGGAAACCCGATGTTGAACTGGATGTCCGGGGTGATGCTAAACCCGTTTTTGAACGACTCTTGAACGCCGAGGCGCAAAGAGAGCGGAGATACGTAGCCGGCGCGATAGAGATCGCCCAGCGCCAGCGTCGCTAAGTTGTTCAGCGGAACGGCCGTCTCGGCCACCGTGAACGGCGGCGTCGAGCTCAGCACGTTCTGATAGGTTGCCGTGAAGAACCCGGTGAGTCCAACCGCATGCTGCGGCGTCGTCAAGCCGAATTCGGCGCCGGTCGTCTTGTTGTAACCCTGCGTCGAGATCGCGAAGATGCCGAGCACGGGGTTCAGCAGGTAGTACGTCGGCAAACTGTTGCCGATCTTCAAGAACGGCGTCACGCGTACGCCCCAGCCGTTCTTGAACAAGTGGTTGTAGCTAAAGTCGTAGTTCTGGTAGATTGCCGGCGGCAGATTCTCTGCGTCAGGCGCTTCCTCGTTGTCACCTGCCCAGTAGAGCTGTTGCGCCATGTTCTGGCACGGGAACACCGCCGTCGGGAACGCCGCGCTGTTCCAGCCGCACAGCGTCGGAACGCCCGGCGTGGTTTCCGCCGGAATTTTCACGAATTTCTCGATGCCGAACTCGTGGAACGGCGTGCCTGCGGTTTGCGCGTTTGCAAAAACCGCCGAACGTCCGTAGCCCATACGGATCGAATCAAACGGACCGAACTGGTACGAGATGCTGCCGCGGGGCTGCAGCACGGTTGGTTCGTTGTGCCACAACTGCGACGGCACGTCGAACGGGTTGGTGATTTGCACGACGGGGCACTGGTTGTAGTTCATCGGGTTTGCAGCATACGCAGCGCAGTTGTTTATGTCGTATCCTGAAGAAGGCACACCAAAGCCGAGATTGCCGATCTGGCTCTGCCAGTGGCGGACTTGTCCTTCATCGCGCACGCCGACGTCGACGTGCAGTTTCGTACTGGGCGCGTATTGCAAGCGAAGCCCGGTTCCCCAGTTGATGAACGTGGAGTCATTGTAGTCGATGCCCCACGACGGATAACGCGGCAAACAACTCGGCGCCGGTGCGTTGAACGCCCAGGGCGTGTTTCCGCAGAAGGCGTTGTACACGTAGCCGTTCGAGGTCGCGCACGGTAAACCGCCGGTTGCACCGCCCGGGCAGTTCGCGGTATTCAGCCAATCCCACGGCGTCGGTTGATTCGTCAGGCCGGTGCCGAAGAGTTGGAAGATCGTAATACCCGGCGTATAGGCGTTGAATTCCGGTTTGAGCCAGTTGTACTGACCGTTCAACGTCAGCGTGAGGTTCGGCGTGAACTGGTGAACCAGGTCCAAGTTCAAAC
>DAISWS010000021.1:0-28351 GCA_036826275.1 Vulcanimicrobiaceae bacterium
TGCGTTCAGTGCGGCGGCAGCGGCGTGATGCGCATGGTTCGTCAAACGCCGCTCGGCCAATTCGTGACGCAATCGACGTGCACGAAATGCAACGGCGAAGGACAAGTCATTCAAGAGCCGTGTCCATCGTGCAACGGTCGCGGACGCCGCGAAGTAGAACGAAAACTCACCGTTCGCGTTCCCGCAGGCGTCGACGACGGCAGCCGTATCCGCATAAACGGGAACGGCGAGGCCGGCATTCGCGGCGGGCCACCCGGCGATCTGTATGTGTACTTGAGCGTCTCGCCGCATCCGATGTTCAAACGCGACGGACTCGACACGTATGTCGACGTACCGATCTCATTTCCGCAAGCTGCGCTCGGTTCGCAGATCGACGTGCCTTCGCTGGAAGGACAGCTTTCGTTGAACGTGCACGGCGGCACGCAATCCGGAACGACGTTCCGGATGCGCGGCCATGGCATGCCGGCCGTGAGAGGGAACCATCGCGGCGATCACGTGATCACGGTCCACGTCATGGTGCCGACGAAGGTGAATAAGCGGCAGCGTGAATTGCTCGAAGAATACGCGCGAGCGGGCGGCGATCGCATTGACGAACGTTCGTTCTTCGACAAAGTGAAGGAAGCGTTCAAGCCTGAGTAGCCGGTTTTTCGTCGAAGGCCGGCATGCGGCGGGCGATGTCGTGCGCCTCGACGGCAGCGACGCGCACAAGATCGTGAACGTTTTACGCAAACGTGACGGCGATGAAATCGAAGTTATCGATTCGGCCGCGCAGCGCTTTGCTGCGACGCTGGCAATCGACGGACGAACCGTTCGCGCCACGCTCGGTGCACTAAAAACGGCGGACGAGAGCGCGTTTCCGGAAATCACGGTCGCGCAAGGCGTGCCGAAAGGCCAGAAGATGGATTTCGTCGTCGAGAAACTCACGGAGCTCGGAGCGGCGCGAATCATTCCGCTCCAATCCGAACGAACGATCGCATCGGAAGTCAACACGAACAAGATCGAGCGCTGGCGGCGGCTCGCGAAAACGGCAGCTCAGCAATGCGGACGCGCTCGCATTACGGAAATTGCGGGGCCGCAAACGTTGGCAGCACTTATCGAGCAATTCGGAACGTACGACGCGGTGTTATTTCTGTGGGAGCTCGCGGATCGGACGCCGCTGCGCGAACGCTTGCCGCAACTCGCGGCAAAAGCAAACACGGTGCTGGTGATTATCGGGCCGGAGGGCGGCTTTTCACATACGGAAGCGGATGCAGCGGCAAGCGCGGGCGCGGCGCTCGTCTCGCTGGGCGAGCGCGTCCTTCGAACGGAAACGGCGGGATTGGTGATGCTTGCGCTTTTGAATTATGTCGCCGGCGGTTAAACCGACTGCTCGGCGCGGAACGACCGGATCATCTCGAGCGTTTCCTCTGCGTAAAATAGCACGACCGGCTCGGGGAGTGCCTTTGCGGCGCCGGCCACATCAGCGACGATCTTGCGGATATACTGAATGCAGTCGTCTTCGCTGGGGGATTCGGATGCGTGCGCTTGAATCTTGGCCCAGGCTTTCAGCCGTTGCCATATGTCGTCGGGAAAATTACTGTGGATGAGGGGCATCGTGGGTACTGTAGCACGCGGGTTCGCCAAGAATAAGTCCGGTGCGGTTCTTGAACCTAAAAACATGAAACGTAAATCAAGTATTCCAGTGCAGGTGAAGGGCCGGAGAAAACGTAAGCGTGGGACCATGGAGCCGCGCTCGGGCTGGACGTTCTTGAGCAACCATTCCCACGTTCTCATTGCGCTGGCGAAGGATCCGGACTTGCGCATGCGCGATCTTGCCGAGGAAGTCGGCATCACCGAACGCGCCGTCGCACAGATCCTCACCGACCTGCAGGACGCGGGTGCGCTCACGCGGCGGCGCAGCGGACGGCGCAACGTCTACGATATCAACGCAACCGTTCCACTGCGTCACGTGGTAGAGTCCCACCGGACGGTTGCGGATATATTGCGGCTGGCCGAACCCTCGAAGGCAAGCCGTAAAAAGCGGGTATAACGGCACCGATGCCTAGGTTGCTCGAAGAATTGGAAGCCGGAACCCCCGTACGAGACAGCGGCGGCACGCAGATTGGCGAAGTGCGTGGCGTGTATGCCTCGGGCGATACGCGCTCGGCCCAATACGTGATGGTGTACTGGAACGCGCGCGCTCAAGAAGCGCTGATCCCGGTGGACGAAGCGACGAACGTAAATGAGGACGGCGTCACGTTGCGTCAACCCGCCGCCGCGTACGACGATCGGCCCGCATTCGATCCGGCTGCGAATCCGCTGATCCGGCGCTTGTAGCCGAAACCGGAACCAGCCACCCCCTTGTCGTATATGCCCGGATCGACATGGGTCTGAAGTTTTCGATCGTGATTCCTACCTACAATGAAGCCGGCGGCATCGAGCGGCTTCTGCGGGCGTTGGACGAGCTGTTCAAAGCGAACGCATTCGACGGTGAAGTGATCGTCGTCGATGACAATTCGCCGGACGGCACCGGAGCGATCGTCGACCGGTTGGCATCGGAGCTGCCCGTGCGATGTCTGCACCGCCCCGGAAAACTCGGTCTGTCCAGCGGCGTGATCGACGGCTGGAAATACGCGCGCGCGGATTCGCAAGCGCTCGGCGCGATGGATGCGGACTTCAGCCACGACATCAACATTCTGCCGCAGATGGTACACGCGCTCGAGAACGGTTACGGCCTTGCGGTCGGCAGCCGGTACGTGAAGGGCGGCGGCATCACGAATTGGCCGGCGAAGCGCATCATCACCTCGAAGGTAGCGTGCATGCTCGCGCAACCGCTCACGCGCATCAAAGACATCACCAGCGGCTATTTTCTGGTCAAACGCGCAGCGCTCGAAGGCGTCGAACTGGATCCGATCGGTTTCAAGATCGGCCTGGAAGTGATCGCGAAGGCGCATTACGGTAAGGCGCTCGAAGTGCCGTACGTGTTCACCGATCGCGTCGTCGGACAGTCGAAGATGAATCAGAAAGAAATTTTCAATTACCTCAAGCAGCTTCGCAAGCTGTATGCGGCGCGCATGTTTCCGAAGGCGCAAAAGGCGGAAAGCAACGTCTAATGCCGATGCCCGATTGGTTGCGGCACCGCCGCAGCAAACCGCAAGAAGCGGAAGAAGCCGCACTTTGGAGCAAATGTCCGAAGTGCTCGGAAGTTCTCTACCGCCGCGATCTCGCGGCGAATTTATGGGTCTGCCCGAAGTGCGATCACCACTTCCGCATGTCGGCGTTCGATCGCATCAGCACGCTGGTCGACAGCGATTTCATCGAAATCGGCAACGACGTGCTGCCCGGCGATCCGCTGAACTGGACCGATAAGAAGAGCTATCCCGCCAAGCTTGCGGCGGACCGTGAAAAGTCCAAGCTCAGCGAAGGCGTCGTGTGCGGCTTCGGCAAGATCGGCGGATTCGACGTCGCGCTCGGCGTCATGGATTTTCATTTTCGCGGCGGCACGATGGGCACGGTCGTCGGCGAACGCATCACGATGCTGCTCGAAGGTGCGCGCGCGCGTAGGATTCCGTGCATCATCTTCACGGCGAGCGGCGGCGCCCGCATGGAAGAAGGCATGCTCGCGCTCATGCAGATGGCGAAGACCACCGCCGCCGTCGCGCACTTCATGGAAGACGGCAATCTGTTTTTGACGGTGCTAACCGATCCCACCACCGGCGGCGTTTCGGCATCGTTCGCGTTTCAGTCCGACATCATCATCGCCGAGCCGAAAGCGATGATCGGCTTTGCGGGACGGCGCGTGATCGAACAAACCATCCGGCAGAAGTTGCCCGAGCAGTTTCAAACCGCGGAATTCCTGCTCGAAAAAGGACACATCGACATGGTGGTCGACCGGCATAACCTCAAATCCACACTTACGCGTTTGCTCGACTATGGCGCGAGCGGCAAACGCCGGGTGGCGGCGGGATGAATCTGATCGTGGAGCGCGAGAAGGGCCTGCTCGAACTCGAAAAGCGCATCGAAGAACTGCGGCAGGCGAACGCGCAGCAGCCCGTGGACATGTCGTCCGAAATCCGCGCGCTCGAAGAAAAGTACGCGCAGATCCAG
Source organism: Vulcanimicrobiaceae bacterium (assembly GCA_036826275.1). Lineage (GTDB taxonomy): Bacteria > Vulcanimicrobiota > Vulcanimicrobiia > Vulcanimicrobiales > Vulcanimicrobiaceae > DATGJX01. The sequence continues at coordinate 4,087 of DAISWS010000021.1, forward strand.
CGTGAGATCTTCGGCTCGATGACGCCGTGGGAAAAAGTGCACATGGCGCGCCATCCGAACCGCCCGACGGCCGCGGATTACTTCTCGCAGTTCGAAGAATTCGACGAGTTGCACGGCGATCGCCATTTCCGCGACGATCATGCAATCATCGGCGGCTTGGCGAAGCTCGGCGGACGCGCCGTCATGGCAATAGGCGAACAGCGCGGCCGCGACACCAAGGAAAACATCAAACGGAACTTCGGCATGCCGGCGCCCGAGGGGTACCGCAAGGTGCAGCGCCTCGCCAAGCTCGCCGGGCGCATGGGTGTGCCGATCGTCACGTTCGTCGACACGAAGGGCGCCGATCCTGGAATCACGTCTGAAGAACGGGCGCAGTCCGAAGCGATCGCGGCGTGCCTGTATCAGTTCAGCATTGCGCCGGTACCGATCGTTGCGACCGTGATCGGCGAAGGCGGCAGCGGCGGCGCACTCGCGCTTGCAATAGCCGACCGCGTCATCATGCTCGAACACAGCTACTACTCCGTTGCCAGCCCCGAAGGCTGCGCGGCGATTCTGTGGAGCGATGCCGGTAAGGCCGACGAAGCTGCGGCGCATCTCAAACTGACGGCTACGGATCTGCAAGGTTTCGGAATCGTCGACGAGATCGTGCCCGAGCCGCTCGGAGGCGCGCACCGGGACGCAGGGGGAACAATCGCACGCGTGCTGAAAGCTGTTGGGTCGTCGTTGGACGAGCTCGCTACTCTTCCAGCCGACCGTCTGCGAGAGGCTCGATATCTGAAGTACCGGCGAATGGGGAACATCAGCCAGACATGAACGGGCGAAGAGGAGCAGCCGGAATTCTCCGTCTCTTCAGCCGCCTTATCTTCGGTGCCGTCGCCGTCGTCATCTTCACCCTCGTCTCGATCCAATTCGCGCGCATCGTGAACGAAAATATCGCGATGGCCCGTTCGCTTTCGGCGGTGCAGCAAGACGTTGCCGCGTTGCGGGAACATAAGCGCCAAGAAGAGCACGAGCTGCGGCGTCTGCTCGATCCTGAGGGTGCCGTCCCGGAGATCCACGACCGGCTGCATCTCGTGCGTCCGAACGAAGCGATCATTTACATCAAACCTCCTCACTGATGCGCGGAACCGTCATCAACGTGAACGCTTTCGGAGCCACCGTCCGGCTGGACGACGGGCGGCTGGCGAGTGCTCCGCCTGCGGACGTCGAGAAGCACCGCGGCTACTACGACAAGGGGCTCATGTCGCGCAAACCGATGGAGTTCGTCGTGCAATCGGCGGAGCGCCGTCCGATGGTGATGCTCACGCCGCAGCTGCACGACGAACAGTTCGAAGCGCAGATCGCAAACTATATCAAATCGACGCATGAGTGGGAAAACCCCGAGCTGCCTCCCGCGCACGAACGCCACTTTTTGCGCAAGAAGCGACGCGCGGCGCTCTTCGAATCAAAGCACGCGACGGACCGTTGACCTTCGGCGAGCGCAGCGCGACGCCGGCGCTGATTTCCATCGGCACGAACTCGACGCGAGCGCTCGTCGCTCGAATCGGATCCGGATCGCCCGAGATTCTGCTGCACCGCTCGACCGGAACGCGTATCGGTCAAGGCCTGCGTGAGCGCGGACATCTGGACGAGTCGGCAATGCAGCGAACGCTGCAAGCCATTAGCGAGCATGCGGCAGCGATTCGGGAACGCACGCCACAGTTTCGCATCATCGCGACGAGCGCGCTGCGCCGGGCGGACAACGAAGCGCAGTTTGAGGAACGCGTGCGTGCGCTCACGGGCGCCGGCATCGAGATTATTACGGGTGAAGAAGAAGCAGCGTGTTCGTTCGCCGGCGCCGTGAGCGGCATCACGGCCGGCGGCGGGCGGCTTGCCGTTCTGGACGTCGGCGGAGGCTCCTCGGAGTACGCGGTGGGCACGTCGAGCGAACCCGAACAGGTCGTGTCGTGCGAGATTGGCGCCGTGCGCCTGACGGAAGCATTCCCCGCGTTGAGCGGCGAGGGCGAACCAGTCCAAAGCAGCATACTCGAAGAGGCGGAGTCGTATGCGCGCAAATCGCTCCAACCGGCTTTCGCATTCGGTGCGGTGGGACAGCTCGTGCTCGTCGGCGGAAGCGCCACGACGACGGTATCACTCGTTCGCGGCGTACGTGAATTTTTTGCATACGCGCCACTGCGGGAGGCGGAAATTCAGCAGTGGATTCACCGGCTTGCCGCAACGCCGCTCCAAGAGCGTAAAGCGCTGCCCGGTATGAATCCGCAGCGAGCCGATATTCTGCTCGCGGGGCTGCTTATTATCGGCCAGATCGTCCGCAAATGCGGTTGCAGCACGCCGCTCGTTTCGACGAACGACGTGCTGCTGGGATATCTTTTACGGCATCCGCTCTAGCCGGCGATCGTGTACACGAGATCAGATTGCCTTTGAAGCGGTTGATCGCGCTCTTGCCGTGCGAGCGTTTCGGATCTACGCTATGTGCCAGCCGCCCGCCAGCCGCATGCGTTTACTAACGGACATTTCTGAATGGCGGCTGCCGCGATGGGTATTATTGACACGCAGAACCGCGAATCGATCATGGCGAGCATCGAATCGCGGTTGTGCTAGGAAACGCAAACCCTGCCGCGATGCCGTACCCAATAACCTCCCCGTTGTAAGTACGGCATCGCTGTTTGCGTTTTTGCGAGTAGTGCGGTAGGCCGGCGTAGAAGGACGGCTTATGAACGGAGACGACGTCTATCGCGCGATTCTCGAAGCCCGCCGCGCTTGGAACGACTACCTTGACGCCACGGACGAGGACGAAGACGAGGTCTACGAGGCGTATCTCGAAGCGGCCTCGGAGGCCGTTCCCCTGGTCGGCGGCCTGATCGAACTTTGCGTAGAGGCCAATCTCGTCGCGATCTCGGCTCGCGATCGTGAAGAGCGTTACGTCGATTTGGCGGCTACGAATGCGCGCGTGCATGCCGACGCCATCATCGAGATCGTCGGCGACATCGTGCTCGGTCACTCCGATGAACTGCCGTCGTTCGAACGGCGCGCCCCCCAGGACGACGAAGAGACGCGCTTCAACCGCGCGCGCGAAATGTTCCGCGAGATGAACCGCCCAAACGTGAGCCGCGCGGTGGACGAACTGCGCCAGTTGCGCGACGAACTGCTGCGCAGCGGTCAGGAGGTCTATGCAACGCGGCTTTCACACGTGCTGAATTTGCTGCAAATCTCGCCGCCGCGGTTAAGCGACTGATTTTTTGATGCGCGCGACGGCCTTCTTCGCCTGAACGCGGCCCTCGACTCGCACTTCGTTTCCTTGCTGTACCGAGTATGTGGTCAGGAAGTTTTCAATTTGGCCGAGCAGCGGTTTCGGCAGATCGCTCAGCGTCTCGTACCCGTCGGTGCTGAGCGAAAGTTCTCTGCTGGGAAGCAAACACGCCACGTAGCGGTCGTTGCGCTCGCCGTTTTTACTGACTTCGAATGCGCCGATGATGCGCACCTCGAGCACGCAGCCCGGAAACGCGGGCTCGTCCATGAGCACCAGAACGTCGAGCGGGTCGCCGTCCCCGCCTTTGGTCCTCGGAATAAACCCGTAATCGTACGGCCATACGAGGCCGCTTCCTAACGTCGCCTTGTGTTCGAACGCGTGCATTTCTTCGCTCCACGCGTATTTATGCCGGCTGCCGCGCGGCGTTTCCACGACGACGCGCAGGGTTCCATCTCGTAGTTGCGGATCGATTTCGTGCACGCGGACTAACCGCGCGGAATACCGGTACCGGGAGCGCCCGGGATGGGCTGCTCTTGCGTCAGCTCTTCGACCGGTAAACCGGCTTGGCGGTATGCCTCGAATCCGCCCTCGAGCACCACGGCGTGCAAGAACCCCTGCTCGTGCAGGCGCTCGGCAACGCGTTCTGCGTCGTCGTCCGAATCGGCGTACACGACGATCGGGCGATCGTGAGGCAGAGGGATGGCCAAGCGCTCTTCAGTGAGCAGCGCTCGCTCGTCGTAGCGCAACGCACCGCGAATCTGTTCCTTGCCGGGATGCCTGCGCGCATCGAGCACCGGCGTGGTGGTCGTATCGATGTCTGAAGCGTGCACCCGCTGTACGCCGCCGTCGTCGTTCATGCTAACCTCGTACCCACCCGGCGGCACGGGTAAATGTCGCTCATGGAAGCAACCAATTTGCTCAAGAAGCAGCATCGCGAAGTCGAAGCGCTCTTCAAAAAGGCGCTCGAAACGAAAGAACCGGGCGAGCGTATGACGCTGTTCAAACAGATCGATCACGACTTGCGCCTGCACTCGATTCTTGAAGAAGAGATTTTTTATCCCGAACTCAAGCACCGCGTCGAGAAAAGCGAGGAACGCCTCGAGGTAGCGCAAGCGTACGAGGAACACAACCTCGTGAAGATCACCATCGAGAGTTTGGAGAAGCTCGATCCGGGCACCGAGCAGTACCGCGCGAAGCTCAGCGTGCTGCGCGATCTCGTCCAGCACCACGTCGACGAAGAAGAAGGCAGCATGTTCAAGATCGCGCACCGCGTCTTCGAGAAACCGGAGCTCGAAGAAATGGGCAGCCGCCTGGAAGAGGCGGCCGCGCAGTCAACCGTGCCGATCTAGTTAGCCGCGTTTGCGGCGCGAAGACTTGCGGCGGCTGGGATTTGGCGGGACCTTGCCGCCGCTGCGACGCGCTTCGGACAATCCGATCGCGATCGCTTGTTTGCGGCTTTTCACTTTTTTGCCGCTCCGCCCAGACTTGAGCTCGCCGCGCTTCATCTCATGCATCGCGCGCTCGACTTTGCGTCCGGCCTTCTTGCCGTACTTGCGGCCGGAGCTCTTCTTGCGTCCACCGCTGCTCTTCTTGCGTCCGCCGGAGCTCTTCTTACGTCCACCGCTGCTCTTCTTGCGCGAGGACGTGCTCTTTTTGCGGCTGGTCGATTTCTTGCGTCCGCCGCTGCTCTTCTTGCGCCCGCCGGAGCTTTTCTTGCGTCCCCCGCTGCTCTTTTTGCGCGACGACGTGCTCTTTTTGCGGCTCGACGATTTCTTGCGTCCGCCGCTGCTCTTTTTGCGTCCGCCCGAACTCTTGCGCCGGCCGTTGCCCGACGCGGCTGATTGTTCCTCGACGAACTTTACCATGTGTCCTTGCGGATCGTAGAGAAACGCGACGTTGCTGCGGTCGAAAATATCGAAGAAGCGATCCCAATCGACTTGCTCGAGCCGCTCCTCGGGCTGCCCGAAGTCGATGCGTAGAACACCGCCCGTGCCCCGCACGACGGCGGGCTGACCGCCGCGGCTTTCGACCCAGCGCCGGATCTCCTCATGATCGGTAGTGCGCTGTGCTGTTGCCACTCATTACCTCCAATCTCTGCAATTCCGGTTACCCGCACTCCGGCCAGGAAAAACCCTCATGCGCCGCTGCTCGGCGCACTATCCGTATCGCCGGATGATTTGGTGACAAGCGCGGCGCGCAGCGTTTCACGAAGCGTCGCAAGCGACGGTTCGAGGCCGCCTTCTTGATCGAGCCGTTCGAGCGCGAGCAGCAAGCGGTTTGCATCGGAGGCGTCGATTTTGAGGCCGATTTCACCGTGCGCGCTCTGATAGCGTTCGACTCCGGAGGTGCTCATGGACGCAGTTTACCCGGCGCGCGCCAAGTGCAACAGATCGTGCAATTCGGCAAGCACTTCGTCGACCGCTATCGACGCTAGTCCCGGATCGACGTATGGGGCATGCGGATCCCCGAGAATGCCGCGCCAAATGACGCGATGATACGGGCGGTGTGCCGGCGGACCCCAATAGCGCGGCGACGTGGGTCCGAACAAGACCACCGACGGAGTCCGCAGCGCCGTCGCAATATGAGCCATTCCGGTATCGCCGCACACGATCGCGCGCGCCGCCGCAACAATCGAAACGAGGTCGGCAAGGTCGGTTCGTCCGGCAAGAACGCACTCGATCGGCAGATGTGCCGCTTTCGCGATGAAACGGCAGCGCCGGAACTCGCTCGACGAACCCGTCATCACGATCCGGTGGCCTTCATTGGAAAGGCGCGTGCAAGTTTCGATCCACCGTCCCGCCGGCCACCGGCGCGATTCGCTCGCGGCGCCGGGGTGGATGACGATTGCGCCGCGGGAACGCGCGTCACCATGACTTGCGATGATTTCGAGATCGTTGGCGTCGGTGGGAATCCCGCTCTCGCGCAGCATGCGGCACCAGCGATCGATTTCGTGTTCGTCCGGCCGCCACTGCGGGAAACCGTGGCTCTCCGCAACGTCGGGATGCGCGAACGCGATTAACCGGCGGGGCGCCGTCTGTAGAAGTATACGATGACTGTGCGGGCCGCGGCCGTGCAGATTGACCGCTATGTCGGGATGCTCGAGATCCGCGCTCAGGGGCATAAGCGGCGTAGCGTCCGCGACTTCGTCGACGCCGCCGCATAGGCGCACGAGCGGCGCCAAGTAGAGCGGTGCGGCGAGCACGCGGTAGTGATCGGGAAAGGCGCGCGCAATCGCCCGGATCGCCGGCACCGCGGTCAACAGATCGCCCAGGCCGAGCGCCCGCAAAATCACCAGCGTCGGCCGAGAGGTCGTCCTCATGACGCGCGTTGCGCGAAGACCCGTTCGATGATGACGTCGTGATACACGGCCAGCGTATCGCTCGCAATGCGGGCCCAGCCGTACCGGCGATTCGCGCGGCGCGTGCCCGCCAGTGCCAGCTGCACGCAGCGTTTCGGATCGGCCAAAAGCTCGCGCAGCGCTTGCGCCAGCGCGATCGGCGAACGCGGCGGAACGTGGATGCCCGTCACGCCGTCAAGAACGCTGTCGACCAGACCGCCAACTTGCGCAACCACAACTGCGACGCCGCACGCCATCGCTTCGAGCGGCACGATGCCGAATGGTTCGTACCACGGATAGCAGACGACGGCGTCCGCCGATCGCAGCAGTGACGGCACATCCGAGCGCTCCACGCGTCCGCGGAAGAAGACGCGTTCTGCGATCCCGAGATCGCGCGCGATCTGCTTGAGGCGGCAGGCTTCGGGATCGGCATCCAGTTGCTCCAGATCGGGTCCGCCTGCGACGACGAGTTCGACGTCCGGAAGAACCGTCAGCGCATTGAGTACGTCGGCGATTCCTTTACGCTCGACCAAACGGCTCAGGCATACCAGACGCTTGCGCTGCGAATGGCGTTCTTCGGCCGGCCCGAGCGGCTGGAACATGCGCAGATCCACGCCGCAGGGGACGACTGCAATCTTTGCCTTGTCCGCGCCGATGCGCACCAATTCGAACGCCTCCGCCGTTGCCGTTGCAATAATCCGGCTCGAATCGTAAGCGATGCGCTGCTCTTCATCCAGACGCGTCGGCGGACTCGTGTCTTTTGCACCTTGGTAGCGGCGTTTTTCAGTGCCGAGCGCATGAAACGTTTGAACGACCGGAATGCCGAGCGGCAATCCTGCGTCGAGCGACGCCTTTCCGGACATCCAAAAGTGCGCGTGCACGACGTCCGGGCGGTCGACGCGCCAACGCTCCGACAGATACTCCGCGAACGCATCCATGTACGGCAGCAGCCGGTCCTTTTCAATCGTTTCCGCGGGACCCGCATCGACGTGCTCGACCGTTACGCCCGAAGCGAACTGAACGCGCTGCGGGAGCGACGGATCGTCGCGGCGCGTGTACACCGTTACCTCCGCGCCTTGATGCGCCATTGCCTCCGCGAGTGCTGCGACGTGCACGTTTTGGCCGCCGGCGTCAACGCCGCCGAGCACCGCTAACGGGCTCGCATGCTCCGAAACCATCGCTACCTTTAACATACGATCTCCTCGAATAGGCGATCCCAATCGGCTAGGAAGCGTCCGAGCCCGTAGCGTTCGCGCGCGTACGCGCGAGCGTTTTGTCCCAGCTCCTTGCAGCGGTCGGGATACGCGAGCAGCTGTTCGAGCGAATCGATCAGCGCGCGCACGTTGGTGGAGATGAAGCCCGTGCCGTTGTGAACGGCCTCGGGAACCTCTGTTGTGGCCAAAGCAACGATAGGCATGCCCAGATGCATCGCCTCGATGAGCGAAAGACCAAGAGACGTCCATCGTATGGGATGCAAATAGACGCGGCGGCGAGCCAGTTCGCCGTGCAGCCGCGCTTGCGTTAAATTTTCGAAGCCTCCCCGAGCGCCGGCGCCCATCCCGAAGAGTTCGATCGGAACGCGGGACTCAAACCGCGCCAGAAGATCGGTACCCGTGACGCGTGCGCGGCGCTGCGGTTCGTTGATAACCACGGCGCACGAGGCGAACTCGCCGGTATAGCGATAACCGGGATCCACGATGCCGTGCTCGATTACGTGCGTTCGGCGATCGCCGCAGTCCCAGAACAGATCGTTGAAATGCGTGACGTGGACGACCTCGATACCCGGCCACGCGGTGGTCGGATGTCCCATCGCGTTGATCTGTCCTTGCGGCGCGTTGTGTTCGACGTAGATCGCCCGCACGTCAACGCCCGGCGTGATGCCCATCCACCGCCGGACCAAGTCGAATTCGTGCGGACGCTGCAGAATTATGACGTCGGGCTTTACGCCGGCGAGATCGTCTCGCGGAACCTCGGTGACGGTTTGCGGCCAGTTCCAGGTTTGGGCGCGGCCGCGCCCATCAGGACCCCGATCCGGTAAAACGGGAACGAAGTAGTCATGCGATCCCTGCACGAATGCGGTCATCCACGATCCGTGCACGTGCCATGCGAAGACGCGCATTAGGCGTAAGCCTCCACCCGCGCGACGCGTTCGAGCGCGCGAACGACGTCCTCAACTCGGACGCTGTTTAGACACGGCTGCCCATCGAACGGGCAGACGCGTGCGCGGCAGCCTTTGCACGCGATCTCTTGATTGCCGAGGATCTCGTACGGAACCATCCACGGGTGAAAGCGCGCCGCCGGGATCGTCGGCGGAAAGATCTCGACAACCGGCGTTTTCATCGCGGCTGCGACATGCACGGCGGCTGTGTTGCCGCAAATCACGGCATCCGCATCGCGCACGATCGCGGCAAACTCGGCGAATGTGGTCTTGCCGCCTACATCCAACGCGCGTGCGTTGCCGCCCGCCACGAATGCGGTCAGTTCGCGCTCGTCATTCGATCCGGTCACCGCAACGTTGTAACCGAGTTCGCACAGGCGGGTGACGAGCTCGGCGTTGCGCTCGGGAAACCAGGCGCGAGCGGGAGCCGTCGAACCCGGATGAACGACGACGTACGAGGTGAACGGCAGCGGCGAGACGCCCGCATCTCGCAGGCGCAGCGCGCGATCTTCGCCCGCGGGCAAGTCGTACCCCATCGCACGAACGAGCGAGAGCGCGCGCTCGACTTCGTGAACGCCGTCGTCGACGTTGTGGCGCACGTCGAGCAACGAACCGGGATAATCCACGCTGATGGCGCCGATGCGGCCAACGCCGGCCATACGCAGCAGCAGCGCAAGCGGCAGCGCACTTTGATGAAAGGACGTGAAGATGACGGCTTCCGAAAAACCGCGCGAAGCGATGTCGTCGACGAAGCGTAAGGTGGCAGCCCGATCGATTGCCTGCGGCTGCGCGTCGATCCATTCGGCCTCGCGCACGATCACCTCCTCAATACACGGAAGCATCCGCGCTGCGGCGGCACCGCGCGGTCCGCACAGCATGGTGACCTCCGCCGAGGCGGCTATAGCCCGTACCGCCGGTCCGGTCAACAGGACATCGCCGTTGTTGTCTTGCCGCGCAACCAAAACGCGCTTTTGCTCGCCTTTGAGCACCAGGCGCGCCGCTTCATACAAATCCCGGCATACGATCGGTGCCGCCTCGATCTCTTGAGCCCGCGTGACCGGCGTAGGAACCAGAATTGCGCGCGCTCCCGCGCGTGCGGCCGCTTCGACGTCGCTGCCGATGTCGCCGATGACGACGCACTCCGCCGGTGAAACGCCGAACGCGTTCGCTGCTTGAAGAATAAGCCCGGGCTCTGGTTTGCGGTACGAGCACGCATCTTCCGGCAAATGCGTGCAGACGAACCAGCCGTCGATCGGGCCGGCCAATGCATCGATGCGGGCGTGGAGCGCCTCCATCTGCTCGCGCGCCTGCGAACTCGATCCCGCGCGGGGCTGATTCGTCACCACTCCTATCCGCATGCCGCGCTCGCGTAAAAGCGAAATAGCCGCGGCGGCGCCCGGCATGATGCTCAACGTGTCCCTTCGATCGGCGATCAGCGTTCCGTCACGATCGAACAGGACGGCGCGGATCATTACTGCGCGCTCTGAAGGCGCGAGCGCAGCGTCAGCATTGCGCGCGTGCGATGATAGACGGCCGCAAACGGTATCACGGCGCTCGTGAGCAGCACGGTGCGCACTTCTTGCGGCGTGCGTGGGCCCGGCTTGAGACGCCGCCACGCGAAGTCCGCCGTGAGCGCCATCCACGCGGCAAAACACGCAACCGTCGCAAGGTGGTACGGCCAGCGCCCGTGCGGCGCATTCGCGCGTTCGCGCCAATGTTTGCCGTGCAGCGCGGCCATCAGCACATCGTCCGCGTTGCCTGCCTGAAGGCGTACGCTGACCCACGGATCCGCGGGACGCACCGGATGATCGATCCAGCGCGATCCCTGCGCGATCGTGTAACCGGCGGCGAAGACACGCAGCGCAAAGTCCGCGTCCTCCCGGTATGCGCGGCGGAACCGTTCGTCGAACCCGTTCAACTGTTCGAGCACGGTGCGCCGGTACACCATGTCAGCGGTGATCCATGCCGACGATTCCAGCCCGGCAACGTTTCGTTCCCAATCCGTCGGTGGGCGATCGGCCGGGAGGGGCACGCGCACGCGGCCTTGCGATCCGGCTTCGCTCGTCTGAAGCGCCGCGATGTCGCGCTGGATCTGCGCGAGCCAATCACCGTGCACGACGACGTCGTCGTCCAAGAATGCAATCCACGGCGCATCGGATGCGCGCCAGCCGGTATTGCGCGCGGCCGCGGGTCCGGCCGCGTCGCCGCGCAGCACCGTGATGCGCTCGCGCAACGCGTCGCCGGTCTCGCCAAGTTCGAGCGGCGCGGTAGCGCTGCGGCGATCGTCGACAATGAAGATGCGTGCGGGAAGCGGCCCGTCCGAAACTTCGAGCGATTGCAGCAGTACGCCCAATGACGGTCTGCCGATCGTCGGAACCACGAGATCAAACCGCACTGCGCGCCTGCTTCTCGAGCGGCGAAGCCGTTGCGTAGACGCCGGCACGCCGCAGCAAGAATGGGCCGATCGCGAGCGCATCCACCGGCGCGGAGCCGAAACACTCGAGCGCATCGCGCGGATCGTCGACCATCGGCCGCCCGGCGGTATTGAAACTGGTATTGATTATGACCGGCGTGCCGGTAAGGCGATCGAATTCGCGCAGCATCCGGGCCACGAGCGGCTCGTCGTGCGCATTCACGGTTTGCACGCGCGCAGTTCCGTCCACGTGCACCGCCGCTGCGACCGCGTCACGCCACTGCGGACGAACGCGGTGCGTAAACAGCATGTACGGGCTGGGCAAGTGGCCCTCAAAAATTTCGGCCGCGCGATCTTCGAGGACCATCGGCGCGACCGGACGGAACTGCTCGCGTCCCTTGATATTGTTCAAGCGTTCGAGGTTTTGCGGATACTTCGGATTGGCAAGCAGACTGCGGTGGCCGAGGGCGCGCGGACCGAATTCGCTGCGGCCTTGGAACCAGCCGACGACGCCGTCGTCCGCGAGGATGCGCGCGACCGCCGCGGCGATGTCGTCCGGGCGTTCGTATTGAACGTGCGCGAGATTCAAGCGCCGCGCAATCTCGTCGTCGCTCCATTCGCGTCCGAGTGCCGCAGTGCTCATAGGCTGTACGCGATCGCCATCTTTTTCAGCCGCGAAGAGAGCGGCGCCAAGCGAGGTGCCCGCGTCACCTGAGGCCGGCTGCACCCAAACGTCGTCGAACGGCCCCTCGCGCGCGATACGCGCGTTGGCCACGCAGTTCAGCGCAACACCGCCGGCCATCGTTAAGTATTGCGCGTCCGTGCGCGCATGCAGCCAGCGGGCAAGGTCGAGCAACACTTCTTCGAGGCGCGCTTGCACGCTCGCGGCTAAGTCTGCATGAGCGCCTTCAAATTCACCGTCTTCGCTGCGGCGCGGCGCATAGTGCGAAAAGTCGATAGGAGCAACGGTGAATCCGCCGTCGTCGCGCACGTTCACCAGTTCGCGGAACTCGTCCAGAAAGCGCGGTTTGCCGTAGCCGGCCAAGCCCATGACCTTGTACTCGTCCGACGAGCGCAAAAAACCCAAGTGCATCGTGAGCTCTTCGTACAGCAGACCGAGCGAGTGCGGCAGCTCCTGCGTTACCAGCACCTTCAGCCGCCCGTCTTTCACGTGCCCGCCGAGATACGACCAACGTTCGCCGCGCCCGTCGCTTACGAGCACGGCGCTGTCCCGCCAGGGCGCGGCGAGATACGCGGACGCGGCATGGGCGACATGATGCGGGACGAAGTCGACGCGCGCCCTTTCAATGCCGGGCAGTTCGCTTTTGAGAAAATTCGGTAGCCGTGACACGTACAGCGTGCGCAGCGCTTCCCATTCGTTCGCCGTAACGTCGCCATCGAGCTGATAGGCGAGCGATGGATCGTACGAACAGGCGACGACATCGACGTCGGACGCGCGAATGCCGGCGCTCTTCAAACACCACGCTGCGCTGAGCACCGGGATCTCCCATGTACTAAATGGTACGCAAGATTTTCCGTGCTTACGCCTGTTGAAGCGTTCCTCTTCCGCGGCGCATCGTATCGCTCCGTCAACGATAAGTGCGGCGGATGTATCGTGAAATACCGTGTTCAATCCGAGAACAATCATCGTTGCAGTGCGCCTATCTTTTCCGGCGTTTGAAAACTTAAACGGCCAGGTTAAAAGGGGGCACTTCTTGGTAAGAAGCGGTGCATGTACAACGTCGCGGTGTTCGGTTGCGGCTATGTTGGATTAGTTAGCGCTGCTTGTCTGGCGCACTTGCAAAATAACGTGTGCTGTTACGACACCGACGTGACAAAAATCCGGATGCTGCAACACAACCAGGTGCCGTTTTACGAACCGGGGCTCTCACAACTGGTTTCCGCGCAGCAGTCCGCCGGGCGTTTAGCATTCATGAGCAGCAGCACACGCGCACTGCAGGGGGCGCAAATCGTCTTCATCGCCGTGGGCACCCCGACGGGCCCGACCGGCGAAGCGGATCTGACGTACGTTCGTCAAGCGGCTCGTGAAATTGCGGCTTCGGGGCCGGACGGGCTGATCGTCGTAAACAAGTCGACCGTACCGGTGGAAACGGCGGACATGGTGGAGCGGATCGTCAACGCGGGCCGTGAGCAAGCGAACCGCTTCTGTGTTGCTTCGAACCCGGAATTTCTGCGCGAAGGCAGTGCGATTGGCGACTTCCTTCATCCCGATCGCGTCGTCATCGGATCGGACGACGCGCGCGCCGTTGCCGTCTTGCGCGAACTCTACCAGCCACTTGGCGCGCCGATTCTGGCGGTGGACGTGCGTACCGCGGAGATGATCAAGTACGCGGCCAACGCGTTCCTCGCAGCGAAAATATCGTTCATCAACGAAATAGCGAACGTGTGCGGTGCGGTGCACGCCGACGTCGACGGCGTCGTTGCCGGTATCGGATCTGATGCTCGCATCGGCCGCAGCTATCTCGAACCCGGTCTGGGGTTCGGCGGTTCGTGTTTGCCCAAAGACGTTGCGGCGCTGGCGCACGTTGCACGGCGCCACGCCATCGAGCCGACCATGCTCGAAGCCACGCTCGGCGTCAACCGCCGGCAGATCGTTGCCGCAGTGCAACTCATCGAGCGGACTATCGGCGATTTGTGCGATGCGCGCGTGACGGTCGCGGGCCTTGCGTTCAAGGGCGGAACGGACGATCTGCGCGAGTCGCCTGCGCTGGTGCTGGTCGAAGCGTTGCTTATCGCCGGCTGCAGCGTTGCCGTACACGACGCGCATGCCGCTTCGCGCGCGCGGAGCCTGCTTCGCGACCGCGTTGAGTATTTCGGTTCGGTGTACGACGCATGCGAGGGATCGCGCGCGCTCGTTATTGCAAACGACGATCGCGGGTACGCGCGTCTGGAGTGGACGCGCGTGCTACGCCGTCTGCAAGCGCCGAACGTCATCGATCTTCGCAACCGTCTCGATCCCAGCGCCGTACGCCGGGCGCGCTTGCACTATGCCGGTGTCGGACGCCGGGAAATTCAGAACGCCACAACGCTGTCAGGCCCAAAAAAGGAGAGCACGACATGATCATGACCCGCGGCAGCCATCATGGTGAAGTATCGAACCACCCCGCACTTGCAGAGGGGATCGTGCGGCCTGTCCTGCGAGGCGCCTTCATCGTCACCGGCGCATCGTCCGGACTCGGACTGGCCATTGCGAAAGCGATCGGCGGCGCAAGCGGCACTCCAATCGGCTTCGACGTTCACAAGTCCAAAGAAGCGATGGAACACGAGACTGTCGACGTTTCCGATCGTGAAGCGGTGAAACGCGCGGTAAGCGAGGTCGCGGAAAAGCATGGCGGGCTCTCGGGAATCGTTGCGAATGCGGGCGTTGACGCGTGCGGACGTTTTCTCGACGTCTCCGGCGACGCCTGGGAGCGCGTTATCCGCGTAAACCTCATCGGAACGGCGAACCTCGTACGCGCCGCGCTGCCCTACCTTATTCCGAGCCGCGGACGCGTCGTCACCGTGGCTTCGACGCTCGGTTTACGCGCCGTCAGCGATGCGACGGCGTATTGCGCGAGCAAGTTCGCCGTCGTCGGATTTACACGGGCCTTGTCGACGGAGCTTGCGGGCGAAGTTCCCGTAACGCTGCTGATTCCGGGCGGCATGCATACGCATTTCTTCGACGGGCGCGACGAGAAGTACAAACCGTCCGCGGATGCCAAGTTGAATCGTCCGGAAGACGTTGCGCAGACGGTGGTGTTCGCGCTCTCGCAACCGCCGGGGTGCGAAATCCGGGAAATGCTGGTTTGTCCGTCGACGGAGACGTCCTGGCCTTAACCGCGCCCACTACGTGCATGCGCCGGCGCGAACATCTGCTCCATCGTGCATTGGCGCGGATCTTTATCGGGGCGCCAGCGCATGAAGCGGGCGCCATGACGGAAACGTTTGCCGGTTACATGATCGAATTGCACTTCGACGACGATCCGCGCTTTGACCGGGTGCCATTCGGTATCGCGTGAGCCCCAGCGGCTCACGCCGCCGGGGCGCGCGCCGGTAAAGCCGGGTTCCGCGATAATCGGTTCGAGCTTCTCCTTGGCGCGACCGCGCTCCGCGGCGTTCATGCTGCCGACGAAGCCGACCAAATGCAGCAGGCCTTCGTCATCGTACAGGCCGAGCAGCAGCGAGGCGACCGTCTTTCCGTCCTTAGCATAGCGGAAACCACCGACAACGCAATCGGCCGTGTACGCGCGTTTGATTTTAACGACGGCGTCGCGCTCGCCGAAGCGGTACGGCATGTCGAGGCGCTTGGCGATGACACCGTCGAAGTGCGCCATATCGCCGTTGAACCACCGCTCCGCCGCTACAAAATCTCGCGTCGCCGGGGAGAGCCCAATCGTGCCGTGAACGGAAAAATTCGAGGCAGCGAAATCTTCGAGCGCCGTGCGGCGCTTTTCAAGCGGTTCTTTGTAGGCGTCGTGGGCAGCGTTTGACAGAAGATCGAACACGGCGTAGCGCGCGGGTGTCTCCACCGACAAGCGCTTGATGCGCGACGCCGCCGGATGGATGCGTTGCAGCAATGCGTCAAAATCCAGTACGCCGGCCTGCTCGATGAAAATCTCGCCGTCGAGTACGAAGCGTGAAGCGCGTAGATTGGCCAGCGCGTCGATGACTTCGGGGAAATAGCGTTCCAGCGGCTGTCCTGATTTGGATTGCATCGCTATCTGAGCGCCATCCCGAAAGGCGATGCAGCGAAACCCGTCCCACTTCGGTTCGTAGAGCCAATCATCGCCGCGCGGAATGTTCGCGACGCTTTTGGCCTCCATCGGTTCGATGGGCGCTTTAAGCATGCACGCTCGAAAGAAGCGGAGCGAGATCGTACCGTCCGCGTTGCTGCGTGATCGGTTTCCAGAGGTCGCCGATTTTGCTCACGCGTTTTGGGACGTTCTTCATGGTGAAATCGGCGGTTTCGACGCCTCCCTCGACTTCGTCCCACGTGACCGGCGTCGACACGCTTGCTTCGGGCGTTGGCCGCACGGAGTAGACCGATGCGAGCGTTGCGCCGAGGCGGTTTTGACCGTAGTCGATGAACACTCGGTTTTTGGGGCGCTTTGCAACTTTATACTCGGCCGTCAGAAGATCGGGGTGAGCTTTTGCGAGCTCGATGGCGACGCGCTTTGCAAATGCCCAAACGTCGTGTTGAATGGGACCGGTTTTGATGCCGACATAGAGATGCATGCCTTTGGAGCCGGAAGTTTTCGGATAAACCGTCATGCCGAGTGTACGAAGCGCATCATGAACGATAAGCGCTGCTTCGCGAACCGCTTCGAACGGCGCACCGCCGAAAGGATCGAGATCGAAGTGGACGTATTCGGGCCGGTCGGACGTTTCGCACCGGCCGTACCATGGATTCAGATCGATGCAGCCGAGGTTGATAACCCACAGCAAAGAAGCGACATCCTGGACCATCGGAAAATTGATGAGCCCCGTGCCGTGCTGAATGGCGCAGGTTTCTATCCACTCCGGACGTCCGGACGGCGCCCGCTTCATAAAGAAGAAGTCGCCTGCAATGCCATTCGGATAGCGTTTCATTACCATCGCTTTGCCGGTCACGTGCGGCAGAAGTGCGGGCGCCACGTCGGCATAGTATTGAAGTAAGTCACGTTTTGTCGTGCCGAGCTTCGGCCAGAACACTTTATTCAAATTCGTCAGCGCGAGTTTTCGGCCGTCCACTTCGATGGTGACCGAGTCGGCGCCCGCAGGAATCTTCACGTTTGCCATGCCGAGCTCCGGGAAGCATAAACTCTATGACGACCCAAGCGCATTTGGGTTTTTTTGATACGGCGGTCCAAGAATCGTACTCGTGGATTCGCGACATCCTGCGCGAGACGGGATGGGAAGACCGTCATTACGCGTTGCAAGCGTTGCGCGGCGTCCTTCACGCGGTGCGCGATCAACTCACCGCAGATCAAAGCGCGCATCTTTCCGCGCAGCTGCCGGTGCTTGTTCGCGGCCTATATTTCGAGGGATGGAATCCGGCCAAGGCTCCTGTAGTCGATCGCGATGCGCAGGTGTTTCTCGACCGCATCCGTCCGGAGTTTATGGGATACAGCGACGCTCTCGATTTCGGATGGCTTGCGCGAGCCGTGTTGCGCGTGCTCAAAGCGCGCGTCCCGGGCGAATACGACAAAATCAGAGCGGCCATCCCCAAGGAAGTGCGCCGGATCTGGCCATAGTTCATTCCGCGGCTGTCGCGAGGTAGCGCATAAACCACTCCTGTGCGAGCTCCGCCACCCGCTCGAGCGTTCCCGCTTCTTCGAACAGATGCGTGGCCCCGGGAACGATGGCGATTTCGCAGTGCGCTGCGAGTTGCGAGGCTGCCCGCCGGTTCAGATCGATGACGACCGGATCGCGTTCGCCGATGATGAGCAGCGTGGGCGCTTGAACGTCACGGAGCGCATCGCCGGCAAGGTCCGGGCGTCCGCCGCGCGAGACGATGGCATCGATGTCGTCGCGCGTCGACGCGGCGAGGAGAGCCGCGCCTGCGCCGGTACTTGCACCGAAATAGCCGACTCGCAGATCCCGCAGCTGCTCCGCCTCGCGCGTCCACGCCGTCGCCAGATCGACGCGCCGTGCCAAGAGCGCTATGTCGAACCGTAAGGCCGCGGTGCGCTCGTCGATTGCGTCCTCGTCGCGCGTAAGCAGATCGAGCAGCAGCGTTGCAAGGCCCGTGCCGTTCAGGCATTCTGCGACGAAGCGGTTGCGCGGACTATGCCGGCTGCTGCCACTGCCATGTGCAAAGATGACCAGTCCATGCGCCGGCATCGGCACAGTGAGCGTTGCGCCCAGGTGCTTGCCGTCGATCTCGATGACAACCTCGCTGGTCACGATGGTCCGGCCGCGTGTGCGGCATCCGCCAAAAGCCCGCGCACCTGTTCATCGGAAACTTGCGAGAAGTCCGCATACCATGCGCCTACGCCGCGAAATGGTTCCGGCTTTGCAATCACGACCAGCGCGTCCACGAGGGGCTCGAGAATCGCGCACGTATCGGCCGGCGCGACAGGAACGGCGACAACGATGCTTTGCGGTTGGCGTTGACGCAATGCAAGAAGAGCGGCGTGCATGCTGGCACCCGTTGCCAAACCATCGTCGACGAGAACGATCGTTCGATGCTCCACGTCATGAGCCGGCAGCAAACCGCGATACGCATGTTCGCGCCGCTCGAGTTCACGCAGTTCGCGGCGCGTTATTCCTTCGATCGTTTCTCGATCGACGCCGAGATACAGGATCGTATCGTCGTTCCAAACTCGAACGCCGCCGGACGCGATCGCACCGATGGCAAGTTCCTCACGTCCCGGTGCGCCGATCTTGCGGACGATGAAAACATCGAGCGGTGCGCCGAGCGCACGGGCAACTTCGTAACCGACCGGAACGCCGCCGCGCGGAAGCGCCAGAACACGGGTATCGCCCCCGGCATAAGCAGTCAAATATGCAGCCAGTTGCCGTCCGGCGTCCGCACGGTTTTCGAAAATCATCGAATGATGACCGTTTCCCCAGCGGCCAAGCCTGGGAAACTACAGGATGAGTTTTTTAGAAGCGCTCGAGGAGCACATTGAGGCTATTACTACCCGCGACATCGATCGCTTTGCTGCAACGCTCGCAAAGGACGATGTGCGCTTGGCGGGCGGTGACGGCCGTATTATCGAAGGCCGCGAAAACGCGGTTGCCGCACATCGCGACTGGTTCATGGACGATCGCTGGACGTTCGAGCCGGAGATTCTGTGGATGCGGGAAGAAGCAGGCGCCGCTTGGGCTCTTACACGTGTAGACTACCGCGAGGCTGACGCGCAAAAACAATTCGTGCTGCTGTTCTTGTTCGTGCAAGAGGATGGCGAGTGGCGGCTCGTTTACGATCAAAACACACCGGTCCGATAACGACTGGAGTTTGGGTATGAACTCACGAGCAGAGTATACTTCGTATCCATAAGTAATGAAGGGAACGACATGGCGGTAAGCTTTGACACGGGAGAAATAGTGCGGCGCTCGCAGGGCGTGATCAATCAGGCCGTCGATCGCGGCACCGGCATGCTGGCCGACCGCGTGGAGCATTACACCAACGTAGCGCGCGAGATTGGCGACATTCTGCGCGAGCGCGGGGAACCGCAGGCAGCCGATTTGATCGGCACGGTTGCGGAGCGCGGCGTCGGTGTCGCACGGTATTTACGCAATAACGATTCGGCAGTCATGTGGAATGATGCGCAAGAGCTGATGCGCGGACGCACGTGGGTCATTGCCGGCGCGGGCTTTTTGGGCGGCCTCGCGCTCGCGCGCGCGGTTCGCACCGCCGCCGGCAGCGACGATTACCGCGAAGAATACGCGCAGCCGGCGTCGCAAACGGGTTATTCAACGTGAACGAGCGTGAAGGGCTCGGCGAGTCGCTCCGGCATCTCGGTGAGGATCTGTGCGATCTGTTCCGGGCGGAGCTCGCGCAATTCAAACGTGAGGTCACCACTGAAGGCCGCAAGCTCGCTGTCGTGGGTGTCTGGCTTGCGGGCGCAGCGGTCATGGGCCTCGCCTTTTTGGGCGTCTTTACCGCGTTTGCCGTTATCGTGCTGACGCTGGTCTTTCAGCCGTGGCTTGCCGCGCTGATTATCACCGTCGCTTGGGGATTCATCGCGCTTGCAATGCTCGCCGCAGCAAAAATAAAACTCGACTCGGCGCTGCCCATCGAACTTGAAACGCCGCGTAGCGTGAAGGAGGATTTAGAATGGATCAAGAGCGGAATCAAGTCCGCGAAGTAGACGACGCGCGCCGGCGCGTCGCGGAAGACGTTCGCTCGGTCGCGGAAAACGCCAATGTGGTGGAACGCGCGAAAGAGACGGCGCAAAACAAGATGGACGACGTGAAGAGCTCTATGGGCGAGCGTGTGCGCCAAGCGCGTGAGAAGCTTGAGGACGCGCGCGACCAAATGAGCAACATGACGCCGACCGAGAATCCAATCGGCATGTTGATTGCCGGCGTTGCGGTGGGATTCCTCATCGGCCTGGCGCTGCCGGTAACGCGCTTTGAATCCGAACGCATCGGCCCCATCGCACAAGATATGAAAGAGAAGGCCCGGCAGAAGGGTACCGAGGTGGTTCGCCGCGGAGGCGAAGTGATCAAGGAAACGATTGAAGCAAGCCGCGATGCGGCGACCAATTCAATTCGCGAACAAGCCCGCGACATGGGCATCAGCGGAGAGTAAACGAAGCGGCGCCGTCAGGCGCCGCTCTCTTTTTTGAACACGTTGTCCGCATTGTCGCGGATTATCCAGTAACAGCGGCAAACCCCGTTTTCGAGCTTGGTGCGGTCCAGGATGCGCAGGCGCCCGTGCTGCGAGCGGATGAGCCCTTCGCGCTGAAATTGCGAGAGCGCGAGCGACACCGAAGGCCGGCGAATCGCGGCAATTTCCGCAATTTGCTGGTGCGTGATGGCGAACTCAAGGCGTCCGCATTCATCCGCCACCCATAGCAGCCAGCGTGCCAGGCGCTGATCGATGTTATGCTCCGCATTGCACGCCAAGCGGCATGCGGCGTTGAGGATGGAGGCGTTCGCGAAGCGCAGCAATAGCCGGCGAAGCGGCGAGTTCGTGTGCGGCTGAAGCTGCTCGAACGCATCGGCGGGCATGCGCCATGCCGCGCCCGGCGAGATGACGGTAGCGCACGAATTGCCCGCATCGGTCCCGAGAACGCGATTCCATTCGACGACGCCGCGTTGGCCGACGGTGAGCACGGACGTCGGTCGCTGTGTGTCCGTGGTTTCCGTCCACGACCACGCGAACAAGTCGATTGGAAAATGCAGGAAGGCGATGGGCTCGCCGGGCCGTACCACTACGTGATCGCGCTGCAAAAAAATGCGCCGCATCGTGGGCGCCAGGCGCTCGGCCTCCTTCGCCGGCAGCGAATCGAGGATACGGTTGCCGAAGAGCATTCGGTGTGCTTCGGGGAGAGCGCGGCCCCGTTCGTGCGGAATTTGCGGTTCAAGCATGCCCCAACGGTATACCCGCGGTCCCCGGCCACGGCAGTAATTCAGCGCTCCCCGGCTAACTTGGCATACGTCCATTTGGGATGATGGTGGAATCGGTAGACACAGCAGACTTTTTGATTGGAGCCGCAGGATGGGAAACCGCTTGCGGGATGCGCTCAAATTCGGCGAACGCTCTGCGGGAGAAAACGCGTGCCAACGCCGAGCCAACCGTTTTGCTCGATACCGCGCACGATGATACGTCAGGTGAAGCCGCGACTTGTCATCGTGAGGTATCGAACGACCCCGAGCATCGTCGAGGGGTAGCGAAAAACGAAGGTGTAGAGACTGGACGGGCGCGGCCTACGTGATGCAAATCATACGGTCAAGGCACAGTCCGGACCAACAAACCTCTCCGCAAGCTCGTCATTCTGAGCTTGTCGAAGAGGGGCAGCGAAAGCTGTAGTGGTGCGAAAATTTGCTGCTCGAAAGAGCGTCCGGGTTCGAGTCCCGGTCATCCCATGACAATCAACGTGCTTCTAGCAAAAAACCGGAAACAATCACTTCGCTGCTGACAAGAGCGTTTCGTATCCATGGTACGAGGCCAACGAATAGGTGGCACGTGACCGCGAGCGGAACCACGCGTGTAATGCTTGGCTATACGCCCCCGCAACCGATGTTCTGGAAAGCGTTACTCGCGAGCGCACCCCTCGTCGCCATTGTGGCTTGGTCCGTGCAGTTGTTTCACATTCACATTCCAACACGCGTGCTTATTGTAGCCGCCATTGCGGCGTGGCTCGTAATTGCGGCGACAATCCATGCCCGCATTAGTAATGATTGGCGCACGCAATACGGTCTCGACAGATCGATGACGGACCACACGACAAGCGTTACGACAACCACCTACGTCGATAGGCAGTAAAGCTGCAGCTAGCTAATAGCGATCGCGTCCGCCGAGAATTTGAAAACCTGAGCCTTCGTGCCTAATCGTGTATGTGTTTGATGTCGCGGTCGCGCGATCGCTTGGGCCGAACTCCGTCTTATCGAGCAGCACCGGATGTGCGCAGCCGTGGTTCTTCGTGATCTCGAATCGCACTTCACGGATGTTTGCGTGCAGGCCGTGATGGTCGAACGATTGCGGACCCACGCACCACGCGCCCATGATTTTGGAAACGCCCGGCCCGTAAACTTGGTAGGCGGTCACCCATACCCACACGTTGGTGTCGTTTTTGGTATAAATGTGGCTTTCCAGCGTTCCGGCGCCGGCTGGTCGGCCAGAATTCGCGACCAGCGCGAAAAGCAGTAAGAAGGCGGTTAAAAATCGCATACCCAGACGTTCGCCCTTTGCGAGCGGGCGCCTACCGGCCCGCTTGTAGGTTTCGCTATGGTCGCCCCCTACGGTAAGGGCTTCGACTGTATAACCACGTAAGGAGGCGGGAGGCAACACCACGTCGCCGATTGAGTGATTTGGGAGAATCTTGCGTATGCCTAATGATGAAGTGACTTTCAAGTTCGTGAACATGGAGCAGGCGCTCATGTTCCGCGCAGCGCTCCAAACGCTGGCGAACTTTATACCGGTGGTGGATGAGGCTATTCGCGAATACGCCCACTTGGATACGGCATGCGCCGACAAGGGCGAAATACAGATGTGAGCTCGCGGTCCGACGCGTGTTGGACGATGAGTACGACTTCAAGCGAGCCAAAGCGCTACGCTGGCCAACTCTAAGCGGCCGAATAGCCGGGCGCTTGCGGAACCCCCGCTGTCCGCAGGCGCGTTATCACCAGTAGAGCATCATGAATACAAAGCTTATTCGAACCGCGGCATTTGCCGCCGCGCTGGCGCTGATGGGCGCGCCGGCGATCTCGCAGGCCGCAACAACGCAACCGGTTACGCCGGTACAAACGACTTACCAGACGTCGCTCGAGCCGATCGGCGGCTTAGGCGCGCCGTGGACCGGTAACTTACAGATTACGATTCATCCCGATGGCATCATCCAGGGCTATTACCATCCCGCAGGCGATTCGATTGCCTTTATTCCTGTAACGGGCGGACGCACGGGCGATCATGTATGGCTCGATATCGGACGCATGGGACGGCTGCACGTTCAAGGCATCCTAAAGAACGACGCGATCACGGGTACGGCTATCGATGAATCGTCCAATGAAGGATACGATTTCACCGCTCGCGTGAGCGGCTAGACAGCAGAATGGCGGCGCTTAATGCGCCGCCATTATTTTTGCAAGCATGTTCGGTTTGCCGGGAATCCGCTCCAAATGCGGATAGCGCAAACCGCCGTGATAGTTCATTGTATACGTTCCTACGAAGCCTTGATTGCTCGCAATGAACACGACGTTCGACGACGAGTGCTGCGCCGTTTTTACCGCGTACTCGAGAACGTCCGGGTCCCATTCCTGTCCGTTCACCGCAATCACCGTCATGCCGGGCGCGAGCCCCGCTTTCCATGCGGGTGAATTCTCGCGCACGTCCTGCACGCTGCCCTTGCCGCTGATATCCACGCCCAGTGAATACCAGTAGTTTGCACTGTGCCGCAGATGCGCGCGCGCTTCGATGAACTTGTTCGGTTTGTCGTTGAAGACCAGGCGCCAGCCCGAGCGCGCTAGGTCGTCGCTCGGCGGATGCTCCGACACTTGGTAGACGTAGCGCTCGAAAAAGCCGTGCCAATCATAGGGAACAACGGACGAAAGCGTTTTCTCGACGTCCTCGCGTGTGTACGTTTTCGTGATCGGTCCAGTTACGGCCGGCTCCGTGAACGCGTGCAAGAACGTGTCGAGCGATTTCGTTCCACCGCTCTCTTGACGGATGATCGTGTCCGCGTCGAGCCAGATCAGTTCGCCTTCGGTGTAAAAGTCGCCCGACGTGCGCCGCAGCGATGAATAGTCTCCGCGGGCTTGGTAGAGATACGGCGCCGCGGTCGTCGTGTCGATGAGCGGCGTCGTGCGCCGTCCGGGCTCAGCGTCCATGTCCGCCCAGATGCTCGCCAGATATTCCGGATAGTCTTTTGGACTTTCGATTCCCGCACGGTATGCGAGCATGTCGCCGAGGTACTGGTTCATGCCTTCATAGACCCACAGCAGATCGGTGCGCTG
>DAISWS010000022.1:0-9436 GCA_036826275.1 Vulcanimicrobiaceae bacterium
ACGATCCGGCCGACAATTCGAAGGAAATCGCGCGCTTCACGTTCATCCGGCAAGCAGGCGGCGAACATCTCTCGCTTGCCGACTACGTGCGCGAGCCCGAAAGCGGCCATGGTATCGATGTGATTGCGCTGCAAGTGGTCACGATGGGCACGCGCGCATCGGAACGGACGGAAAAGCTGCAGCGCGAAGGCGAGTACAGCGAATCGTATTTCTTGCACGGGTTCTCCGTCCAGAGCGCCGAGGCGCTCGCGGAGTATTCGCATCGACTCGTCCGTGCCGAGCTCGGGTTGGAAGAAGAACGCGGCAAACGCTATTCGTGGGGTTACGGCGCGTGCCCCGATCTCTCCCAGCATGAAACCGCGTTCAGGTTGCTCGACGCGACGAATGCGATCGGCGTCTCGCTGACGGAAGCGTTCCAAATCATTCCGGAGCAGTCGACGGCCGCAATCATCATGCATCACCCGAAGGCGTCATACTTCAACGCGGCGGCGACGCGCGAACTGGTCAGTTCCTAGCGTTACTCCGGAACGACCGCGCCCGCGCCGACCGCGGCTTCGGACTGGCGCTCGACGAGCGCCGATCGCAGCATCATGAAGGCAGTGTAGATCACAACCGCGGCAACGAGCCAGCGCAGCGCGCTGACGTTGAGCGACTTGACGAGATACGCCGCAGCCAGCACTCCCGGCACGCCGCCGATTGTGAGACCGAGCGCTGCTTTGAGCGTGTAGGCGTCGAACTTGATGAAGCGCCAGCTGGCGATCGGCATGAGGAACGCGCAGGATCCCATCATGATGGGGAACGCCGCGATCGGACTCATTCCGAGCAGCGCGACCATGATCATCGCCGGTGCGTACAGACCGATACCGATCGTCATGAGTGCGCCGAGTACGAAGTTTCCCGCGATTCCGACGTAGAGCAGCGTACCGCTCAGACCGAGCGCATTACCGCCGCCTTGTAAGATATTCAGGTTCTTCATGATGAAGAAGATGCCGGCGGCGATGAGCGCAAGGCCCATGCCGATCTGCACGTAGCGGCGCGGCCATTTCGCGACGATTCCCGCGCCGAGCCATGCTCCGACGATTGCGGCAGCAATGAGCAACACGAGCGTAACCGGCGCGACATCGACGATCGCGATGAAGATGAGCGCCTCCGCGATCGTCGGCAGCGCGTGGCCGACGTTGAGCGTGCCGGGGATGCGTTCGTCGGGAACGAGTTTCCAAAACTTGAACATCGTCGTCGTGGGCGCGAACGACCCGATACCCAGCGTATCGAAGAAATCCGTAATAAAGCCGACGCCGATTTCGAGCCATGCCGGGAGGATGAATCCGCGTCGCGACATTTCGGCGCCCCACACGGCGATATAGACGACCGCGAATAGGCCCAGCAGGATTAAAAGAATTGCATGGACGCTCATGCGGCTGCCGGCGTACAGACTTCGCCGAATACGGTGTGGCCGCCGACCATGGTTCCGATGACGGCAAATTGCTCGTCCCAAAATGAAAGATCGGCGCGCAGTCCCGGCGCGATGCGGCCGAGTTCGCGTTCGAGTCCGAGCAGTTTTGCGGGCGTGTACGTTGCCGCGCGCACCGCTTTTGCAAACGGCAGTTCCGTATAGGACATGTAATTGCGCACGCCTTCGTCGATGCGCAAGGCGCTACCCGCTATCGTGCCGTCTTCGGCGCGCATGACGCCGCCTTCGATGTGATAGCCGGGGCCTGCGGGCGGCATGTTGTCGGTCGCGATGATGATGCGATCGCCGAGCGTGCGGTGCAGGATGTCGACCATCACCGGCGCCACGTGATGCCCGTCGCAAATGACTTGAACGAACGTGCGCGCATCTTGAATGAACGCCGCGAGTATCGACGGATCGCGGTGATCGAGCGGCGGCATCGCGTTGAACGCGTGCGTAAGCGAACGAAAGCCAAGTCCGATTGCGAGCATTCCTTCGCGGTAGCGCGCGGAGGTGTGGCCCGCGGAGCAAACCACGCCGTGTTCGAGAAACACGCGCGCGGCATCGGTCGCGCCTTCCACTTCCGGTGCGAGCGTGACCATCAAGCATGCGCCTTTGCACGCTTCGACCAGCGCCTCTGCGCGATCGGCGCTTCCCGGAATGACCCACTGCTGCTGATGCACGCGGCGGAATTTCGGATTGAGGAACGGCCCTTCGAAATGAATGCCCAGACAGCGCGCGCCGCGCGGTTCATCCTCTTCCAATTGATGCGCCGCTTCGACGACCTCGCCGGCCGCGTGCAACATCGACTCCCACGGAGCGGTCATGATCCCCGCGAGAAATCCGCTGGCGCCTTGCCGCGCGTACTCAACCGCCGCGACGGGAACGGCATAGCCTTGATCTCGGTTGAATAAAAAGTCGCCCGCGCCGTTCGTATGAACGTCGATGAGGCCGGGTGCCACATGCGTGCCGGGCGGTAAGCGGAAATCGCTGGGGCCGTCCGCTGGAAGAATTTCGCGGATGCGGCCGTGCTCGACGCTGATGCGCCCGTAGGTTGAGCTCCCATCGCCGTGGGCGATTGTCGCCGGGCCGAGGGTAAAACGGTCGGTCTTCGGTGGGGATGCCATGATGCCGGAGGGGGTCATTCGCTCTCGGCTGCGCCGGTCCCCATTAGCGCTGAAACAGCCGCGCAAGGAATCCGCGGGGCTTTTCACCCGCCGGGTGTTCGCCTGCCGGCTTTACGGAGTCTTCGTGCTGCGCCCGCGCCAAGCGTGCCAAACGGCCCATGTGTTCCTCGGCGTGCGCGCCGATCGTGGAAACGAGCGCATCGAGTTCGTTCCATCCCGCGGGCGCGCGCTGGTCGCGCTTGGCCTGCGCGTACTCGAGCGTCGAGACCGTGAAGATGCGCTGGGCCGGAATGCTGCGTTCGCGTAAGTACTGCTGCGCGAGTTCGACGACGTGTCGCCGTTCGGAAGCCGATTCGTTGTCCGCAAGCGTGTGCGCGAAGAGCATCGGCTTGCCGAGTTGCGCGACGCGCTCGTACAGGTCGAGTTCACGATCGGACAGCTGACGTGAGAACAAACACAGCACTTCGCTCGAGGCGCGCGCGGCTACCATGCAGACGTCTTCCAATTCCTGCCCGCCCGCGTCAAATGCGGGTGCGTGCACGAGCACGAGTTCGTGCGGCAGTTTCCACGGCGTGAGAATGAGCACGGGATTGCGCGTCGCTTCTTCCAGCGCGGATTCGATCTCGATTTCGCGCCACGCTCCGTCGGAGTGTAGTGCGAAGGCTTCCTCTTTCTCGCCGTATCGAACGTGAACGGGATACGCGATCTCGCCGGCCGCCTCGTCCGCCAGCACGCGATGGCCCGCAAACGCATTGATCAGGCTCGATTTGCCGCGCCGAAGCGCACCGAGCACGGCGACGCGCCAGCGCTGCGGACGCAAACCGCGCTGATACGTTTCGCGGTCGAACTGCGCTTGCGTGTGTGCGCGGCGCACCGCTTCGGCGCCGGGATCCGCCGGCGCGATCTCGTCGCCGCGCGCCAAAAACGCGCCGACGTGCGCGTCGATGCGCTCGAGCAGCTGCTGCATACTCAACTTCCGTTCGCGCATCGCGCTAACGGTCTGCACGAGATCTTCGTGGCGCTCGTGCGCGGCTAAAGCCCGGTCGATGCTGCCGGTCGCCGCATCCTGCGCTTGCTGCAGCGCCCGGTCTAGGGCATCCGCATAGGTTTGCGCGATAACGGAAATCTTTGCAGCGATCGTGTCCGCGAACGCGTGCATTTCCGAACGGAACCGCGGCCAGATCGACGCGCGCAGGTCGGCCGTCAATTCGCGTTTCATGTACGAACCCGGAAGAGCGGACGAAAACCGCGAGGCAATCGCTTGAACGAGGGCTATGGCGGGACCGCCGATCGCTTCCAGTACGATCGTCGCGCAGAGCGCGTGCTCCGGATCGTCCGACCAGATGCTGCCGTGCCCCGCGGTGCCGAACGCCGCGGCCGCGGCTTGCGAGAACGAGAAGCGGATCGGCAGTTCGGCTTGCGCTGCTTCCAGATCGCGCCGGTACTCAGCATATACGGCGGCGGCCACTTCCGAGGCGAACAGTTCCACCGTTTCGCCTAGCGTCCGATCGACGATCATGTGTAAACGCGCGCGATCGCGAAGCCGGGCGATGTCCGCGGTGTCGAATGCTTGCGTGAGCGCGCGCTCCGCCTCGTCGGCGAGAACCGCGCCACGCCCGTGCAGCTCGGCGGCCATGCGTTCACAAGCGAGGAGCGCGTTGGTGCGCGCCTCTTTCGCGAATGCCTGCGCGTGCGCGATCTGCGGCTGCGCTGCGCCGTAACGGGCGCGCAATTCACCGGGAGGGAGCCCGAGCATTTCGACGTCGCGATCGATGCGTGCGATGCTGTCGTGTGCTGCAAGCGCGGCCTGCTCGCGAGCGCGCCGCAGGCGCGCGCGGCCGCTATTGCGCACGAGTGAGGCATCCAGCGCAGAAACGAAGAGCGGAAAGCGCGACGCGTCGATCAGGCGCGCGTCGTTTTGCAGCACGCCTTCGACGTATTGCCGCGCGGAAAGCGCGTACACGTACGTGCCCGGCGCATGAATCGCGGCGAGCGTCGCGATGCGTTCGTGCGCCGATTCCCACGCGGCTTTGCCGTCGTCGCCGCGTTGAGCCCACAGGTCGATCTTCGTTTGCACGATGAAAATGGTGTCCAGATGCTGCCGGATGATGCCCAAGAACGACGCATCGCCTTCGGTGAACGGCTGCTGCGTGTCGATGAGGTACAGCACAGCGTCGGCGTTGGGCAGAAACTGGAGGGTCGCGCGGCGGTGCGCCGGATTGATAGACGCGAGCCCGGGCGTATCGGCAACGCTGAAGCCGCGCCGCAAAAACGGCGAGTCGACCTTGACGACGACGCGCGAAGGCGCGCCCTTTTCGTCCTTGAGCGCATCGTGAACTGCGCCGGCATCGCCGACGCTCGACGCTACCGCGACGAATTGCGAGAGACGATCGATCGGCACGCGCTCGACGCGCCCATCCTCATGGTACGCGTATGCCTCGCTCTCGGGTGCATATTCGAGTTCGGTGATCGTCGCGGTCGACGGATTGATGTCGGTCGCAAGCAGCCCGGTGATTTGCCGGCGTCCGGCGAGGTCCTCATAGCGGAACTTTCCGAGCAGCGCGTTGAGCAGAAACGATTTTCCGCTGGAGAATTCGCCCACGACGGCAAGCAGAAACGTCGCGCGTTCCAAGCGTTCGCGCGCCGCTGCGGCGATCTGCTGCTGCTCGGGCCCGGCGAGCGCTTCGAGGACGCGGATATCTTCGAGGACCGCTAGCCGCGTCTCGTCGTACCGCGCAAGGGCCTGTGTGTCTATCAGTTTCTTATGAGTGCCAGTACTTCGTCGCGGTGTTGCTCCATCAGCGCTTTGGTGTCGCCTTCTACGTTGAGGCGCAGCAGCGGTTCGGTGTTGGACGGACGGATGTTCATCCACCACGACGGATAGGAAATCGTGACGCCGTCGAGATGGTCGATGTCAGCGTCCTTGTAGTGTTCTTGAATCGCTTTGAGTTTCGCCGGGATGTCCTTCACCGTGCTGTTGATCTCGCCCGAACGGAAGCGGGTGTCGATAGGAGCGATCACTTCGCTGACCGGCTTGCCGGCTTCGCTGAAAAGTTCCAGACACTGCATGAGCGCGATCATGCCCGAATCGGCGTACCAGTTGTCGCGAAAGTAAAAGTGGCCGCTGTGCTCGCCGCCGAAGATGACGTCTTCGTCGCGCATCGTTTTTTTGATCAGCGAGTGCCCGACTTGCGAGCGCACGGGCACGCCGCCGTATTTCACGATCAGCTCCGGCACGCTGCGGCTGCAGATCAGGTTGTAGAGAATCTTGCCGCCCCGATGGCGCTTGAGCGTATTCATCGCCACGAGCGCGGTCACGGTGCTGCCGTCTATCAGATCGCCCTTTTCGTCGACGATGAACATGCGGTCGGCGTCGCCGTCGAACGCAACGCCCAAATCGCAGTGGTGCTTGCGCACCGCCGCCTGCAAATCAGCCATGTTCTCGGGCTCGATGGGGCTGGCCGGATGGTTCGGAAAGCTGCCGTCGAGTTCGAAGTACAGCGGAATGACTTCGCACGGCAGATGCTTGAAGACGTGCGGAACGGTTTCGCCCGCCATGCCGTTACCCGCATCGACGGCAATCTTCAGCGGCTTCACTTTCGAGGCGTCGATGAACGAAAGGCAATGCGCGGCGAAATCATCCAATACGTTCACGTGCGTAATGCTGCCCGGTTTTGCGGCCTTGGGCGGCAGCGTGCCGGAGAGAATGCGGTCGCGGATCTCCGCAAGACCGGTGTCCAGCGACATCGCCTGCGCTTTGTCGCGCGTGAACTTCATGCCGTTGTAGTTGGCGGGATTATGCGAGGCAGTGATCATGACGCCCCCGTCGTATCCGAATTTACCGACGGCGAAGTACAGCGCGTCGGTGGAAACCAGACCGATGTCAACGACGTCGGCGCCCGCTTCGTTAGCGCCGCGTGCAAACGCTTCGAACAGCGTTTCGCCCGACGGGCGCATATCGCGGCCGACGGCGACGGTCTTGGCACCAAGCAGCGGGACGAAGCAGCGGCCAATCTGATACGCCACGTCTTCATTGAGCTCTGCCGGATAAATGCCGCGAACGTCGTAGCTCTTGAAAATAGCGGTATTGAGTTGCGTTTGCATAGTTTTTACGTTTCGGAGGTGCGGTTGCCCAGACCTATATACCCGGCGGACGGCCAGAGGTGATACCGCTTCCGCGGCTTCCGCGGCCGCTGCTGCGCAGCGCGGGCACCTTGACCGCGACCGCGATTCTCATTTTCGCTCTGGTCATCGCCGTCACCGGGGCGCTCGTGACGCGCCATGCCATCAGCGCCTCGTTCGCCGAGCAGATGCAGATCGAGCGCGCGCAGCTGATGCTCGAGCGCATGTTGAAGATCCAGCTCGACGAGCAGAATTACATCCGGGCGTACGTCATTACGCGCGATCCTTCGGATCTCGATTCGTACCGGGCGACGTCCGGCCGTTTCGATGCGCAGCGAAACGCTTTGGCGCAAATTCTTCGCCACGAGGGTCTTGCCGATGCACTCGGCGCATTGGACGACTACGACGTCGCGCATCACGATTGGCACACCGAGGTTGCCGAGCCGATGCTGCGGCATCCGGGCACGGCCGTCCGCGAGCTCGAAAAACGCGGAAAAACGCTGATCCAGTCGGAAGCGGACGCCGCCACCTTCATCGAAATGCGGCTTGATCGCCGCAACCGCGACGTGCTCAGCTCGACGCAAGCGCAGATCGACAGCACGCTGTACCAGCGCATGATTTGGCTCGTCGTTTTCGGGCTGATCGCGATTCTGCTCAACGGCTGGCGATCGCGTTTGACGAGCGCGCTCGAAGACGAACGGCTCACGACGCAAACCTTGCAGCGCGCGTTCCGCAGCGAACACGTGCCATTGGCCAATTGCACGATCGGGAGCGCGTACGGCGCGGCAAGCAGCCACTTGGCCGTAGGCGGCGACGTGTTCGACGTGCACCAGCTCTCCGACCGTCTCGGTTTGATCGTCATTGCGGACGTAAGCGGCAAGGGCGTCGATGCGGCCGTCCTCACCGCGTTCATCAAGTTCACGATTCGCGGCATCGCGCTGCGCCGCCGCGATCCCGGTTTCATCTTGCAAGAATTCAACCGGGCGTTCCCTCGTACGGTCGGCAATCCGTATCTGTTCGTGTCGATGTTCGTCGGTATTCTCGACACCTGGACGCTGCGTCTGGATTATGCGAGCGCCGGACACGAGATCGCATTTTTGCGTCACGCGGACAGCACCGTGGAGCAGCTTGCCGTTACCGGCCCCGTACTCGGCGTGATGGAGGAGCCGTTCGGCGTGAAGACGGTGTATCTCCAAGACGGCGAGATGGTCGTGCTTTCAACGGACGGGTTGACGGAGGCGCGCGATGCAGCCGGCAATTTCTTGGAGGCGTCCGGCGCAATGGCGTGGATCGCCGAAGAAGGCCATCACGATCCCTCGCATGTCGCTGCTCGCTTAATCGAACGTGCGCGCGAGCGTTCGCGCGGCGCGATGCGCGATGACGTCGCGGTGCTCGCTATTGCGGTACAGCATCAGACCGCGCTGCCGCCGCGGCGCCCGTCCGAAACCGGTTCCACCGGTTCGAATGTAGAGGCCGTCGCTGATGTGTAAGCGCGCGGCGTTGCTCGCATTGCTTTTCGCGTGCACGATTGCCGCGGGGCCCGTACAGCAATGCCACGCAACGCGCGGCATGCGCGTCACGCTCTTCGGCGGTGTCGACGATCCAGACGTCTTGGTGTGGGATTCGCGCGACCGCCTCACCAGTTACGGCGCGGGATCCACCGATACGCGCAAGTTTTTGCTGCCGCACGCGCTGCTCAACCGTCCCGGTACCGAAGCGATCGTGCAAAGGTGCATCGTTGGCGTCGTGCATTCGAAATTTCTGACCGATGCGGACGATGCGATCGGCGTGATGATTTTGAGCGGTAAGTACCGCGGACGGTACGGATGGGTCAGCTCGGCGGACGTGCACGGGAAGGGCATTCCGGAAGCTTCCGAACCGTGGTAGTCGGATCAAGCGATTGGTACATCATTTCCGCTCGGCTGCGCGCGCGGATGAATTCGAAGCGTTCCATCGGCTGAGCGCAGCGTTTGCATCTCGATGCCATACGCGCGCTCGAGAAGCGCGGGTGCGAGTGCATCTTCGGGCGGCGTACACGCGAGCAGACGTCCACAGCCAAGCAGCAGCACGCGGTCGGCGAATTCCGCAGCTTCGTTGAGATCGTGCAGCGCGCAAATGACGGTCTTGCCCGCGCGCACTTGTGCGTGAAGCAACCCAAGAATTTGGCGCGCGACGCGAACGTCGAGATGGCTGGTCGGCTCGTCGAGCAGCAGCAGCGGAGATTCTTGGGCCAGGGCAAGCGCGAGCCATACGCGCTGACGTTCGCCGCTTGAGAGCGTGTCGAAACGCCGCAGCGCGAATGCCTCCATGTGGACCGCGCGCAAGGCGTGGGCGACCGCGTTATCGTCGCGCGCTTCACGCGCCCATTGCCACCAGCGGTGATGCGGATAGCGTCCCATCGCGACCACGTCGCGTACGAGCAGTTGATCTTGAAAGAGATCGTCGCTCGTGATATGCGCGACCAAACGTGCGCGTTCGCGGGCGGCGTACGTACCGATCTCGCGGCCGTCGAGCACAACGCTTCCCGACTGCGCCGGCCGTACGCCGGCCAGCGTTCGAAGCAGCGTGGTTTTGCCCACGCCGTTGGCGCCGAGCATCGCAACGAACTGTCCGCCGGCAATTTCAAACGATGCGCGTTCGAGCAGCGTGCGCGAGCCGATGCGCAGGGTGAGGTCGCGCGCCGCGATCATGCCGCGGCCGCCCGTTCCGAGCGCAAATAGAGATAGAGAAATGCCGG
>DAISWS010000022.1:9446-27876 GCA_036826275.1 Vulcanimicrobiaceae bacterium
CACGCCGATGAACGCCAGCAGCACGCCGATCGGGATTTCCGTCGGCGCGAGAATGCTACGACAAAGCGCGTCCGCGAACACCGTGAGCGCGGCGCCGATAAACGCCGAGCCGGCAACGGCGTAGCGCACGTCGGAGCCGACGAATCTGCGCGCGATGTGCGGAACGATGAGTCCGACGAAGCCCACCGTTCCCGAGAGCGTCACCGATGATGCGGTAAGCAGTGACGCGGAGCAGAGAATAAGCCATTGCGCGCGGCTTACGTCGACGCCGGCGGACGACGCGCGCACGTCTCCCAGGCGAAGCGCGTTCAGCGGCGGCACGCAAAGGAACGCGAGCAGCACGCCGGCGAGCGCGTACGGCAGCGCGAATGCCAGGTCGCTCCAACCGCGTCCTGCCAGCGATCCCGCGAGCCAGCCGATGATTGCGGGCGCGGCGTCCGTCGTTTGCAAGCGCGTGAGCGTGAACGCGATGATGGCGGAGAAAAGTGACGATAGCGAAACGCCGGCAAGGATCAGACGCGTGGAATCGATGCCGCTTCCGCGGCGCGCAAGTGCGGCGACGAGAACCGCCGTGCCGATTCCCGCTGCAAAACCAAGCGCGGGAATCGCGGCGAGCGCGATCCCTGCCGTTATGCCGATAACGATTGCGACCGCAGCGCCCGCGCTCACGCCGGTCAAAAACGGATCCACGATTGGATTGCGGAGCATGCC
This sequence comes from Vulcanimicrobiaceae bacterium, assembly GCA_036826275.1. Lineage (GTDB taxonomy): Bacteria > Vulcanimicrobiota > Vulcanimicrobiia > Vulcanimicrobiales > Vulcanimicrobiaceae > DATGJX01. Next base: position 10,158 of record DAISWS010000022.1, read on the forward strand.
CTGAAGCAATGCACCGGCGATGGAGAGCGAAGCGCCCACGAGCGCGCCGATGAGCACTCTGGGCAGACGCAACTGCCAAACGATGGTCGCGGCGTCGCCCGCGGCATGCGGGTGCGCGAGCGCGCCGAGTACCGCCGGCATCGGCAACGCGGTACCGCCGGCCAGCAGGCTGCCCAGCATCGCGACGATCGCGAGCCCGAACAGCGCTGCCAGCCGAACGATCATGCTATTTGGTCGAAACCTCGATCGCGTACGCGCGACCGGGCATCGGGAATCCGCCGACCGCGGCGTAGCGTTCGTCGCCCAGATTGTATCCGCGCAAGCTTACCAGCGCATCGCGTCCCGCTCGCACGCGCACGTACGCATTGACGGTCGAATACGCGACCGGTTGATCGAAGAGCGGTTGCGTTTGATCGACGAACCCTCGCGCCCCGGCTGCGTGCAACCAGACGCCCCAGCCGTCGAGCACCGAACCGGGGCCGGCCGCGTAGTCGAGACGCAGGTTGGCGCCGATCACCGGCTGATCCGGAAGACGCGTTTGCGCGTCGAGATCTTCGGCACGATAGAGATCGGTGACGTTGAGTGCGGTCGTAAAACCATGAAACGCCGGCGTGCGCGCATCGAGCGTCAACCCTTGCATGAACGCGTGATCGACATTGCATGGCTCGTAGATGAAGCTGCTCCGATCGATCACGCACGTCGTTCCGGCAGCCACCGCCGTCGGAACGATCAGGCCGTTCGTGCGGTTGGTGAACCAGCCCAACGTGACGCCGCCCAGGAGGCGCGCATCGGTGATGCTTGCGTCCGCAACTTTTGCACGCTCCGGACTGAGCGCCGGATTTCCGTAGCCCGGAAAATAGAGCTCGCTCGCGTTCGGCGCCCGGAACGCCGTCGCGATGTCGGCCTTGAACGTTGCTTCGTTCGAAAGATGCACCAGGACGCCGGCCGACGGCGAGAATTCACCGCCGAGGGCGCCGTCGCGCTCTGCGCGCAAGCCGTAGTACACGCTCCCCCAGCGTTGGTCGACTTTGTGCTGCACGTAGGCCGCCGCTTGGCCGAGCGAGTTCACCGCAATCGTCCCGCCGGCATCATCGCGCACCGTGCCGCGTGAAAGATCGACGCCGTACAGCAGTTGTTCGTTCTCACCCGCAACGACGTTGCGCGCGCTAAAATCGAGCCGGCTTTCCGTGTTGAGCGACGGCGTGGTTTGGAAGCAGTTGACGTCGTCCACCGCATCGCATTCGAAGGTGATGTTTTGCCGCGTTCCGCCGAATTGGAGCGTCGACTCGGATTGCGAGCCCTTGTGCACGGCTGAAAGATTTGCATCGGCGTTGAGATCGTCTTCGCGCGACGACGGCGATTGGAACGCATAAAATCCGGGCACGCCCAGGTGATCGGATTCCAGCCCAGCCCTCAGCGTCAGCGCAAACGCACCGATGCTGCGCGTCCCTCCGGCGTGAAATGCAGAGGACGTGAAATCGCTGTCCGGACGCACTTGTCCATTGGGCAATCCGAAACCGTTGTTTGCGACGATCCGTGAAAATTGCACGTGATCGGTTGAGATCTCGAGGCGGCGTTCGCCGAACGATCCGTCTTCGAGCGACGCAGCCGTCCGCGCGCTGCCCTGCGTGATGATGTTGATAATCCCGCCGATGGCGCCGGTTCCGTAGAGCGTAGAGCCGCCGCCTTCGACGACTTCGATGCGATCGACGCCGGTCGTCGGAACGCTGCCGAGCTCGACGCTGTCGTCCAGCGAACCGGGAGCGGGCAATCCATCGACGAGGACGAGCACTTGCGCGGTGTTGCTGCCGCGAATGCTATAGTTTGCGCTCGATCCGAGCGGCCCGTACGGCAGAACGTCGACGCCCGGCACACTTTGCAGCGCTTCCGCGACGTTGCGGTAACCGTATCGCGCGATCTGGTCGCGCGTAATGACGTATGTCGTGCGGGTGACATTCTTGATCGTTTCGTCCGCGCGGTCCGTCGTATAGACGTGCGCGATGTCGGGCAATGCCGGCGGCGAAGGAGACGGTGACGGGGCAAAAGCAAGCGTGGCGCAAAGCGCGCACGCCGACAACAGAAGCATCTTCGAGAACCTTTCCTTGACGCGAGGTTGGTATCAGACGCTTGCGGTGGTGTCCTGACTCGCGGATCCGTGCCGTCTGCCCGTGCCTTCCCGTTCTTGCGAACAGTGACGTTCGGGCGGCTCCCCGCATACAGTGGCGCGACCGTGCCGGCTTCCAACCGGCTTCCCTGCGCAAACGCGAACAGAGTGGTTAGCACATGCAGGCGGCGGTTCCTCGTTCTTGAAGCGTGTGCAGCGGTGTTTGGAAAAGTCGTAAGCGCGCTGGGCGCTCTGGCAATCTCGCTGCTCGCCGCATGCGCCGCCGCCGGGCCGGCCCGCACGCCGGACGTCCACGATGCCAAGCGCATCGTGACGCTGATGCCGGTATTCGCCGACGATCTGTGCGCTATGGGCGAAGGCGATCGGATAGCCGGCGTTTCTCAATACACGAAGAGCGCGCGGTGCGCGCAGCGTGCGCCCGAGGTGGCGAATTTCGCATCGGTCGATTCCGAAAAGATCATCGCGCTGCACCCGGATCTGGTTCTTGCGATTCCGGCTCAACGCCGATTGACGGCCGCATTGCAGCAGGCACACATTCCGGTCGTGTTCCTCAGCGACGACTCGTACGCGGACATCTTTGCGGACATCGATCGGCTGGGCGCGCTCACGCACGATCCGGGCGCCGCGCGAGCCATCGAGCAGCGCATGCATTCCAGGACCCAAGCGCTGCGCGCGAGCGAGCATTTTACGAAACACCCATCGGTGTTTGTCGTCTTGCAAGCGCAGCCAATCTGGACCGTCGGGCCGCAATCGTACATTTCCACGCTGCTCCGGCTCGCCGGTGCGCGCAACGCCGTAATGCAACTGCCGCGTGTATACGCGGAGTACAACGCCGAGGCGCTCATCCGTTTGCAGCCCGATGCAATCGTCGCCGGAAGCGACACGCAGCTGAGCTCGCTGCTGGATCGGGAGCCGTGGCGTTCGCTGCGCGCCGTGCAGCAGCGCCGCATCTATATCTTGCAAGACCCGGCGATTCTCGAGCGGCCCGGGCCGGACTATAACGAGGGACTCTTCTGGCTGATCGATCACTTGCGCTCGTTATCGCGGTAGACACCGGCGATCGCAACCGTCCCATCGATCCGGAATTGGCGGAATTCCAGGCGCTCGCGCACGCATCCGGTGTGGAGATCGCCGGCTGCATCGTGCAAAAGCGGCTCGCGGTCGACCCCGCAACGCTCGTGGGAAGCGGCAAAGCTCGCCAAATTTCGGACGTGGCGAAGGACGCTGGCGCAACGCTCGTTCTGGTGCTCAACGATTTGCGTCCGCGCCAGCGCAAAAACCTCGAGAAGATCGTTCCGATTCCGATCGTCGATCGCACGATGCTCATTCTCGACGTGTTTGCGCAGCACGCGCGCAGCCGCGAAGGCAAATTGCAGGTCGAGCTCGCGCAGCTGCGCTACCGGCAGTCGAATCTCATCGGTGTGGGCGCCGACCTTTCCCGGTTGGGCGGCGGCGTCGGCACGCGCGGCCCCGGTGAAACCAAGCTCGAAGTGGATCGCCGGCGCATCGCGCAGCGAATCAGCGTCCTGAACCGCCAGCTCGAGGACGTGCGGCGGCAGCGTGCCACGCGGCGTGGCGCGCCCTCGAGCGATCCGCTCGTCGCGCTCGTGGGCTACACGAACGCCGGAAAATCCTCGCTGCTCAACCGCTTGGCGCGATCCGACGCCTTCGTCGCCGACCAGCCTTTTGCAACGCTCGATCCGACGATGCGACGCGTTTGGCTTTCCGGCGATCGATACGTGCGCGTGGTCGACACCGTGGGCTTCATCACCGACTTGCCCAAAGATCTCGTCAATGCGTTCCGCTCCACGCTGGAAGAGTTGAACGAAGCGGATCTTTTGGTGCACGTGGTCGACGCGTCGAGCCCTGATTGGCCGCGGCAGATGCAAGCGGTGGCGGGCACGCTGCACGATCTCGGACTGGAAACCAAGCCGCGCCTGCTCGTGTTCAACAAATGCGACGTGCTCGAGCGTGAACCGGTTCATCCGCCGGGCGCGTTGTGCGTGAGCGCGCGCACCGGTACGGGCATCCCGGAGCTCAAGCAGGCACTCGAGAAAGTATAAACGTGGAAGTGCGGCAAGCAATCGATCGTGAAGCTATTGCCGGCGTTGCGCCGGTTATTGCGCCGTACATCCGGCGGACCCCGATCCTCGATGTGGACGGTGTCGCGCTCAAACTCGAGTTGCTGCAGCATGCCGGCTCGTTCAAAACGCGCGGAGCGTTTGCCAATCTGCTGCTGCGCGAGGTGCCGTCCGCGGGCGTCGTCGCCGCTTCCGGCGGGAATCACGGCGCGGCGGTTGCGTATGCCGCGATGCGCCTGGGCATTCCCGCGAAGATCTTCGTACCGGCCATTTCGTCGCCGGTGAAAATCGAACGCATTCGATCGTACGGCGCGCAGCTGGCCGTCGGGGGTGAACGTTATGCCGACGCGCTCGCGGCAAGTGAGCAATGGGTCGTGCGGTCGGGCGCGATGCCGGTTCATGCGTTCGATCAGCCCGAAACGTTGCTCGGACAAGGTACGCTCGCCATGGAGATCGCCGAACAGATTGAGGACGTCGACACCGTACTCGTGGCCGTCGGCGGCGGCGGCCTGCTGGGCGGCATTGCGGCGTGGTTTCGCGGCAGCGTCCGCGTGATTGCGGTCGAGCCCGAAGGTGCGCCGACGCTGGCGATGGCGCTGCAGGCGGGCGAGCCCGTCGATGCGCCCGCCGGGAGCATTGCGGCCGATTCGCTCGCACCGCGCCGCGTCGGCAATTTGATGTTTCCGATTGCCCAGCAGTTCGTCGATCGGGTCGTTCTGGTTTCGGACGAGGCGATCGCGCAGGCGCAGCGCGCGCTGTGGCACGGCGCAACGATCGTCGCGGAGCCCGGCGGCGCCGCCGCATATGCCGCACTGCTCTCCGGCCGCTACCGTGCGCGGGCGGGCGAGCGGATCTGCGTGGTCGTGAGCGGCGGGAATAGCGCGGCGGTTTCGCTATAGATGCCAGCGATGATCCCTCGCCTCTGCGCGCTCGCCGTGTGCGCACCGCTCCTCCTGTGCGCGGGCTGTTCGTCGCATCCGCACTTCTCGGACGACGACTTCGTAGCGTCGGCCGCAAAATTGCGGCCTTCCGTCGTCATGCTCTCGATGGACGTGCCGGCAGAAAACAAAGCGGATGGACCGGACACCGAGTTTGCAAGCGGAACCGTGGTCTCCAGCGGCAAGTGGGGCAGCGACATCCTCACAGTCGAGCATGCGATCGAAGGCGCGTGGAATTTGCGCGTCACCGTCAACAACAAAGAAAAAGTTCCGGCGAAGATCGTCGCCAAGGATCCCGATCTCGACATCGCGCTCGTCCGCACGAAGCATCCGGATCTTCCCGTCGCCAAGCTCGGCAATTCCGCTGACGCGCAGCCCGGCCGCACGATCGGTTTGGTCGGCTATCCGATACCCGATCAGTTCGACGATGAAGGTCTGGGTTTGGCAACCTCGCTCGCGTCGGGGCGCGTTTCGTCGCTGCGCGAAGACGCTATCGAAGTGACGCTCCAGATCGTTCCGGGCGAAAGCGGCAGCCCGGTCTTTCTCGCCGATACCGGCGAAATCGTCGGCATGGCGGAATCGCGTTTCGATGAAGAACGATCGATCGGATTTGCGCTGCCGATCGAAGACGCGAAAAAGTTCTTACACAAACACGACGCGCAGCACGGCCTCTAAAGCGCCGCACCGGCGTGAGCGCCGTGACGGGCGATCAGCGATCGATCGCCGACCCATTGAATCGGCGGGATCTCGAGCCAGCGCGCCAGTTCGTTCAAATGCACCGCATACACCGAGCGCAGTCGTGAGAATTCGCTCCACGCGGTTTCCGGATCGACGAGCGGGTAGCCGCAGGTTTTGAGCGTTTCATAGGCCGCATCGAATTCGGCGCGCTCAATGCCCGGGCCGCTGAGCGGCGGCGCGTCTTGCGTCAAATTGAAGTACGTGTCGAAATCGTGCGTGAGATGGCGCCCGATGTTATACATGATCGTCGCCTGACCGTGCAGCAACGTGCCTGCGCCGTCGATCGTGCTGAGCACCAGCGCGCTCGCATCGAGGAGTGCGCCCAGCGTTCCGACCCACGATTCAAAGTCGTGGCTGGACCGGAAATACACGAGGATTGGATAGGCAAGGTGCGTTTCCATGACCTGCGCCGTCCAGCTTTGTCCTTCGGTTAGTACGCGAGGGAGATCGTCGCGCAGGCCTGCTCGCGCGTGAACGGCCAGCAAACCGATTCCGCTCGGCGGCAGTCCGGCGCGAGAAGCCAAGGTGACGACGAATTGCTCGCGCGTTTGAAACGATCCGAACGTTGCGAACAGGAACGACGTAACGACTGCGACGGTGCCCAGGCCCGAGGCCGCCGCGACGAGCGAGAGGATACGTGCGAACGTCGAGTGGGCGACGATGTCACCGTAGCCAATCGTCAGGAGCGATGCGCCGGCGTAGTAGATTGAAGACGAAAAGCCGATGCCGCTCGGGTGCAGCTGCGCTCGAATGCCGTAGAAAAACAATCCCCAGCCGACGATGAGTCCGCCAACCCAAACCACGAGCACGAGCACGAGATTGAGCGGCGCATACGTTGCGAGAAAATTCTCTCGCCGTTCCTCCTCGCGCGCGAACAGCCGGTACGCGATAAGCGGCCACGCTTGCCACGTGTAACGCGTCACGTAGCGGCTCAGGCGCAACGTGGAATTCGCCGCTCGCGGCACGATCACGACCTGAAAAACGTCGCGCAGCGTTATGGCGACGAGGAACAGGCCGCCCGCAGCGGCGGCGTAATCGGCGGCGCTTACGGCCCGGGACTCGCGCTCGGCGTCGGGGTTTCTGCCGGAATCGGCGTTGCCGGCCCGGGCGTCGGGGTTGGCGTGGGCGGCGGCGGCGCGGTCGGGCCGCCGGTCAGCGGCATGATGCGCAAATACCCGATATCGGTGGTCGTATTGTCGTGGATCGCCGCGGTCGCCGTGTTCCGCTCGTATCCGGGAGCGCTTGCCGTCACGTTCTGATGACCGATCGGAATATTCGAGAGCGTGAAGGCGCCGTTGGGATCCGAGTAGGCGGTGTAGAGCGAGCCAACCGAGACAAGGACGTTGGCGACAGGACGGTTCGTCGTCGCATCGAGGATGCGCCCGACGATTGTCCCGTATTGCTGCACGCCGACTGCATTGGGATTGCTGCAGCCGCCGCCATTGGCGCCCAGGCTCAGCAAGAAGACGAATCCGAGAACCCACAATTTGCGCATGGTCTGCTTCCTTCGCGATAAACGCACCGTGCACTCGCTCCGTTCCGTGCCACTTTGGTAGCACCCCTTATGCCCGGCCGTTCGGGTAGGTGTTCCGGCGCTTGTGAAAAATTTCACAAGCGATGACTCCCTATGGTCCCGTAGCGATTTTTGTAGCGGTAGCGTTCGTGGCCGCGCTGGGCTTCAGCCTGTTGCCCGGTCTGCTGGCGCAGCGTAAACCGAATCCCGAAAAAGAGCAGGCGTATGAGTGCGGCGTGGAGCCGACCTCCAGCGTTGCCGGCCGCTTTCCCGTCAAATTTTATCTGATTGCCATGCTCTTCGTCGTGCTGGACGTCGAGGCGGCTTCTTTTTATCCGTGGGCCGTCCAAATGCACGCGTTGCGTGCCTTCGGGTTATATGAAATGGTCGTCTTCGTCGTCGTGCTCGCAATCGGGTATGCGTACGTGTGGAAGAAACGCGGTTTCGAATGGAGATAGTGATACGGTTGCGCTGCGTTAATCAATTGCAAGTGTGGGCCGAAGGCCGGGGGACCCCGGCGCGCTTCGACCAGCTCAGCACTAAAGGCGAAAAGGATGGCGCGCAGCGCGCAGCGCGGATGCGCCGGTTAGACAAATGGAGATAAGTCCGGGGCAGTTTTTTCTGGCGAAGCTGGATGACGTGGTGCGGTGGGCGCAGAGCTCCAGCGTGTGGCCGCTCACCATGGGTCTTGCATGCTGCGCGATCGAGATGATGTCCGTCACCTCGTCGGAGTACGATATCGCGCGCCTTGGCTCCGAAGTTTTTCGTCCGTCGCCGCGGCAGGCCGATCTGATGATCGTTTCCGGACGCGTTGCGCAAAAAATGGGTCCGGTCGTCAAGCGGCTCTACGATCAAATGGCCGATCCGAAATGGGTCATTTCAATGGGAGCCTGCGCCAGTTCCGGCGGCGTCTTCGACAACTACGCCGTCGTACAAGGCGTCGACACGATCATTCCGGTGGACGTATACGTTCCGGGTTGTCCGCCCACGCCCGACGGCTTGTTGTACGCCGTCAATCTGATTCAACAACAGATCCGTGAAGGCGGCCGCGGCGGGCTATTAGCACGTGCGTAAACAGGCGTCCTCGGGGAGCGATCATTTTAACTGTCACTATTCAGGCGCCCGAATCCGGGGGCCTCACGCAACGGCGTGGGGGGCGCGGAGCCTAGGGCGCAGCGCCTTTTAAGAAGAGTTATCAATAATGCCGAGTACCCAATCACCGCCGCTTCTCGGCGGCGCGATTGATCCGACCGCCGTGCGCCCGCCCATCGACGATGCGATCATCGAACGCGTGGAAGCCGCGCGCGTGCACCAGCGCCTTGCCGAGCTCAAAGCCGACGGCTATACGATGCTGCTCGATATCGGCGGCGTCGATTATCCGCAGCGCACGCCGCGCTTCGACGTCGTCTACCATCTATTGAAGATGCCGGTGCGCCGCGCGAACCTCGCCGAAGTGGGAACGCCGCAGCGTTACCGTCTGCTGTGCGGCGTTGCGGCCGAGAACACGACGTTGCCGACCGCAACGGATTTGTGGCTGTCGGCCGATTGGGCCGAACGTGAGATCTACGACCTCTTCGGGATTACGTTCGAAGGACATCCGGACATGCGGCGCATTCAGATGCCGAACGACTGGGAAGGCTATCCGCTGCGCAAAGATTATCCGCTGCGCGGGCCGGCTCGCGAGCGTTCGCCGCGTCCGGCCTTTGCATTGAAGTCCAACGTGCAGGCGGGAACGCCGCCGTCAGGCCGCACGCTCGAAGCTTTGCAAGAGCAGATTGCTCGTGCAAAACGCGGCGCCCACGGGGAGCAATAATGTTAGCAGCACATGTAGGCGCCATGAGGCTTTGGGGGCCCCACGAAGTGGGGGGCGCGCAGTCTAGGACGGAGCGCCTTTCAAAATGAGCATGAGTGCTACGCCGCTTTCGCCGGAAGTGGTTTCGAAAGACGGTAATGCGATGGTGCTCTCGATGGGGCCGCAGCATCCGTCGACGCACGGCGTGTTGCAGATCATGCTGGAGATCGAAGGCGAGAGCATCGTGAAGGCGGAGCCCGAAATCGGCTATCTGCACACCGGCATCGAGAAAAACTGCGAGAACCAGTTCTGGTCGACCGCGCAAACCAACGTGGAGCGCATGGATTACCTCGCGCCGAGCAACAACGCGTTCTGCTACGCGATGGCGGTCGAGAAGTTGCTCGGCATCACGGACCAGATTCCGGAACGCGCGCAGATTATACGCGTGCTCAGCGCCGAACTCACGCGCATCGCATCGCATTGCGTGTGGCTCGGCACGGGCGGCATCGACCTGGGAGCGCTCTCGGTCTTTTTCTACACGTTCGACTTGCGCGAAAACATTTTGGATATGCAAGAAGGCACCGGCGGCGCGCGCATGCATCCGAACTATCTTCGCGTAGGCGGCGTTCAGGCGGATTTGCCCGACGGATATTTGGACAGTCTCGATGCACTGATCGAGAAGTTTCCCGGCCGCATGCGCGATCTTCGCGCGCTGCTGCAGGCCAATCCGATTCTTCAAGACCGCATGATCGACGTCGGCATCATGACGCCCGAAGAAGCGGTGCAGTGGAACGTTACCGGCCCGAGTCTGCGCGCGAGCGGCGTTGCGTACGACGTGCGTAAAGCCTATCCGTACAGCGGCTACGAGACGTACGAGTTCGACGTGCCCACCCGTGAAGAAGGCGATTCGTACGCGCGGTTTCTCGTGCGTTTGGATGAGATGGATGAGGCGATGCGCATCATCAAGCAGTGCCGCGACCGCCTGAAGAAGGTGCACGGCCCGGTGATGATCGACGACACGAAAGTCGCGCCGCCGCCCAAAGAAACGATCGCGCTTTCGATGGAAGCGCTCATCCACCACTTCAAGTACATGACCGAGGGCTTTCGCGTTCCGCCGGGCGACGTCTATCAGGCGACGGAGAGCCCGCGCGGCGAACTGGCGTATTACATCGTGTCCGACGGAGGCAACCGCCCGTACCGCGTTCGCACGCGGCCTCCGTCGATGTACAACCTGCAGTCGCTCAAAGGCATGGCGCCCGGCAATCTGATCGCGGACCTGGTCGTGATGATCGGTTCGCTCGATCCGGTATTCGGCGAGGTGGACCGGTGAGCACGCGCGCGCAAGCATTTCCCGAACTGCTCGAACGGCTGCGCCCGCAGTGCGACGAGATCGTCGGCCGCTACGAGCACTCGCGCTCGGCACTGCTGCCGCTTATTCACTTGTTTCAAGAGCACGAGGGCTATGCGAGTCCGGACGCGCAGCGCGCGGTTGCGGATATGCTCCAGCTCACGCCTGCGGTCGTGGAATCGACCGTGTCGTTTTACACGCTGTTCTTCCGCAAGCCGGTCGGCAAATATATGCTGCAGGTGTGCCGCGGCCTTGCATGCTCGATCAACGGCGCCGAAGACATCATGGCGTATTTCCGCGAGAAACTCGGCATCGGACACTTGCAGACCACGGACGACGGCGTGTTCTCGTACGAAGAAGTCGAGTGCCTCGCCGCGTGCGATCGCGCGACGTGCATGCAAGTGAACCTGGAATTCGTGTACGACCTCACGCCGCAGATGGTTGACGAGATGATCGACGCGATGCGCGCAGGTGCGTATCCCGTGCCGGCGATGGCGCAAACCGACAAGCCGGAACGCACGTGGAAGACGCTGCAAGATGCGCAGGTTTCGCTCGGCGGCAAGTCGCTCGGCGCGGTCGATCAGCCCAATCCGAACAACGGCTCCGGCATCGACAAGGACGGCGTCATCATGATCGACCGCATTCTCGCGCAGCAGCCGCGCTTTCAAGGACGCACGAAAGAGCGTTTGGCAAACGTCGAGCCCGCAATTACGACCGTGCTGGAACACGAGGATCTGCAGTAATGCCCGTCACCAAAGTGCTTACCGCCGGCATCGGCGAGGCGAATTTGCGCGATATCGACGTGTACCGCGGGCGCGGCGGCTACAAGCAGCTCGAACGGGCGTTCAAGACGATGAAACCCGCCGACGTGCTCGAAGCGGCGGACAAATCCGGACTGCGCGGGCGCGGCGGCGCCGGATTTCCGACCGGACGCAAGTGGTCGTTCTTGCCGTCCAACGACCGTCAGCGGTATCTCGTCTGAAACTGCGACGAAGCCGAGCCCGGCACGTTCAAGGACCACATGCTGCTCGAGGAGGCGCCGCACTTGGTGCTCGAGGGCATTCTGCTGGGTGCCTACGGGATCGGCTCGCACCACGCCTACATCTATATACGCGGCGAGTTCAAGCGCGGAGCGGATATCTTCAACGAGACGATTGCGGCGGCGCGGAAGGCCGGATTCATCGGCAAGAATCTCTTCGGCACCGGCTACGATTTGGACGTGACGGTGCATCGCGGCGCGGGCGCGTATATTTGCGGCGAGGAAACGGCGCTGCTCAATTCGCTCGAGGGCAAGCGCGGCGAGCCGCGCCTGAAGCCCCCGTTTCCCGCGGTGGCCGGACTATACGGGATGCCGACGGTGGTGAACAACGTCGAAACGCTCGCGTACCTGGTGCCGATTCTGGAAAAAGGCGCGGAGTGGTTCGCGGCCGTCGGAACGGAGCGCAGTAAAGGCTATAAGGTCATTTCGATCAGCGGCCACGTGCAAAAGCCGGGCAACTATGAAGTTGCGCTCGGAACGCCGGTTCGCGAACTTATCGAGATTGCGGGCGGCTTGCGTCCAGGACGAAAACTGATGGCGATTCAGCCCGGCGGCGGTTCGTCGGCGTGCATTTTCGAAGAGCACCTCGATCTGCCGTACGATTACGAAAATCTCGCGAAAGCCGGAACGATGCTGGGTTCGGGCGCGATGGTCGTCATGGACGATACGACGGATTTCGTCAAAGCCGCGCACAACATGGTGCGCTTCTTCGCGCACGAATCATGCGGACAATGCACGCCGTGCCGCGAAGGCGGCGATTGGCTCGAAACCGTGCTGCACCGTTTGGTCGAAGGCCGCGGCGTTCCGTCCGACATCGACATGTTGATGCGCGTGGGTCATCAAATCACGGGCATCAACCTGTGCCCGCTCGGTGACTCCATCGAGCCGTTCTTACTTTCGGTGCTCAAGCGATTCCCCGAACAATTCGAAGCGCGCGTGATCAAAGAAACGGTAACCGCATAGTGGCTGACACGGCACAGGAACAAACGATCACCGTCACGATCGACGGCGTGCAGGTGCAGGTCCCCAAAGGCACGCTGCTGGTTGAAGCGGCGAAGCTCATCAAGCGCGAGATTCCCGTGTACTGCTATCACACGAAGATGGGACCGGCCGGGCTGTGCCGCATCTGCTTGGTCGAAGTCGAAGGCATGCCGAAATTGCAGATCGGCTGCAATACGGCAGCCACCGACGGCATGGTGGTGCACACGCAGAGCGCAAATGCGTCGGAAGGCCGCCGCGCCGTCCTCGAGTTTTACTTGAAGAACCACCCGCTGGATTGTCCGATCTGCGATAAGGGCGGCGAGTGCGATCTGCAAGACTACTCAATGGCGTACGGACAGGGCTTTTCATCGAGCGTCGACCCGAAGGTTCCCAAGCCCAAAGCCGTCGATCTCGGCCCGACCATCGTGCTGGACGAAGAGCGCTGCGTCGTATGCCAGCGCTGCGTGCGCTTCGACGACATCATCGTCGGCGAACGGCAACTCGTCCTCAAAGATCGCGGCGTCAAGGACATCATCGCGACGGCGACCGGCGAACCGTACCGCCACAACTTTACGGGCAACGTCACCGAGCTGTGTCCGGTCGGTGCGCTCACGTCGAAACAGTACCGTTTCAAGGCGCGGCCGTGGGACCTGCGGCGTACGACGACGTCATGCACGCAGTGTCCGGTCGGGTGCCAAATGCACGTCGACGTCCGGCACGGCAAAACGCAGCGCACGATGACGGTTACGAACGACGACGCGATCTCCGACTGGTGGCTGTGCGATCGCGGCCGCTATAACGTCAATTTCTACGATCACCCCGCGCGGCTGACGCAGCCGTTGTACAAACAAAACGGCGAGTGGGTGCAAATCGGCTGGGACGATGCGCTGCAGCTGTGGGCGACGGCGTTGGATGAAGCCGTCAAGGGCAACCCGCATGCGGCGGGCGCGATCGGCGGCGGCCGTTTGACCAACGAAGAAGCGTACTTGCTCGCGCACGTGCATCGCGCGAAGGGCGTGCAAAATCTCGACTGGCGCGCCGGGCGGCAGCGGCAAGCGACTCCGGGGCGCAGCGGCGGCAAACTGACGGACATAGAAACCGCCAATGCGATCGTGATCGTCGGCGAGTCTCCGGCGGAGCGCGCGCCGGTCATGGACCTGCGCATTCGCAAAGCTGCCTCTCGCCGCGGAGCGAAACTGATTCGCGTTGGTTCGTACGACGAGCCGTATCCCGCCGCCGTTCCATCGCTCGACGTCGCAACAATCGGTGAGGCGATCAAAGCGCTGCCGCCTAACGCCAAGCGGATTGCCGTCGTGTGGGATGGCGTCGATCTCGCGCTGGGCAAGGCGCTCATCGATGCGTTGCCGCAAGATGCGGGCGTACTCACGTATATTACGGGCGAGCAGCCCAATGCGCGCGGCGCCGAAGTGATGGGCATGCTTCCGCGCGAAGGCGGCCTCGATACGAGCGCGATGCTTGCGGCGGCTCGCGACGGAAACCTCGCCGTGTTTTCGATTCTCGGCGCGAATCCGATGCTCCATTATCCCGATGCGCAACTCGTGCGCGAGGCGCTCGAACGAGTGCCGTTCGTCGTCGTCAGCGATCTCTTCATGACTGAAACCGCCCAATTGGCGACGCTCGTTCTGCCTGCGAAAGCAGCGTTTGAAAAAACCGGCACGACGACGAACATGACCGGCGACGTTCTGCCGGTGAATGCCGCCAAGTCGCTCGAATCGCCTGAGGGTGCCATGACGGATCTCGAGATGATCGTCGCGCTCGCCCAGCATCTGGGAATGGCGTTGCCGTCGGCGGAAGAGCTCGACGACACGGTCATCAAGCGGCTCGCCGCGCAGCCGGAAACCTTCACGTTCGGTGACGAGCGGTATGCGCGTATTGCAACGGGCAGTGGCGTATCGAAAGACGGCGAGCGCGGCGAAGGGCAATTGCGAGTGGTCTTGCAAACGCGCATTTTCGCCGGCGGCGGGACCAGCGCGCACGATCCGCGCCTGGCCGATCTGCGTCCGCTTCCCGAGGCCGCTCTCTCCGCGCAAGACGCTGCGCGCCTTGGCGTGCGGACCGGCGATTACATCGATATAGAGAACGCCACGACGATCGTTCATGATTTACTCGTCGACGTGCGTACGTCGATGCCCCCGGGCGTCGTCGCGCTGATCGACGGCCTGCCCGACGATCCCGCAAATTGCTTCCAGGAACATGCATTGGTGAACGTCACGAACATCCGGCACCTCGACACGCTCGCGGGTGCGCTCCAGTGAACCACGCTTGGTGGACTCCCGCCGAAAGCATTTGGTGGATCGTGCTCATCAAATGCGCGGTCTTGCTCTTGGTCGTCATCACGACGTTTGCGTACGCGATGCTCTTCGAACGCAAGGTGATGGGCTGGATGCAACTGCGTCCGGGCCCGAACCGCGTCGGACCGTGGGGCCTGCTGCAGCCTGCCGTCGATGCGGTCAAGCTGATTCTCAAAGAAGATCTGACGCCGAAGACGGCGGACCCGCTCATCTACCGCTTGGCGCCGTTCATTTCACTGGTTACGGCGTTATCGGTGTACGCCGTCATCCCGTTCTCGGAGCCCTCGCCCGGCAACGTGTGGGCCATCGGCGACGTCAATGCCGGCATTCTCTTTATCCTGGCGCTCACGTCCATCGGCGTTTACGGTATTTCACTGGGCGGATGGGCATCCGGCTCGAAGTATCCGCTGCTTGGCAGCGTGCGCGCGACCGCGCAGATGATCAGCTACGAACTGGCGATGTCCATGTCGCTGGTCGGCGTGCTCATCCTTGCCGGAACGACCTCGCTGGTCGGCATCGTGAACGCGCAGGCAAAGTGGTGGTTTTTTATTCCGCAAATAGTCGGCTTCCTAACCTACATCGTCACCGCCATAGCCGAAACGAACCGTGCGCCGTTCGATCTCGTCGAAGCCGACGCGGAACTCGTGGGCGGCTTCAACACCGAGTACTCCGGCTTGCGCTTCGGCCTGTTTTTCATCGCCGAGTACATCAACATGCTCACGGTCTCGTGCATCGCGACGCTGCTGTTTCTCGGCGGCTGGAATGCGCCGTTCGGCTGGACTATCGTGCCCGGTATCGTGTGGTTTTTACTCAAGGTCGCGTTTTTCATGTTCTTTTACATCTGGTTGCGCTCGACGTTTCCGCGCATCCGGTACGATCGCCTGATGGCGTTCGGCTGGAAAGTGCTGTTGCCGGTCGCGACGCTCAACTTGGTCGTGACGGCAGTCGTCGTCGCGATCTGGGGTTAGGTCGGTCATGCCAAGGAAACGGCTTTACAACGTCGGTGCGCTGATTGCGGGTCTCTCGGTGACCTTCAAGTACATGTTTCAAAAGAAGCCGACGATTCAATATCCATCGGAGAAGAAGAAGCACGCGCCGCGCTTTCACGGCCTGCACGAGCTGCGCCGGTATGCGGACGGCAAAGAGCGCTGCATCGGCTGCGAACTGTGCTCGAGCGTGTGCCCGGCGAACGCGATCACGGTCGTCGGCGCGGAGAACACGCCGGACGATCGCCGGTCCCCGGGCGAGCGTTACGCCGCGCGCTACGAAATCGACGAGCTGCGCTGCATTTTCTGCGGGATGTGCGAAGAAGCGTGTCCGACCGATGCAATCGTGCTCACACCGCGCTTCGAAATGTCCGACTTCCGCCGCGGATCGTTGATTTACGCCAAGGACCGGCTTCTGGTACCACCGGAGGCGGGCGTCGGCACGCCGCCCGACGACCGGCCCGGAGGCATTCCCGCCGATCTCGGCACCGTTGCGGACATTAAGTCGACCGTCGACTGGCGCGAGGGCTACGACGCAACCTGGCGCGGTCACGTGCTAAAGACCCAAAAGAAAGGTCTGGCCGAAAAGTGAGCCCGTTGCAATCAAAGAATCGCTGCGTCGTAACGCAGCGATTCGATACCGCCTACCGGACCCGATGGGGGCCCCACGAAGTGGGGGGCGCGGAGGCTCGGCCGGAGCGCCGTTCCAAATGATCGAGTTCTACATCCTCGCGTTTGTCCTGATCGCGAGCGCCATCTTCGTCATCACCGCGAGCAAGGCGGTGTACAGCGTCGTCGGATTGCTGGTACATTTTGCGGCGCTGGCGATCATGTATTTTTCGCTTGCGGCAGAGTTTCTCGCCGTTATCCAAATCATCGTGTACAGCGGCGCCATTCTCATGCTGTTCGTCTTCGTCATCGCGCTGCTCTCGAGCGGTGTCGCCCCGTTTAGCGTTGGCCCCAACCGGTTGCCGAAGATTGCCGGACCCGCGATCTTCGCGGTGATCGTCATCCTCGGATTTCTCGTGTACGGTGCCTCGCATACGGCCGCGACCGCGCCGCATGCGGCGCAAGCGGCGGTTTCAGGCGCCGGATCGCTCCAAGGACCCGTCGGCGCCGCGAACGTCTTCGGATCGGTGGGCGATTTCGGTAAGGCGCTGTTTACCACCGACCTGCTGCCGTTCGAAATAACGGCGTTCATTCTGATGGTCGCGGTGATCGGCGTCATCTTGCTCGCAGGCGATTCGGCGCCGTACGTGCAGTCGCGGCGGCGCGCGCGTATCGTCGAGCGCGAAATGCGCGAGGCGATCCTGCGCGCGGGTGAGGAGTAGCCATGCCGCACGAATCGTTGTTGCCGGTCGCGCTCTTCAACTACATCAGCCTCTCGTTCGTGATCTTCTTGATCGGCGTAGCCGGCGTGGTGCTGCGCCGCAATCCGCTGGTCATGCTCATGAGCATCGAACTGATGTGGAACGCCGCCAATCTGCTGTTTCTGGCTTTTGCGCGCGCTTGGCTGAACAACGCGGGCCACATCTTCGCTTTTTTGGTGATCACCGTCGCGGCCGCTGAAGCGGCAATCGGGCTTGCGATCGTGGTAGTCGTCTTCCGGGCGCGAGAAAACGTCGACGTCGACGAAGTCGCGATTATGAAAGGCTAGAATGCAGTATCCTACCCTGTTCATCGTGTGGCTGGTACCGCTGCTCGGGGCGGTGTTGTGCTGGGCGTTCGGGCCGCAGCTCAAACGCTTTGCGGGGGTGCTCGGTAGCGCCGCAATCGCGGTCTCGTTTATCGCGGCCGTCGTATCGTGGGGCAGTGCAACGCAAAGCACCGGCACGCAGCTGGGCGCGCAGCAGCATCTCTTTACCT
>DAISWS010000023.1:0-617 GCA_036826275.1 Vulcanimicrobiaceae bacterium
GATTCTCGGGGTAGACGCGCGAGGGCTCCATTCCCAGTACATCGCGATAGAAGGCAATCGCCCGCGCAGCGTCTTTTACCATGTAGCCGCTCAGATCGATGCCTTTGATACGAATGGCGGTCGTATTCATGCCAGTCCCTGCATCCTATCGAGGATCGAGGTCCAGCCGCGCTCGTGGCCGCTGCGCGATTCGTCGCTCGCCAGGCGTTCGTGCGTTAGCGTGAGCTCCGTGCCGCTTCCGTGCGGCGCAAACTCGACCGTCAGTAGCGTCTCGTGTTCCTCATCGGGCTTGTCCTCGGTCCATGTCCACGTCATCGAAAGCCGCCGCGCAGGCTGCACTTCACGGTAGACGCCGCGAACGGTCCAGACGTCGCCGTCCGCGTGACGCATGTCGATGTGGTACGCGCCGCCGACGCGCACGTCGAACGCTACGCCCGCTATCGTCACGCCGTCCGGGCACAAAAACTGCGTTGCCAGCTCGGGGTCGGTCCAGGCTTGATACAAGCGCTGCGGTGAAGCGCTGTAGGTGCGCCGGATCACCAGCGCCGGAATCGTCGATTGCATTGGTTTATTTCCTTTTCGTCGGCGTCTTCGAAAGCAGGGTTTCCAAGCGGTCC
>DAISWS010000023.1:627-25108 GCA_036826275.1 Vulcanimicrobiaceae bacterium
GCGTTGGAGAGGCCGGTTTGGAGCCGGTCCAGGGACGCGTTCCAATATTTGCGTTGACGATCGATCCACCGCATGACTTCCTCCATTGCTGCCGGTGAAAGCGTACAGTAGTGCGTGCGGCCGGCGATCTCGCGCTCGAGCAAGCCCGACTCTTCCAAGATGCGTACGTGCTTCGATATCGCCGGTTGCGAGATGGGGAAGGCTTTGGCGATTTCGCCAACGGTCATCGTGCGGCGTGAAAGCCGTTCGAGAATCCGGCGGCGAGTAGGATCGGCCAGGGCGGAGAACACGAGGTCGAGCGTCGAATCATTAACCATAAGGTTATATAACCATAGAGCTAATTACGGCTGCCGTCAAGGGGTCACGCAGCCGTAACGGCGCGGCAACATTCTGCCGCTACCGTGGGCGCATGGATGGACTGCTCTCGGTTGCCAATCACGCGCATGCGACACTTCCGCTAGATACGCTCGCGGCGCTGACCGTTCTGTCGATTGCGCCGTTCGTGCTGGTGATGTGTACCTCGTTCGTGCGGATCGTCGTCGTGCTCTCGCTCGTACGTTCCGCCATCGGCGCCGCCGCGCTGCCGCCGAACACCGTACTCACCGGCCTTGCGCTCGTGCTCACGATGGTCATCATGTCGCCGGTGCTCACTCGCATTTCGAGCGATGCGGTTACGCCGTACTCGAAGGGACGCATCAGCCAGTCGCAGTTCGTGGAGCGCGCGACCGTGCCGCTGCGCGAATTCATGCTCCGGCAAACCCGCGCGAGCGACGTCGACCTCTTCGAGCGCGTTGCTCGGCGCCCGCACGAGTTGCCCTCGCAAGCGCCGATGCTCGTGCTGATACCCGCCTTCGTCGTCGGCGAACTGCGCGACGCTTTTGCCATCGGTTTTGCCTTGTACTTGCCGTTCGTTGCCATCGACCTTGCCGTAGCGTCCATCCTCATGGGTCTAGGCATGTTCATGCTGAGTCCGCCGGTTATCTCGCTGCCGGCGAAGCTCTTGCTTTTCGTCATGGTGGACGGTTGGGCGCTGGTCTGCGGAGGCGTCGTCTCCAGCTTTAGATAAACCATCCGGCATGCGCATCTCCCAAGCGCTTGCGACGCAGCGGCCGTTTTTCTCGTTCGAATTCTTTCCGCCCAAGACGGAAGAAGCGCGTGCGCTTCTACTGGAAACCGCGCGTACGCTGCGGCAACTACGCCCTGCCTTCGTGTCGATCACGTATGGCGCCGGCGGCTCCACGCGGGCGCGGACGATTGAAGTGTCAAAGCAGATCCAAACCGGCGTCGGGCTCAACGTGATGGCACACGTGACGTGCGTCGCCAGCTCGCGCGCCGAACTGCGCTCCGTGCTCAGCGATCTCGAAGCGGCGGGCATCGAGAACGTGCTCGCGCTTCGCGGCGATCCGCCGAAGGACGCCGCCGCCTTAGACACGACGGCAGCCGCGTTCGGTCATGCGAGCGACCTCGCGGCGATGATCGCCCGGAATTATGATTTCTGCATCGGTGGAGCGTGCTACCCCGAGAAGCACATCGAATCGGCGAGCCTTGAAGACGACCTCGCGTATCTCAAACGTAAAGTCGACGCGGGAGCCGAGTTCCTCATCACGCAGCTCTTTTTCGACAACGACAAATATTTCGAGTTCGTCGAGCGCGCGCGCAAGACCGGCATCACGGTGCCGATTCTGCCCGGCATCATGCCGATCACGAACTACGAGCAAATTCAGCGCTTTACCGCGTTGTGCGGCGCGACGATTCCGCCGAAGCTCCTAGCCGAGCTCGAAGTCCGGCGTGAAGAACCCAAGGCGGTGGAAGAGCTGGGCGTTGCGTACGCAACGCTGCAGTGCACGGATTTGCTGAGGCGCGGCGCGCCCGGCATTCACTTCTACACGTTGAACAAATCGCCGGCTACGCGTGCCATCGTCAGCGCGCTGCTGGCCGCTACGGCTTGGAGAGCGTTCATTCCCGGGTAGCATTGCGGCAACAGTGCTCCGGTAGAGTGCGGCCATGGCTGCATTCGACGGACTCTTGCGCGAAGCGCTGCTCGTGGCGGCGATGCTCTGCTTGCCGGTTCTGGGCGTTGCTACGCTGGTCGGCACCGCCGTTGCCGTATTCCAAGCCGCGACGCAAGTACAAGAGCAGACGCTTTCGCTGCTCCCGAAGCTGCTCGCCGTCGGTATCACCATTGCACTGTGCGGCGCGTTCGCGATGCACCTGTGTGCGGCGCTGTTCACGGACGTCGTCATGCAATTTCCCGCGCTGGCCGGCCGGTGAACGCAACGGCGCTGCTCGTCTTCGCGCGGTGCGCGGGATTTGTTTTTCGTGCGCCGGGATTCTCGCATCCGTCGGTGCCGCCGATGGTGCGCGCAGGTTTCGCGCTGATGCTCGCGGTTCTGCTCGTTCCCGCGGTGCATGCCGTTCGTACGCCGGACGGCATCGCGCTCGTATTCGCCGCTGCCGGCGAGTGCGGCATCGGCGCGGCCATCGGCATCGCGGCATCGGTGCTCTACGATGGCGCATATGCGGGCGGGCGCGCGCTGGACGACTACGTCGGCATTCGCGGCAGCGTGCCGAACGCGCAGATCTTCGCAGGCGCCGGTTTTGGACGAATCTGGTCGCTGGTGTTTACCGCCGGGTTTTTCTTGCTCGGCGGTTACCGCATCGTCATCATCGCGTTCTGCAACAGTTTTGAAAGCGTTCCGCCGGGCGCAGCGGTCTCCGGTCACGCACTCTATGCGTATGCGGTGGCGCTGCCGGTTAGCATCGTCGAAGCGGCGCTGCTCGTTGCGGCACCGGCCATTGCACTAGCGTTCGTCGCGCAGCTCACGCTGGGCGCGCTGACGCGCGTCATACCGCGCTTCGCCAGTTTCACGCTTTCTTTTCCGATCGTCTTCGGCGCCGCCCTCATCGCTACGATCGTGGCCGTGCCGCTGCTCTTCGGACAGAGCGCCGTGCCGTGGCTGCGCGTTCCGTTCCTGGCGCGCTGACATGGCGGAAGAAAAACAATTCGAGCCGACGCAGTCGCGCATCGACCGCGCAAAGCGCGAAGGCGACCACGCGCGTTCGCAAGAGCTCGGCAGCGTCGCCGCGTTCGGATCTGCGCTGTTTGCAGCGGCCGGTATCACGGCTCTGCTGGGCGGCGTGATGCGCGGCGCGATTGCCGCCGCGGCGCACGGAACGATTGACACGCCGGCGTTTGCGGCGGCCGCCGGGCTTGCAATCGTCCCATTGTGCGTCGCGACGTCGGCTGCGGCAGTCGCGAACATCGTGCAGAGCGGCGGCCTTTCCCTTACGGCGATTTCGCTGAAACTCGAGCGCCTCGCGCCGGGTGAAAACCTCAAGCGGATGTTTTCTCGCGAAGCGGTCGTGACGGCCGCACGCGCAACGGTTGCTTTTGCGTGCGCGAGCGCCGCAATCGTGCCCGCGTTTACCGGTATGTACGCGAGTGCGCTGCATGCGGGCGGCTTGGCCGGCATCGTTTCCGCCGCATGGAACGGCGCGCTGCATAGTGCGGCCGTCGCGTGCATCGTGGGCGCGGTCTTTGCCGGCGCCGATTACGGCGTGCAGTTCGTGCGCTGGCGCAAGCGCTTGCGCATGTCGTTCGAAGAGATCAAGCGCGATCAAAGAGAACATGACGGCGATCCGCACGCGCGCAGCCGCCGTAAGGCGCTGCACCGCCAAATTTCACGCGGCTCGCTGCGCAAGGTCAAAGACGCGGCATTCGTCGTTACGAATCCGACGCATATAGCCGTCGCGCTCGAGTATAGGCCCCCGGACGTGCCGGTGCCGCGCGTGCTCGTTCGTGCGGCGGACGACGCCGCCGCACGCGTGCGTGAACTCGCGGCGGCCTACGGTGTCCCACTGGTTGAAAACGTGCCGCTCGCGCGCCGTCTGTACGCAATCGCCAAGCCCGGCGAATTCATTCCGCACGAAACGTACGTCGGCGTTGCCGAGATCGTTGCGGCGCTACTCAAGAGAGGCTCGTATACATGAACCGCGTTCCAACGTACGGTTTCGCCGGCATGCTGCTGTGCATCGTCGCGATTCTGATCGTGCCGCTTCCGCCGTTTTTGCTGGACGTGTTGCTCGGCGTCAACGTTTTTACCTCGGCGCTCGTGCTTTTGCTGAGCGTGACGATCGAGGAGCCGCTTCAGTTCTCGGCGTTTGCTCCGGCGCTGCTCATCGCAACGCTGTTCCGGCTCTCGCTCGACGTGTCGGCAACTCGGCTGATTCTCACGCAAGGGCACGAGCCGGGCGGCGCCGGCGCGATCATTCCGGCGTTCGGCGAATTCGTTGTGCGCGGAAATCTAGTCGTCGGACTCATCGTCTTCGCCATTCTCATCACGATTCAATTCATCGTCATCGCGAGCGGATCGCAACGCGTCGCAGAAGTTGCCGCGCGCTTTACGCTCGATGCCATGCCCGGCAAGCAGATGGCCATCGACGCGGACGTGCATGCCGGACTGCTCGATGCCGACGGCGCGCGCCTCAAACGCGAACAGGTGCAAAAAGAAGCGGACTTTTATGGCGCGATGGACGGCGCGGGTAAATTCGTCAAGGGTGACGCGGTTGCCGCGCTGATCATCGTCGCGCTCAATCTCATCGGCGGCATCGCGGTCGGCGTCTTCTACCACGGCATGTCACCCGGTGACGCCGTGCAGACGTTTGCGCTGCTTTCGATCGGCAACGCGCTGGTGACGACGCTTCCGGCGTTCCTCATCTCGACCGCCATGGGCATGATGGTGACGCGCGTTGCCGCCAACGGATCGCTCGGATCGGATCTCGCCTCGCAACTTTTCGCGCGCCCGGAAATGCTGCGGGTCGCAGGTGGTTTGCTGCTCGCGCTTGCGCTCGTGCCGGCGCTGCCGCGTCCGGTGTTTATCGTGCTGGGTCTGTCGGCATTCGCCGGCGCCCATCTTGCGCAAAAGCAAAAGACGGAGGCCGCCGCGCTCGTGCAAGCCGAACGCGAATCAGCAAAGCGTCAAGCGATCCGCCGTCCGGAAATGGCGCTTGGCCTGGTCGGCGTGGATGCAATCTGCATCGAAATCGGCGCGAACCTCGCGCAATTGCTCGCGCCGCCGCTTGCCGACGCGTTGCTGGATCGCGTCGGCGAAGTCCGGCGCGCGCTCGCCGCCGAGATCGGCATCGTGCTGCCCGGCGTGCGTTTGCGCGACGATCTTTCGCGCGACCCTGACACGTATGCGATCCGGGTGCGCGATCGCATCGCCGGCGAAGGAACGCTGCAACTCGAGCGGCTCATCGCCGTGGCGGAAGATGGCGTGCTCGAACGCATTCCGGGCGAAGCGGCGTTCGAGCCCGTGTACGGCTTGCCCGCAAAATGGATCGCCGGGCACGCGCAGGACGACGCGCTGCAAGCCGGTGCGCTGGTCTTCGATCCCGTCTCGGTCGTCGGCTCGCACTTAGCGGAAGCAGCGCGCTCGCACGCGGAGGCGCTGCTGGGCAGGCAAGAGCTGCAAACGCTTCTCGAGCATTTGCGCGCCAGCGTTCCGACGGTCGTCAAGGAGATAGGAACGGATGTGCTGCCGCTCTCGGCCGTGCAAAAAACGTTCGGGCTGCTATTGCGCGAGCGCGTCTGGCCGCGCGACCCCGTGGCAATTCTCGAAGCGATGATCGACGCGGCTGCCTCTACGCGGGATCCGCGCGATCTCGCGGAGGCGGCGCGGCGGGTGGCGGTTCCGGCTCTGCTGCGGCGCAAGGCGACGGAGGTGCTCGAGCCGCTTCTGCTCGATCCCGAACTGGAGCGGACCCTGAGCGCTTCGTTCGGCGCACCTGGGGGCGCCATCGACCCAGGCCTTGCCGTTCGCATTCGCGACCATGCCTCCCGGTACGCCGCAACCGCTGCGCCGGGCCGGGCCGCCCTGGTCTGCACGACCGCCGTGCGGCCGCTCATCGCGGACTTCTTGCTCCGCTCGGGGCTGAAGCTGCCCGTCTACAGCTATGCCGAGGTGCCGGGAGAAACCCGGCTGCTCCCGGCGAGTATTCTTAAGGAAGAATCCCTGGCCGCCTAGCGAATCCCGTGCGGTCCCGATTTGACGGTCCTCTTGGGGGCTGGTAGACTTTTGGGGTTTGGCCCGTCCTTGCGGCGGGTGCTGCTTTTTTCCGCGGTACACATGAGCTGGAATAAATATAAAAATCCGATCAAGGCGCTCGTCGTCCTGGCGATTATCGCCCTTAGCCTCTGGGCTGCGCTGCCCATCCAAAAGAAGATCGCGCTCGGCCTCGATCTCGAGGGCGGCGCGCATTTGCTGCTTCAGTTGAACCCGAACGATCAGGTCAAGCAGATCACGCCGGAGATTCAAGCCGACGAGATCCAGGTGATCGACCGCCGCATCAACGGGTTGGGCGTTACCGAGCCGCAGATCGCCGGGGTCGGCACGAACCGCATCTCCGTGGATTTGCCGAACGTCAAAAATCCGGAGCAAGCGGAAGCCGCGATCAAACAAGCCGCGGTGCTGACCTACAAACTCATGCCGGCGAAGATCGTGGGTGAGGCCGAAGCCGCCCTTGCCGCGTGTACCGCGAATCCTAAGGATAAGAAAGCGTGCGCCTTCGCCGACGAGGGCGCGTACAACGCCAGCGGCCCGATTGTGTATTCCGGCAAAGAGCTCAAGTCCGCGCAGCCGTCGTTCGACCAAGGCAACAACCCGGACATCCAGTTCACGACCAAGGATCCCGGCAAATTTTACGCGCTGACCTCCAAGAACATCGGCGCGTATCTCGCGATGTTCCTGGACAAAAAATATCTCTCCGCGCCGCGCATCAACGGCGGTATCTCCGATAGCGGCATCATTCAGGGACAGTTCACCGAAGATCAAACGGCGTCGCTCGCCAACGATCTGAATGCCGGCGCGCTTCCGGTCACGCCGGAGATCATCGAGAACGAGACGATCGGGCCGACGCTCGGCAAGATCGATCTTGCGATGTCGCTGCGCGCATCCATGCTGGGCCTCGGGCTCGTCCTGATCTTCATGATGTTCGTCTATCGCCTGCCCGGCTTCTTGGCCGATATCGCGCTGCTGATATACGTCGCGATGATGCTCGGATTGCTTGCTGCCGCGCACGCGACGCTCACGCTTCCCGGAATCGCCGGTTTCGTACTTTCGATCGGTATGGCTGTTGATGCGAACGTCCTGATCTTCGAGCGCATCAAAGAAGAACTGTGGGCCGGCAAATCATTCCGCGCCGCGGTTCGTACGGGATTTTCCCGCGCGTTCACGGCCGTTTTCGACAGCCACTTCACGACGATCGTCGGTGCGGGCGTGTTGTTCGAACTCGGAACCGGCACAGTGAAGGGCTTCGCATACACGCTGTTCTGGGGAACCGTGTTCTCACTGGTCACGGCCGTATTCATCACGCGCTTCTTCGTCGACGTGCTGGTCGAGAACAATATCGCGACCAAGCCGGCGCTGTATGGCGTCAAACCTGAAGAAGTCGGCATCTTCTCGAAACAGGCGGGGGCGCAGGCGTAAATGTTTTTCCGTAGACTGAACTGGAACGTCGTCAGCTGGTTCCGCATCGTTTCGTTCATCTCGTATCTGGTCATCGCTGCCGGTCTTGGCTCGATGGTGTGGCACGGGTTCCAAGGCGGGAACGGCTTCCACGCGAACAAGATGCTGCAACTCGGGCTTTCGTTCACCGGCGGCACCTCCGTCGACGTGACGTATCAGCAGCCCGTACCGCTCGACACGCTCCGCAGCGATCTCACCTCGCTCAAGTTGACGGACGAAACGATCCGGCCGGTTGGGGCGCAGCAAACCAACGGATACCTTCGCTATCAGATCGAATCGCAGACAGCGCTCGCGAATAACGCGAAAGCGCTCACCGACGCGCTCGGCAAAGCCGGGCCGCTCGACCGATCGAAGATTTCGATCGCATCGGTTGGCCCGACGCTCGGCGGCGAATATCTGACCAAAGCCGTTGAAGCGCTGATCATCGCGCTCGGCATCCAGTTCCTGTACATCGCGTTCCGATTCGGCTGGAACTACATCTTCGGTCTGGTGACCGTGATCGCGCTGGTTCGCGATGCCGCGATGATGATCGGCATCTATGCGATGGCCGGAAAACGCGCGGATGACGCGTTCCTCGCTGCCGTCCTGACCGTCATCGGTTACTCGGTCATGGACACGATCGTCATTCTCGACCGTATTCGAGAAAACACCAAACTGATGGCCGGACAGCCGTACGACAAGATCGTCAACACGTCGATCTTGCAGACGATGACGCGCTCGTTCAATACGCTGGCGACGGTGGTCATCACGCTGGTCGCGCTGCTTGCGCTCGGTGGAACCTCGTTGCAGAACTTCGGTTTCGCGCTGCTGGTCGGTATTTGTTCGGGTGGTTATCACTCGATCTTTTACTCGGCTCCGCTCGTGCTCGTCTTCCGCAAGCGTCAGCTCGAGGCGGCCGCCCGCAAACGTTCCACCGGTGCGACGCTCGA
The DNA here is from genome assembly GCA_036826275.1 of Vulcanimicrobiaceae bacterium. Classification (GTDB taxonomy): domain Bacteria; phylum Vulcanimicrobiota; class Vulcanimicrobiia; order Vulcanimicrobiales; family Vulcanimicrobiaceae; genus DATGJX01. Next base: position 9,083 of record DAISWS010000023.1, read on the forward strand.
TCGCACGCGGTCGGCACGCAGCGTTGCTGAGAATAAAGCGCTCGGCGCGCAAGGCGGGGTTGCGCGCGAGGACATCGTCGCGGCACGCAAAGCACGGCGGCAGAAAGCCAAAACGCGGCCGGCCGGCCAGTCTCCGGCGCGGTACAAACGCAAGCGCAACGAGTCGGGTGCGGCGACGACGGTCGTCGAGCCCACGCCGGACACGTACGAAGAAGAGATCGATCCGCTCGATGCGCAAACGCGCGGACTGCACGAGGCTGCGTTCGACCAAGGCCACGAAGAGATCAACCTGAACCTCGACGAGTTCGAACCCGAACGCGAACTGCCGCCGCACGATGCGGAGCAGCGCGAAGAATAAAACACTCCCGCCTCCGACTCGCTCGGAGGCGGCATTCGAACGCGTTCTCGCATCGTTCGGCGCGCAGGATGACCGCGACGACGCCGGCCCGAGGATGAACAAGCCGCCGGCGTCGATCACATGTTCGCGCGCCAGAACGAATTTCTGGCGCGCGATGCATTTGCCGGCATCGGCGAGCGCGATTCGTTTCCGACGAAGATCGTGGGCGTGTCATTCGAGGGCCGCCAAGACGTCGTTGCGGGTCTGAAACCGGGGCACGAACTCGAACTGACGCGTCAGCCGGACAATCCGGTGGACGCAAATGCCATTGCGGTGCACTACGGCACGCTGCAGATCGGGTTTTTACGCAAGCAAATCGCCAAACATCTGGCGCCGCTCATCGACGGCGGCATCCTCTATACCGCACGCATCGAACACGTCACCGGCGGAACGCAGGGGAAGAACTTCGGCGTCAACATCCGGGTCGAGCGCGCGTCGAGCGGCGTAGCCGGCGCGCAGCCCCTAACGGCTCGTGCGGCGGCCGATCACGAAACGCTGCGCCGTGCACTGATCGGCGAGGGCGTTCCACACGATGCGCAAAACGCGGTACTCGCGCGGCTCGAAGCTGGAAAGAATACGCTCGCCGTTTTAGGGACCGGACGTGGAAAATCGTTTTGCTTCCAATATCCGGCGGCGTACCGCGCGCTGGAATCGGAACAGAAGACGCTGGTGATCTATCCGCTGCGCGCGCTGGCAAACGATCAGTTCGATGCATTGACGCGCCGTTTCGACGGCTTTGGCCTGCGGATTTTCCGTGCGAACGGTTCCATCGCGGCCGAAGAACGAAGCGCGCTCATGGGCGCACTGCGGAGCGGCTCGTGGGATATGGTTCTCGCGACGCCGGAGTTTCTGCAGTTTCATCGCGAGGCGTTCACCGGCCCGGGCGCTCCGTCGTTCGTCGTCGTCGACGAAGCGCATCACATCTACGAATCGAAGCATCGCGCGGCCTATGGCAAGCTCGGCGAAACGATTGCGGGACTCGGAAAGCCGCAAATACTCGCGCTGACCGCGACCGCCGCGGACGATGCATTCAAAGCGATCGTCGCCGATCTGGCGATCGATGCATGGGTGATCGATCCCACCGTGCGCGAGAATTTGCACGTCGTCGATGCGCGCGGCACCAAAGAAAAACTCGCCTACCTGAACCGGGTGTTCGAAGAACCAGGGAAAGGCATCGTCTACTGCAATTCGCGCACCGAGGCCACCAAAACCGCCGACGCGCTGCGCAAACGCCTCGGCAACGAGGTCATGTTCTATCACGCCGGGATGCCCTCGCCGGAGCGTGCGCAGGTGGAAACGCGCTTTCGCGCCGGGGAACTGCGCGTCATCGTCGCGACGTCCGCCTTCGGCGAAGGCATCGATCTGCCGGACGTGCGCAACGTCGTCCTGTATCATTTGAACTTTGATTTTACGGAGTTCAACCAGCAAGCGGGGCGCGCCGGCCGCGACGGCGGGGCGGCGCGCATCCATTTGCTTTTCGGCGATACGGACCGGCGGATCAACGAATTCATCATCGATCAGGAAGCGCCGACGCTGAACGTGCTGCGTGCGTTGTACAGAGGCATGAAGACACTCGGTGCGAACGGAACGCTGCGCATGACGTACGTCGACATCGCGCGCACGCTCGAACTCGATAAGGCCAACGAACGCACGGTGAGCACCGCGGTTCGCATATTCGAAGACGAACTACTCGTGGAGACCGGCATCGACGATGACGGACGATACATGCGGTTTTTGCCGGTATCGGGCAAGGTGGACCTCACCAAGAACGAGCGGTTCGCGGAAGGCGAGGCGGCGCGCGAGGATTTTGCCCGTTTTTGCAATCTCATTCTTACCGCCGACGCCCACACGTTGCAACGCATCATCAACCGCCCCATCTATCCCGAACGCGTGGAGTTGCGCCGCTGAAACGCGTACTTGCACCGGTGTTGCGCGACGGCGACGCCGTCGCGCTGCTTGCGCCCGCCGGTCCACTGGCGAGCGATGAAGAGTTTGCGCGCGCCGAGCACGTCGTGCGCTCGCTTGGGCTCGTGCCGTGTCTTGGGCGCCACGCACGCGAGCGTGACGGCTACCTCGCCGGGACCGACGAGCAGCGCGCGGCCGATTTTAACGAGGCGGCGCGCGATCCGCAGATTCGCGGCATCTTTGCCCTGCGCGGCGGTTACGGTACGATGCGCATCCTCGATGCCGTCGATTATGACGCGCTCGCGGCGGATCCGAAGGTCGTGCTCGGCTACTCGGACTTGACGGCACTGCTGAACGTCATTACACAGCGTACGGGCCTCGTGACGTTTCATGGGCCGGTGGCTGCGCTATCGAAGTTTACGGACAACGAGATCACGTGGCTGCGCCGGGCGGTGATGCAAACGGATAGCCTCGGCGAACTGCCTGCGCCGGATGCGGAGATCGTAACGCCGGGAAATGCGCAAGGGCGCCTATGCGGCGGTAATCTTTCCCTAGTGAGTGCGCTCGTCGGCACGCCGTATGCCATCGATACGGCGCGCGCAATTCTGGTGCTCGAAGAAGTCGACGAAGCACCGTACCGGATCGATCGCATGCTCGTGCAGCTTGAAATGTCCGGCGCGCTCAGCCGCGTGGCAGGCGTGTTGATCGGCCGTTGTGCCAACTGCGACGTCGACGAGCAGCATCCGTACGCGGCAAGACCGCTTCGCCGTACGCTGCACGAGCGGCTCGGAGCGCTCGGTGTGCCTGTGCTGGCGCGACTCCCGATCGGCCACCACGGCGAGCAATGGACGCTTCCGCTCGGGCTTGACGCGCGCATCGAGCATGGGGCCGTCGTGATCGACGCTCCCGCGGTTCGTTAACGCTGTAATCCCTGCGCGTAGCCGAATGTCCCTGCAGGCGCACGCGGTCATCGCGCCGCCTTCGGCCGTACCGTAAGAAGTGTTCATTCGTGCGTCCCATCTGCTAGAATGGGTAATCTGAGTTGACTGGTAGATTCGGGTAGCGTGCTGGCGTGAAGCATACTCTGATTGCGATCTTCCTCATTTTGTTGTCGGCTAGATCTCCACTGGCCTGCGCAAACACCGAGGACCCGAGCCCGTATGACATTCTCGCGAAGGCACGGAGTGTCTGGCGAGCGCAGCAGTATCCGCCGCAGGTTACCTATACAGTTCACGTGCAAACGTTGGAAGGCGTGGATCGCGAAGACCGCCACTACCGCTCGCGATGGTTCGCGCATTCCAACCTTATTTTTGTTGACCCTGTGAGTGCCGAGCAGCTAGCCGACCCGTATGCGCCCCCTCCTGGCGTCGACCTGGATGTCTTTGGTTTAAAAGGTCACGTCGGCGGACCCAGCAAGGGTACCGGGACGGACGGAGACCTCATCGGGATTCCGTACCTCTCGCCAAACTATTCGTTTGGTATTTCGCCAAATGTACCGCCCAGAATGATGACGTCAGCCGATATTGTCGCTCAAGTGCGAAGCCAGTATGACGATCCTGCGCCTAATAAAATCGACCAGCCGCAGCAAGCCGATGGGATGAAGACGATCGCATCGGTATATACGCCTTCGGGCGCCTACGATGTAGCGCTCGATGGTACGGTAAACTGTAAGGGTCATACCGACTATCATTTATCGCTCGTGCCGCGCAGAGAACCGCATCGTTATCGACTGCGTGACATATGGATAAATACGGCTACGTATCAAATTGATCAAATACGTAGCGCGGGGAACTTTGTAGATGGTGGCACCTCCAGCGTCCCGTGGTTAATAGCATTTCAGGCCATCAACGGGGTCGAGTACATCGAAACCGAACGGACAGAGCGCCCTATTTCGCACTGGTACGATGCGATTTGCATCTCATTCGAGCAGATATCGGCCTCCAAAGAACCTATAAACGGCCAAGTAGAGGCGTTCTCACCGACCCGCGAGCCGTAGTATATTCGGAATAACTGCATCGCGCGCGAAGATGCAGATTAGCTCACCTTTTGCTCTATGACCTGAACGCGGTTCTCGATGGTACTCAAACGGCCGTCGATTGAATGCAAGCGATCGCCGATAGAGTCAAGCCGGCGCTCGTGGCGATTCAGGATTTGCGAATGCTCGCCGAGGATCCGTGAGTGCTCGCGAAGCTTGGAGTCGACAACATTGAAGCGCATTGAAACCGCGTCTCGAAAGTCGAGCAGCACTTCCAAAAGTTCGCCGGTAGTCGGCTGTGGATTCATAGCGTAGTGTGCTTCCATCCACAGCCGCGCGTGGTCCTGCGCTACGCACTTACGCGATAACGCGTTCCGCGGCCGCCGCGTCCGTTGCGGCGAAGAAACGGTTATGCGTTTCCGTTACGCGCGGCCCCCATGGGTCGATTTGTTTCGGTGTGACGGGGAAATGGACGGTCGGGCCCGCCGCATCGGCGTAACTGCTGCCGTCGAACGGCTGGAAATCGCGGCTCTCCTTGTGCGCAAGCACCAGCGAGGAGACGCTGTGCGCCGCTGCTTTCGCGGTGTTGCGTAACGAGTCGTCCAGACGCGTATCTGCGGCAAGCGCGTTGTAGAGCGCAACCGCGGGACGGTCCGCGTGCCATGGCATGTCCGGCGTCGCCGCGTTGAAACGGACCATGCCTTCGACAGACGCTGCATCGGCGCGAATTGCGGCAACCTCGGAGCGGTCGCTCTTGCGCGCGGCGATTCCGTCATTGAGCGCTTTGACCGACGCTTCTACGGAATGCATTTTCTGCGGGTCGAGATCGAGCACGTCGAATGCCGCGGCCGGACCCCACGTTTGCCCGTCCATGCCGTACTTTTGCCGCATGACGTCTTTGACGACGCCGTTTGCCATTGCGTGCACGTCGCCGCCGCTTGTTGCGATCGCATCGGCGACATCGCTCGGTACGCCTGGTGAAACCATCGTTTCCGGGCTCGCGGCGAGATATTTTACGCCTGCGTGCGAAAGTTCGTCGGCAAAACCGAGCGACGACATCAGGCATTGATTCGCAACGACACCGTCGATTTTGCGATTCGCGTCTTCGGGATGCTCCTGCGCGTGCAGTTTCACACCGTCAGCGATCGCTTGCGCTATCTGCGGCATCGGCATGATTGCGTGAGCGCTATCCGCTTCCAGCCCGCCGCCGTCTCCCGCGCCGTGGTCCGTCAGTTCGACCCACGTTTGCTTCGCGCTGGATTTCTCGGCGTTGTCGAGCACGTGCGCGACGAACTTGGACAGATTCTTCTCGGACGCCATATCGTGCGGAGCACCGACCGATGCCTGGCCGATGCCGCCGTCGGCGATCGTGAACGAGTCCGTGCGCAGATTGCCGGTACCGGCGGACGTTGTGTCCTGCACGGTGTACTCGACGCGCGGATCTTTCGCGCTGCTTTGCAGTGCCTGGCGCAGCGTAATGCTTTGCGATTCGTCCAAATTATTGTCGCCGTCGCGGTAGATACCGAACTCGAGCGCGCGCTGCGAAGAAGGGTTGATGGATGCCATAGACCGGTCCGCCTCTCGAAGAAAATAGGGTGGCTTGACCCTTCTATCGCGACGGCTGGGCGGAGCGGCAAGCCTCGAGCATCTCGCGCATCGGCGGAAGATCGCCGGGGTGCTTGCCACGATGGATCCAGCGCGCGACGCCTTCACGATCGAAGAAAGCGGCGCCCGGAAGCTGCCCGGCGTTCTCCATCCGCGTTGCGCGCCAATTTTGGCGGAAGCCGGCACTCTTGTTTTCCTTGCGCCGGGTTCGCAGCGCGCGGTCGGTGAAGATGCGCCACAGATTGTAGTCGCCTAGGCCCGTGGCGCGGTACGTGCGCTTATCGGGATCCGGCAGGCACCGGTCCGGATCGCCGAAGCGCGAGCAGAATTCGCGCGCGAGCTGGGGCGTTCCGATCACCACGAAACGAACGGTTATCCCGTCTGCGTCAAATTCGTTTTCGACCTCGCGCAACTGCGCGAGCGGCTCACCGAAAAACGTTCAACCGGCGTGGCGAAGCCAAACAACGAGCGCGGGCAGCGGGATGTCGAACGGAACGCGGAGCGGAGTGGCCATGCGCCGTCTTGCGGCGCCGAAACCGCGGGATTCCTGCTAGGTCAGACTCCGGCCGCAGCGAATCGGGAACGGCTGTGTCGCAATACGTCTATTCCATGTACCGCGTCGGCAAGACGGTCCCGCCGAAGCGCCAGATTCTCAAGGACATTTCGTTAAGCTTCTTTCCGGGCGCGAAGATCGGCGTCTTGGGCCTCAACGGCGCCGGCAAATCCACGCTGCTGCGGATCATGGCCGGCGTCGATACCGAGTTCGACGGTACGGCCGAAGCGATGGCGGGTATCTCGATTGGCTATCTGCCGCAAGAGCCCGTCCTCGATCCCGATAAAACCGTCCGCGAAACGGTCGAGGAGGGCCTCGGCGAGATCGTGGCGGCGCGCAAGCGGCTGGAAGACGTCTACGCGGCCTACGGCGATCCCGACGCGGATTTCGACAAGCTCGCGGACGAGCAAGCCAAGCTCGAAGCGGTGCTTGCATCGCACGACGCGGACAACATGGATCTGCAACTCGAAGTCGCCGCCGATGCGCTGCGTCTGCCGCCGTGGGATGCGAAGATTGGTCCGCTTTCCGGCGGTGAAAAACGCCGCGTTGCGCTCTGCAGGCTGCTGCTTTCCAAACCCGATATGCTGCTGCTCGACGAGCCGACGAACCATCTCGATGCCGAAAGCGTCGAATGGCTCGAGCAATTTTTGCAGCGGTTCCCCGGCACGGTCGTTGCCGTAACGCACGATCGCTATTTCCTCGACAACGCAGCCGAGTGGATTCTCGAGCTCGACCGCGGGCACGGTATTCCATGGAAAGGCAACTACAGTTCGTGGCTCGAGCAGAAAGAAGCGCGCCTTGCGGCTGAAGAATCTGCGGAGTCCGCGCGCCAGAAAGCGCTCAAACGCGAGCTGGAGTGGGTGCGCACCAATCCCAAGGGCCGTCACGCAAAGAACAAAAGCCGCATCGCGCGCTTCGAGGAATTGAGCAGCTACGAGTATCAGAAGCGCAACGAAACGCGCGAGATCTTTATTCCCGTTGCCGAACGCTTGGGCGATCGTGTCGTCGAATTCGAGAACGTGCGCAAAGCGTACGGCGACAAACTGCTGATGGACGGCGTGACCTTCCGCGTGCCCGCGGGAGCCATCGTCGGCATCATCGGACCGAACGGCGCCGGCAAATCGACGCTCTTTCGCATGATTGCCGGAAAAGAGCAGCCGGATTCCGGAACGATCCACATCGGCCCGACGGTGAAGCTCGCTCTCGTCGACCAAAGCCGCGAAGCACTGCAGAACGACAAGACCGTCTTTGAAGACGTAAGCGGCGGCTTGGATCTGCTGACGGTCGGACGGTTCGAAATGCCGTCGCGCGCGTATTTGGGACGCTTCAATTTCAAGGGCGCGGATCAGCAGAAAAACGTCGGACAACTCTCCGGCGGCGAGCGCGGACGTCTGCATTTAGCGAAAACGCTCGTGACCGGCGCGAACGTGCTGCTGCTCGACGAACCTTCAAACGATCTCGACGTCGAAACGCTGCGCGCGCTGGAAGATGCGCTCAGCGAGTTTGCCGGGACCGTGATGGTGATCAGTCACGATCGCTGGTTCTTGGATCGCGTCGCGACGCACATCATCGCTTTCGAAGGCGACTCGAACGTGCACTTCTTCGAGGGCAACTACCACGAATACGAGGAAGACAAGATCAAGCGTTTAGGCGAAGAAGCGGCGCGGCCGCACCGCATCCGTTACCGCCCGCTGCTGCGCACGTAATCGGGCTATTGCGCGCAGGGATGCAAGCGCGTGTAGCCGTCGGCCGACGTGTGCTGTATCACGTATTGCACCAGTGGCGGCTCGCTCGCGGTTTGACCGGCCGGAGGGAATTGAAATGGCACCGGCTCGTTCGGGTGCTTCTTCTCGTTGTAATCGGACCACGGGTCTTGTTCGTCGCTCGCGTAGTACCACGGGTAATCGAGGTCGACCGACTGCTCCGAACCGTCCGGGAAGTGCACGATCATTTGGATGTATTCCCACACGCGTCCGGTTGAGCGATCCACCGTCGGATTTCCGGTCGCGATAAAATCGACGTATCCGCAAGGCTCGTGCGCCGCCGGCGCTCCGCCGGTGCCTTGGCCCTGCCCGGATTGACCGGTCCCGCTGCCGCCGGTTCCCACGCTGCCGTTGAGCGCGGTTGCCTTTTTGCTCGTGCCGGCGCCTTGCGCGCCCATTGGAACGTGTTCGACCGGTTTGCTGTGGTAATGCGTGCGCACGGTCGGCGCCGCTTGCGAAATACGCTTGATGTGCTGCTGCCGCGAGGGATTTCCGGGATTGACGACGGACGGCTTGACGTGCGTCGGTGCGATCACCTTCGTATGCACGACCGGCTGCGGCGTCGGCTTTGGTTTGGGCGTGTGCACGACGCGATGTTCGATACGCGTGAGTTTGGCGATCGTGATCGTCTCTTTCGGTTCGACCGTCACGGTGTACGCGTGTCTGGGGATCAAAATCATCACGATTTCGATGAGCGCGAACGCGACCGCGGCGGCCAACACCAAACGCCGGCGGCTTGCTTGGGGCGATTCGCCGGCGAGATCGTGCAACAATGACGAGAGCCACCCGCGCGGCGCGGGTGACCCTCCCGTTTTCAAGTGTTTCGCAGTCGTGCTCACGGATTTAGGGTTGCGGACTTACTCCGTACGTCTGCTTGTACCACTGATCGAATTGCTCTTGGGTCGGATAGTAGCCGTACTTTTTGTAATACCAGTCGCGGTACGCGGCTTGCCGGCGCTCCGCCTGATGCGATTGCGCGCGTTTTTCGCGGACCTTGTGATTGTAATTCGTTACCAGCACGCCGGCGCCGATGCCGAGCAGGATGATGTTGCGGGTACTCGCTGCGCCGTTTGCCAGCGCGGGCGCCGTAGCGCCGAGTCCAATCGCCGCGGCAAGCGCGGCGGCCAGGGCTCTCTGCTTCATAGACCGTCCTTCCTCTGCTCCGAATTCTTCCCACCGGAGAACGAAAAGGCAGGTTGCGCCGTTCCACGAATCACTGTGCCCCGTGGAAGTTCAGAGCTATATACGAGCAATCCCGGATTTTCCGATTCCCGGGATCCTTTTCCGTGACATTACCCCACTTCTGAAGGACAAGCAAGGATTCAAGGCGGCTATCGACCTGTTTGTCGATGCCTACCGCAACCGGCAGATCGATTATGTCGTGGGAATCGAAGCGCGCGGCTACATGCTGGGCGCGCCGCTCGCATACTCAATCGGCGCGGGCTTCGTGCCCGTTCGCAAGCCCGGCAAGCTGCCGTACAGCAAGCTGAGTGAATCCTATGCGCTCGAGTACGGCACGAACTCGCTCGAGATTCACGAGGATGCGTTAGGGAACGGTGACCGGGTGCTCGTCGTGGACGACCTGCTGGCGACCGGCGGGACGGCTGCCGCGACACGGCGCCTGCTCGAACGGCTCGGCGCCCAGATCGAAGGCTTTGCCTTTCTTATCGAACTCGAGGCCCTGCGGGGCCGAGACGCTTTGAACGGCGTCGACGTTACCACGTTTATTACGTACTGACGCCTGGAGCTTTTGTTGCCATGGGGCCCACCCGCCCGTTTTTAGTCCTCGCGCTGGTGTGCGGCATTGCCGTGCTGGGTGGCGCGTCCGCGCTGGCTCAGCAGGACACCACGCCCGCGCCGTTCACGACGCCGAGCCCGGTGCCGCCGCCGCCGCTGCCTTCGCCGCGGCCGGGGCCGGACGATCCGGCACGCCATAAGCTTGCCGTTCGCCAGTTTCTGGCGTGGCAGCAAGGCCAAATCGACCGCAGTCTCTATGACGATGCCGTCAACGGCGAGCTGAACGACGAGGTGCTCGATTCCGCAACTCGTACGCTCGCGAATATGGGCGCGCTGCAGAGTGTCAAATTTCTCGGCACCGCGCACGCCAAAGGCGTCGACGTTTTCGTTTATAAAATCACCTGCGAGAACGGCAGCGTGAACATGGACTTCGCCCAGGACCCCGACGGAAAAATTTCGCTCATATTTTTTGAGTAGACCCCGGGCGGCTGCTTGTGGCATGATGGACGCAATATCATGACGGTAGCGGAGCTGGTCTCGAAGGTTCGCACCTACGACCCGTCGCTCGACGGGTCGTGGCTTATGCACGTGTACGAGATGGCGAACCGCGCGCATGAAGGGCAGCGGCGTGCCTCCGGCGAGGGCTACATCGAACACCCGCTCGCCGTCGCCGGTATCCTGGCCGACCTCGAGATGGACCGCCAAACCATCGCCGCGGCCTTGCTCCACGACGTCGTCGAAGACACCAGCATCACGACCGAACAAGTCGCGAGCGAATTCGGCGAGGAGATCGCGGGCCTGGTCGACGGCGTGACCAAACTGACGCGCATTCCCTATCAGTCGAAGGAAGAAGCGCAGGTCGAAAATCTACGCAAGATGTTCATGGCGATGGCCAAAGACATCCGCGTCATCATCATCAAACTCGCGGATCGCCTGCACAACATGCGCACGCTGGGCAGTCTGACGGGGTCCAAGCAACTCGCAATCGCGCGAGAGACGCTCGACATCTATACGCCCATCGCTCACCGCCTCGGCATTTGGAAGATCAAGTGGGAGATGGAGGATCTCTGTCTGCGCTACATCGATCCCGACGGCTACCGCGAGATCGTCGAACGCGTTGCGAAAACGCGCAAAGAGCGTGAGAGCGGCGTCGAGACCGTCATCAGCCGCTTAAACGAAGAATTCAAACAGCTCGGCATCAGCGCCGAGATTCACGGACGTCCGAAGCACTTCTATTCGATCTACACGAAGATGAAGAAGGGCCGCGACTTTTCGACCATTTACGACTTGACCGCGATCCGCATCATCGTCGAGTCGGTGAAGGATTGTTATGCGGCGCTCGGCACCGTGCACGCGCTCTGGACGCCGCTGCCCGGCCGCTTTAAAGATTACATCGCGATGCCCAAGCCGAACATGTACCAGTCGCTGCACACGACGGTTGTCGGCCCCGAGGGCGAACCGCTCGAGATTCAAATTCGCACGTGGGAAATGCACCGCACGAGCGAATACGGCATCGCCGCACACTGGCGGTATAAAGAAGGCGGCAAGGCCGACCAGTTCGAGAACAAACTCTCCTGGCTGCGCGCGCTGCTGGAATGGCAAAAGGACATGCGCGACTCGCGCGTGTTCATGGAAAACCTCAAGCTCGACCTCTTCGATTCACAGGTGTTCATCTTCTCGCCGCGCGGCGACGTGTTCAGCATGCCGGCCGGCGGCACGCCGCTCGATTTTGCCTACGCGGTTCACACCGACGTCGGCAACCATTGCGTCGGGGCGCGCGTGAACGGGCGCATCGTTTCGCTCGATCACACGATGCAGAACGGCGACATCTGCGAAATTCTCGTCAATAAATCCAGCGGCCGCCCGTCGCTCGACTGGCTTTCGATCGTCAAGACGAGCAGCGCCAAGCACAAGATCAAACAGTGGTTCCGCAAGGAACGCCGCGAAGAAAACGTCTTAGCCGGACAAGAGTCGATCGAAAAAGAGCTCGCGCGCCAGCACATTTCGCTGGCAACGCTCAGCGGCGAGATCATCGAGCGCATCGCGAAGCGCCTGAACTTCGCTACGCCGACCGATTTGTTTGCGGCGGTCGGGTTCGGCGACGTGTCGGGCGCATCGGTCGCCAACCGCATCAAGGACGAGCTCAAGAGCGACAACGTCGTTTCGTTCGAAGCGATTACTCGCCCGCCGCCGTCGGTTTCCAGGCGCGTTGCGCGCAAAACCAGCGGCATCCGCATTGCGGGCGTGGACGACGTCCTCGTGCGGCTCTCGAAGTGCTGCAGCCCCGTGCCCGGCGATCCGATTATCGGTTACGTGACAATCGGTAAAGGCGTATCGGTGCACCGCGCGGACTGCCCGAACGTCGCGTACATGACCGCGACCCCCGAGCGCATGCTGGAAGCGAGTTGGATCGGCAAGACCGAAATCACGCACGCGGTCGACATCGAACTCGAAGCGTTGGACCGGCCGCAGCTTCTGCAAGACGTCATGGCGGTCTTCGCCGAGCTCAAGACGCAGGTCAGCTCGGTAACCGCGCGCGTCAAGCGCGATCGGCACGCGCTCGTGAGCATGACGGTCCAGATCCACGATCTCGAGCATCTGCACCGGATCCTGCGCAAGCTGGAAACGCTCAAAGACATCCGCCGCGTCTATCGCGTTACAAAACGCGAAGCCAAAACGTCATAACCCTCATGTCATCGTGAGGTATCGAACGACCCCGAGCGAAGTCGAGGGGCCGTGAACCACTGGATACTGCTTTTGGCTGCCGCATTCGCGGGCGGCGCGATCAATAGCGTTGCGGGGGGCGGTAGTTTTCTCACCTTTCCGGCGCTGCTCGTTGCCGGTATCCCCGCGATTCCAGCCAACGCGACCAACAACACGGCAATGTGGCTCGGCGTTATCGCCAGCGCGCGCGGCTACCGCGAGGAGATCCGCAAATACCGCACGGTGGTTTTGCCTGCGATCGCGGTGAGCACGATCGGATCGCTCGGCGGCGCGCTCTTGCTGCTGCACACGCCGCCGAAGACGTTCGAGCGGATGATTCCGTGGCTGCTGCTGTTCGCGACGGTGGTTTTTGCGCTCAGTCCGCTCGTCACGCGCGCGCACAAACCGAAAGACGTGCATTCGCCGTGGCAACTGGCTGCGCAGTTCTTCGTTGCGATTTACGGCGGTTATTTCGGAGCGGGCATGGGGATCATGATGCTCGCCATTCTCACGTTCTCCGCACTGCCGAACATGAACGAGATGAATGGCGTCAAGAATCTGCTGTCGATCGTCATCAACGGCGTCGCGGTCGTCCCGTTTTTACTCGCGGGCGTCATCGACTGGCCGGTCGCGCTGTTGATGGCGATCTTTTCGATGGCCGGCGGCTATTTCGGAGCGCGGTTTTTCCGGCGCGTGCCTTCACCTATTACGCGCATCGTGGTGTTAGGTATCGGCGCCTGCATGAGCGCCTACTTCTTCGTGCGGTACTAGCACGTGCGCTTTGCCGTTGCCGCCGCGACGTGCGCGCCGCCGCTGGACCCACGGCTCGACGTGGTTCGCGGTCCACATGTACAGCGTCGGGATGACGATCAGCGAGAGCATCGTCGAACAAAGCAAGCCGCCAATCACGACCGTGCCGAGCGGCGCTTGCGTTTCGCTGCCGGCTTCAATGCCCGCGGCAATTGGGAACATGCCGCCGACCGTTGCGAGCGTGGTCATGATGATGGGGCGCAGCCGCAGCGGCGCCGCCTGCAGAACCGCTTCGCGCGCGGAAAGCCCGCGATGGCGCAATTGGTTGGTAAATTCCACGACGAGAATGGCGTTCTTGACGACGATGCCGACCAGCATCAAGAGTCCGATGAACGCCGTAAGTCCGAATGAACGCTGCGAGAGGACCAGCGCCAGTACGACGCCTGCAAGCGAGAGCGGGACCGACATCATGATCACGATGGGATGCAGCAGCGACTCGAACTGCGCGGCGAGCAGCATGTAGATCAGCAGCACGGCCAAAATGATGATGAGACCGAGACTGGAGAACGTGTCGCTCTGCTGCGTGACCGATTGACCGAACTGCCAGTAATAGCCCGCCGGCAGCGGCGTCGTGTTCATGATTTGCGTTGCCGCTTGTACGGCAGCGCCGAGCGTGGTACCGGTGAGGTCGGCGTTGATGTCGATCTCGCGCTGTTTGTTTTGGCGCGTGATCTGCGAGGGGCCGACGCCGGGCGTGACCGTAGCGACTTCGCCGAGCGGTAGTGTCGGAAGCGAATAGCTCTGGCCCGGCGTGGGCGTGGTCGTCGACGTCAAGCTCGACGTGCTGCCGCCGGTAGGGCCGCTCACCGGGATTTGCAAACTCTCAATGGACGAAAGCGATCGCCGCTGATCCGCAGGCAACTGCACGACAATCGGATACTCGGTGCCGTTGATCTGCAGGAACGATGCGGTGCTGCCGCTGGTCGCGGTATCGATCGTCTGCGCAATCGCTTGCGTCGAAAGCCCGAGTTGTGCCGCGAGCGATCGATCGACCGAAATATTGAGCAGCGGCTGCGACGGCGTAATGCCGGTGTCGGGCCGTGTGACGCCGGGCACGCGCGCAAGCCGCGGAATCACTTGATTCTGCGCGATGGTGTAGAGCGTGTTCGTGTCAGGGCCGTAGATCTGCAGATCCAGCGCATTTTGGCCGCGCGCGATAATCATCTGGATGATGTCGATCGGATGACCGAACGCCATAAGCCCGGGGATCGGCGGCCCCGCGATTTTCGCGAACTGCGCGAAACGCGGATTCGGCGCACGGCGGGCCCGCGCTCCGCCGCCGCGCCCGCCGAACATGCCGTTTAACGCGCCTTGCCATTGCGTGACGAACTGTGCCGCACGAACACCGGGTTTGAGCGAGATCGCCAAGCTCGCGATATTCGAGACCGATGTGCTGACCAGATAGCCCTCGCTGCCGACCTGCGCGCCGATGTCGACGACGCGCGGGTCGCGTTTCATGCGCCGCTCGACGTCTTGCGTTACCGAGTTCATGATATTGAGCGCCGTGCCGTTGGGCATGCGCAAGCCGAAGCGCACGTACTGCGAATTCGAAGCGGGGAACATTTCCGTCGACACGGCACCCAAGCGCAATGCGAGGAGCGTGGCAACGAAAATGATCGCGGCGACGCCGAACACCTTTGCCGGATTCTCGATCGACCACGTCAGCCGGCGTTTGTACCACGCGGCAAAACGCTCGTACGTTGCATCGAATTTTGAAACGAAGCGGCCGTACGGGCCTTTGTGATGGCCGTTCGTGTGCGGTTTCTCATCGCGCAGAAGCAGCGTTGAGAGCATCGGTACGGTCGTTGCCGCGACCAGCAGCGATATCGCAACCGCAACCATGACCATCAGCGCGAACGGCTGGAAAATCAGGCCCTGCAAACCCGGGATGAGCAGCAGCGGCACGAAAACCGTGATGACGGTGATGGAAGACGCCAGAATCGCGGTGAAGATTTCCGTGACGGCGCTCTCGGCAGCTTCTTTGACATGCTGCCCGCGCGACATGTGCCGGTAAATATTTTCGATGACGACAATCGCGTCGTCCACGATCAAGCCGACGGCGAGCGCCAAACCGCCCAGCGTCATCGTGTTGAGCGAATAGCCGAACATGTAGGCAGCGAACAGCGTGCCGAGCACCGAGATCGGCAGCGAAATCGCGACGATGAGCGTCGAACGCCACGAGTGCAGAAACAGCAGGATGACCAGTATGGCGAGGATCGCGCCGTAGAGCGCCGTGTGTTCGAGCGCCGTGACCGCTTGCGTGATAAACCCGCGTTGATCGAATACGACGGCAAGCTTCATGCCGGGATAGCGCTGCTCGATTTGATCGATCTTCGCGTATACGCCGTTCGCCGTTTCGACGACGTTGGCGTTCGGCTGCGCGATAATCTGCACGCCGATGGACGGTACGCCGTTCAAGCGCTGGAAGCTGCGCTGCTCTTGAATCGAATCGCTGACGTTGGCGACGTCGCGCAGGCGCACTGGGCTCCCGTTGCGATACGCGATGACGATGTCGGCGTACTGCGCGGCGGCGTGCAGCTGGTCATTGGCGTTGATCGTGAAGGCCTGTGCGGGCCCG
>DAISWS010000023.1:25118-27530 GCA_036826275.1 Vulcanimicrobiaceae bacterium
GCTCTTGAATCGAATCGCGGACGCTCGCGACGTCCTTCAAATAGACCGGCGCGCCGTTTTTCGTGGTGACGACGATGTTGCCGACCTGCTGCGCGTTCTGGAACAGCTCGTTTGCCTGGATCTGGTACTCTTTGTTCGAGATCTGTACCATGCCGGCCGGCAAGTTCAGGTTCTCTTGCGAGACACGGTTGACGAGCTGGCTGAGCGTGAGGTTGTAACCGGCCAGCTTTCCGATGTCCGGCTCGATCATGATGGCCCGCTGCTGGTCGTTGCTCACGCTGACGGACGCGACGCCGGCGACGCTGGAAAATTCGTCGGAGAGCGTGTTCGTCCAGAGATCGCCCAGATTGCGCAGCGTCATGTTCGTGTCGGTGACGTAGAGCCGCACGACGGGCAGCTGATTGGGATCGAACTTGACGATCGTCGGCTGCGAAAGGTTTGGGTCGTTCGGCAGACTGCTCCAGATGCGCGCAACCTGCTGCTGCACGTCGACCGCCGCGGTGTCGATTCCCGTTCCGTAATAGAACTGCGCGGTGACTTCGCTCGTGCCTTCGGACGATTCCGAGCGGATCATCTGAATGCCGGGCACGCGGCTGACGGCGTTCTCGATCGGACGCGTGATGAGCGTTTCCATCTGCTGCGGCGCAACGTTCTTATAATTGACCGCCACGGTGACGACCGGAGGACTGAAACTTGGCAATAGCGACACGGCCAAGCGCGGAAATGCGAACAGACCGAGCACGATAATCGCGGTCGCGATCATCGCCACGGTCACCCGGCGCGTTACGGCAAATCGAGCGATCGGCATGAACTGGGTGAAGTCTCTTTCCCGTTGAAGGCTGCACAAACCATGCCACGCCCTGTTTAGAACGAGCTGAGAGCCAAGGCCAACTCGGCGTCACCGCAGCCTCAGCACGTCATCCTGCCGCTCAATACGTCATCCTGCCGCTCAGCACGTCATCCCGCCGCTCAGCGCGTCATCCTGCCGCTCAGCGCGTCATCCTGAGGTATCGAAGGACGGCCGAGCTCGTCGAGGCCATTGTCCTTGCCGCTCCCCGGACCGCATGGTATACTCTGCCGGTCCCGGGACACACCGGGCCTGAACACTCTGCCCGCCCGCTGGGGTGGGCCTCCCCGCTGCCGACAGGCGCGGGGTGTCCGTAGAGGGCTAACAATGGCAGTAGACTACGAAGTCACCTATATTTTGCGTCCGAACCTCGAAGAGAACGAGGTGACCGAGCGCACCAACGCGATCGCCGAGCAGCTCAAAGGCAACGGCGGCGAAGTGCTGAGCACCGAGCTGCTGGGCAAGAAGCGCCTCGCGTATGAAGTTAACGACGTGCGTGAAGGCATTTACACCGTGATGCGTTTCCGTAGCGAAGCGCCCGCGGCGCACGAACTCGAGCGCCAGCTCGGCCTGAACGAAGACGTCATGCGCGCGCTGCTGATCAAACTCGACAAGCACGCTTTGGCGGCTGAAAAAGCGGCGCCGGCTCCGGCACCCGCCCCCGCTCCCCAAGCATAAATGCCACACCCCTGGCATAGCGGCACGCTAGCCTTGGGCTGACCCGCACAACGAATTCAGAAAGAGTAGTGCACTATGGCGGCATCGTTTAATAAAGTCATTCTCGTCGGTACGCTGGTTCGCGACCCCGAGATCCGCTACATCGGATCGGGTGCAGGCGTAACCAAGTTCCGTTTGGCGGTCAATCCGAATAAGCGCGACGCAAAGCCGGAAGATACGCTGTTCGTCGACATCGTCGCGTGGGACAAACTCGCGGAGACCTGCAACACGTACCTGAAGAAGGGCATGTCGTGCTTGGTGGAAGGGCGTTTGTCGATTCGCCAGTATGCGGACAAAGAAAACCCCGACGGTCCCAAGCGTCAAGCCACCGAAGTCGTTATCAACACGATGCAGATGCTCGGCTCGCCGCGCGATCGCCAAGATAGCGGCGGCGAATCATTCGCCGGCGCAGGTGCACCCGTTGGCGGCGGCCGCATGGACGATGCGTTGGACGAAGAGATCCCGTTCTAGTGTTGTCTCACCCTAACTGACGAAAAATCGGCAGTTAGGAACAAATTCGTCTAAAATACGAAATGTAATTCGATTCGAGCGCGATGATGCAAAAACGCCCTGTGTTTACAGGGCGTTTCTTGCATTTCACCGACGCGCTGTGAAGCCGGAGCAGCGTCACATCATGCCGACATTTCGGTGTAACTACGCGGCGCGCTTGCGAAGAAGTGGTTCGTCCGGGGCTGGAAAACGCCGCGATGGAACGAGGTAGTCGATCTTTACGCCTGTTTCTTCTTCGAGATTCACCGTCGTTCGTAGATTCACGTACACGAACTTACAAAGAAGTTCGTTGATCCATGCGACACATGGTTCGTTGGCGTTGGGCGTCGCGCGTCTTC
>DAISWS010000024.1:0-1099 GCA_036826275.1 Vulcanimicrobiaceae bacterium
CCGCACGTACCCCAGTCCTTGCACGTGACCGGCCCACGCGAGCACGAGTAATGCGAGCGCCGCCACGATGGCGCCAAGTACGGGCGCGGCCGTCATGGCAAACGCCGCGACGACGATTGCCGCGCACGCGATCAGGCCTATGCAAACTCCGGCCAGCAACAGCATGCCGAGCGTTTGCCAGTAGTACCCGGTCGTCATGTGCCACGCCGTCTTCAGCGGATCGCGCGCGCCGAGCGCATACGCGTAGGGCGTGACCGCCAGTTTCACGCCGACCCAGTACGCCGGGATGACGAAAAAGATAGCGGCAATGCACGTGAGCAAACCAACCAGAATCGAATAACCGAGAATACCGAAGAACTGCCCGACGGTCATGCGGTATTCCGCGTGAATCGTTCGGACTGCCGCGGCAATCGCGTAGTAACTCAGAACGACCAATACCAGGTCCATTCCGAAGATCAGCGCCTGCACGCCGGCAGGCAAGGTGGAATTGACGTTTCCTTTAGCGTTTACGGAAAAGGCGATTGCCGTTCCGATCACGATGAGAATCGCCGACGGGATCGCGTTGCGTTTCAGCAATCCGCCGGCGTCACGGAACGAGCTCGATAGGGTTTGCAAAATGGACGGCTGTCCGGGGGGCGCGGAAATGGACATAGGGCTACACTCCTATGAAATGCGCTATGCCCTCGGATTCAAGAAGGCGGAAGTATCGTCCCGCTGACGCTGCCAAATCCGATGCGCGGTTTCCCGGGCCCCTCGCAGAAGCCGCGAAGCGTGACGGTGTCGCCGTCTTCCAAGAACGTTCGCTCCTCGCCCGATTTCAAACGTATGGGGCGCGCGCCGCGCCAGGTCATCTCGATAAGACTGCCCAGGCTGTCCGGGGTAGGCCCAGAAATGGTCCCGGACGCGTACAGATCTCCGGGGCGCACCGCCGTACCGTTTACGGTCGCATGCGCGATCTGCTGCGCCATGTTCCAGTACATGTATTTGAAGTTCGAACGCGACAGTATTTCGCCGACTTCGCCGCGTTCGCGCATTGCGGCGGTCTGCAGTTCTACCAGCAACGTCACGTCGTAATTCCAAGCTTCACTCGTGCGCAAAT
>DAISWS010000024.1:1109-10623 GCA_036826275.1 Vulcanimicrobiaceae bacterium
AAATACGGCAGCGGTTGCGGTTCTTGCGCCGGACCCTGCACGCGGTACGGTTCGAGCGCGTCGAGCGTTACCAGCCACGGTGAGACCGACGTTGCAAATGACTTCCCGAGAAACGGCCCCAGCGGCTGGTACTCCCACGCTTGAATATCGCGCGCGCTCCAATCGTTCACGAGCACTACACCGAAAATGTGATCCCATGCGGCTTCAATAGGAATCGGCTCGCCCATGCGGTTGCCGCAGCCGGTGACGAATCCGACCTCGAGCTCGATGTCGAGCAGGCGCGACGGACCGAATGACGGCTCCTTTGCGCCGGGCGCTTTGCGCTGTCCTCGCGGGCGCACGACCGGCGTTCCGTCGACGACGATCGTCGAGGAGCGCCCGTGATAACCGATGGGTATCCAGCGCCAGTTCGGCATCAGCGGTTCGCCGTCGGGACGGAAAATTTTACCGAGATTCGTGGCATGTTCCATCGACGAATAGAAGTCGACGTAGTCGCCCGCGGCAAACGGCAACAGCATCTTCGCACCGCTGCGCGGGGTGCAGAATGCGTCGCGATCGAGCTCGCCGAACGCGCTCGAGTCCGCCGCGAGCAGCGCGCGCACGCGTTCGCGGACGTCGGTCCACGCCGCGCGGCCGGCCGCAAGCAGCAGATTGAGCGTTGGAGCCTGCAGCACGGCACGCGAGATCACGCCGTCGAACAGGCCCGCACCAGCCGCGGCATGCAAGTCAAAGATCGCATCGCCGATTGCGACACCGGTATGCGCCTCTCCGTGTGAAGCCTCGAACACGCCGTATGGCAGATTCTCAATCGGAAAATCCGAACCGGGTGCGAGGGGCACCCACGATCTCGCCGTGTCGATCATCTACAGAACACCGAGCCCTTGGAGATCCGCAACGGGTTCGCTGAAACTGCAGCTGCCGTACGAGATAAAGCCGCTCGCGCGCACCGCCCGCAGCTCGTCGACGGCGATCCGCCGGTCGTTCCAGCGCAAGCCTCCGGCGTTCAGTTCGAAGCTTGACGGATCGTCGCACTCCAGGATGCGCGCGAGCTGCGCAGGTTCCATTCCGCCGCGTGCAAACGCCGCAGCCGTAAGCACGTTCAAAAAGCCGTGCATCATGACGCCGATGGTCGCGTCACGATGACGAACCGGATGGTGCAGTCCCGCCGTCGCCTTTACCGGTATGCGGTGCTCGCCGATTGCAGCGAACAAGAATGCGGCGACTTCTTGCGGGCTGGGAAACGCGGCGGCTTCTATACCGCCGCAGCGCAGCTTCGCGCCGAGGCCATGACGCGCGAGCGCAAACAGCGCACCGTCCAGTTCGCCGTGCCAGCGCGCGTCGCGCGGCAACTCAACGAATGCGGGGACCGCATCGAACCCGCCCTGCCTGCGTGCGGCCGCGAACTGCCCGATCGCCGCATCATACGTGTCGCGTTGCGTTTGCAGCGGCGGCAGCGCGATTTCCAGCGCCTCGATGCTCGCGCGCGTTTCTGCAAGCCGCGCGAACACATCCTGAACGCGCGAGAGCCACGCGCGCGGCTCGGCGCCCGCATCCACGATGACGCTCAGCGGCAGCGCAGCCGGATCCGCGCTGCTCGTCAAAAGTTCCGGAACGCGCGAAGCGGGCACGATGAAGCGCCCGAGCATCCAGGCATAAGCGCCGCGCTTTTCCGATGCGTACTCCGCCAGCGCAGGCGGCATGTCGAGCTTGGCCGGCGGGAAGAGGCCGGCATAATCGATGAGCTTCGTGAACGCGGCCCGGACGGCGGGCACGGCGGCGGACGTGGTCATACAGGGCGGCTTCGGTTATCCCGCTAACCACCCTGCCATGAGCACGAGCACCGTTCGAAGCAATCCGCTGGCGAAGATCGACTGGGACTACGTTGAGTTTTACGTCGGGAACGCCAAGCAGGCGGCGCATTATTACTGTACCGCATTCGGTTTCGATCAAGTCGCGTACGCAGGACCTGAAACAGGCGTCAAAGATCGCGCCTCGTACGTGCTCGTGCAAAACAAACTCCGTTTCGTCTTGACGTCCAGCTTGCGCGACGGCGATGAAATTACGCGGCACGTCGCAGCGCACGGCGACGGCGTCAAGGATATCGCCATCGTCGTGCAGGACGCGCGAGCCGCCTATGAACGCGCTCTTGCGGGCGGTGCGACGTCCGTTCGCGAGCCTGTGGAGTCGCGCGACGAACACGGCCGCGTCGTCACGGCCACGATTGCAGCCTACGGCGACACCGTGCATACTTTCGTGCAGCGCGACGGCTACGCCGGCGCGTTTCTTCCGGGATTCGTTCACGCGCCCAAGAATTATCCCGCCGCCCAAAAGCCCGGGCTGCTCTTCATCGATCACTGCGTCGGCAACGTCGGCTGGGGCGAGATGGATCCGTGGGGAGACTTTTACGCAAAAGTGTTCGGCTTCTCGCAACTGATCTCGTTCGACGATAAGGACATCTCCACCGAATACACAGCGCTCAAGTCAAAGGTGATGACCGATGACGAGCATCGCGTCAAATTCCCCATCAACGAACCCGCGCAAGGCAAGAAGAAATCGCAGATCGAGGAGTATCTCGATTTTTACAACGGCGCGGGCGTGCAGCACATCGCGATCCGCACCGACGACATCATCTCCACGATCCGCGCGCTCAAAGCGAACGGCGTCGAATTCCTCGATACGCCTGACGCGTATTACGACGAGCTGGAGTCGCGCGTCGGACGCATCGACGAAGCGACGCAGATCCTGCGCGACCTGCGCATCCTGGTCGACCGCGACGATCTCGGCTACATGCTGCAAATCTTCACCAAGCCGCTTCAGGACCGCCCGACCGTCTTTTTTGAAATCATTCAACGCAAAGGCTCGTTGAGCTTCGGCAAGGGCAACTTCAAAGCGCTCTTCGTTTCCATCGAAAAAGAACAAGAGAAGCGCGGCACCTTGTAGGGCGGGAATGCGACGTGGACCTCTCCATAGAAGAAACCGGGTAATGACTACCACCGTAGACGCCGTGATGCTGGAAGCGCGTGCAGGCGCGCTTTCGAAACGTTCGATTAAGACGAGCGCGAAAATGGCCGGCATCCACCTTGCAATCTCGTGCATGGACTTGACCACCCTGGAGGGCAAAGACTCCGAGGGCCGGGTTCGCTCGCTGTGCGCGAAGGCGGTGAATCCGGCGCCTCACATTCGCGGCATTCCGAGCGTCGCGGCGGTCTGCGTCTATCCAAGTTTGGTCGCCGTCGCGAAAGACGCGTTGCGCGGCACGTCCGTCAAGGTGGCGTCCGTCGCGACGGCGTTTCCAAGCGGATTGTCGGCGCTGGACGTGCGTTTAGCCGATACGCGCGCCGCCATCGAAGCCGGCGCCGATGAAATCGACATGGTGATCGATCGCGGCGCATTCCTTGCGGGCCGGTATCAACACGTGTTCGACGAGATCGTCGCCGTCAAGCGGCTGTGCGGCGAGGTCCACCTCAAGGTCATCCTGGAAACCGGCGAGCTCGGCAGCTACGACAACGTCCGCCGCGCCAGCGATCTCGCGCTCGAAGCCGGGGCGGACGTGATTAAGACGTCCACCGGAAAAGTCGGTACCAACGCGACGTTTCCCGTCGCGGTCACGATGTGCGAGGCCATTCGCGACTATGCACGGCGCACGGGACGCCGTGCCGGACTCAAAGTTGCCGGCGGGGTGCGCACGACCAAACAAGCGCTCACATATCTCGTGATCGTCAAAGAGACGTTGGGCGACTCGTGGTTGACGCCGGACATGTTTCGTATCGGCGCCAGCTCGCTGCTCGACGACTTGCTGATGCAGTACGAAAAAGAGGTCACCGGCCACTACGCAGGTCCGGATTATTTTCCGAAAGATTAAACGACAGGCATGACCGGCATCTTCGATTACGCTCCCGCACCCGAGACGACCAAAGCACCGGTTCGCGAAGAATACGGCCTCTATATCGACGGGGAATGGGTCAAACCGCGGAGCGGGCGGTACTTTGACACCGTTAATCCCGCGAACGAACGGCACCTCGCCCGTGTGGCCCATGCGGATGCGGAAGACGTCGACCGCGCGGTCCGCGCAGCGCGCAAGGCCTACGAGAAATATTGGCGCACCATGCGTCCCGCCGACCGCGCGAAGTACATCTTCCGGATCGCGCGCGCCATAACCGAGCGCTCGCGCGAACTCGCCGTTCTGGAAACGCTCGACGGCGGTAAGCCGATAAAAGAATCCCGCGACTTCGACATCCCCACCGCCGCCGCGCACTTCTTCTACTATGCAGGCTGGGCAGACAAGCTCGAATGGGCCATGCGCGCCGGACGGGAAGCGCATCCAATCGGCGTTGCCGGCCAAATCGTGCCGTGGAATTTCCCCCTGCTCATGGCCGCGTGGAAGATCGCGCCCGCGCTCGCGTGCGGCAACACGGTCGTGCTCAAGCCCGCGGAGACGACGCCGCTGACGGCGCTCGCGCTCGCGCAGATCGTTCAAGAAGCCGACCTGCCGCCGGGCGTGGTCAACGTCCTTCCGGGCGACGGCTCGACCGGCGCTGCGCTCGTGAACAGCAGCGTGGACAAAATCGCGTTCACCGGATCCACCGAGGTGGGAAAAGCGATTCAGCGCGCGCTCGCCGGCACGGGAAAGCGTCTAACGCTCGAACTCGGCGGCAAAGCGGCGCACATCGTGTTTGCCGACGCACCGCTGGACCAGGCCGTCGAAGGCATCGTCAACGGCATCTATTTCAACCAAGGCCATGTCTGCTGCGCGGGCTCGCGGTTACTCGTCGAGGAGAGCGTACACGACGAAATCGTCGTGCGTTTGACGGAACGCCTTCAGACGCTCCGGCTGGGCGATCCGCTCGACAAAAATACGGATATCGGGGCTATCAATTCGCGCGCGCAGCTCGAAAAGATCCACGAGCTCGTCCGCAGCGGCATCGACCAGGGCGCCGTCCTCGTACAGCAATCGTGCGACATCCCCGAACGAGGCTTCTTTTTCCCGGCTTCGTTCTTCACGAACGTCCAGCAGGCGCACCGCATCGCGCGTGAGGAAATTTTCGGCCCGGTACTGTCGATTCTAACGTTCCGCACCCCCGACGAAGCGATCGAGAAAGCAAACAACACACCGTACGGTCTGTCGGCAGGGATTTGGACCGACAAGGGGAGCAAGAACATGTACTTGGCTCAGCACATGCGCGCGGGGGTCGTATGGTGCAACACGTTCAATTTGTTCGACCCGAGTTCGCCCTTCGGCGGCTACCGCGAGTCGGGCTTTGGACGAGAGGGTGGCGTCCACGGGCTATATGAGTACCTGGCTCACTGACGTCCGCGCCTTCGAGTCTCTCTTTAGCGCCTCACCAAGCGCAATACTGGCGATCGACCGGGACGGCCACATCATCGGCTGCAATCCCGCATGCACGCTGCTGACCGGATACACCAAGAACGAATGTATCGGTGCGAATCTTCTGCAACTGGCAAACCCGCCGATGCACGCGTTCGTCGAAGAAGCGTTCGAGGCAGCGGCCGTAGAGAAAACGCTCCAGGGCGACGTTACGGTGAAGCGCAAAGACGGCAACACGATCCTGGTCGAGGCGAGCAGCGTCCCGGTCATCGACGGACTCGAGTCGTCCGTCTATCTGTTCTTGGTACTTCAGGACGCCTCGTGGCGGCAGGAAGCGGAGCAGCGTTTCCGGTCGCTTTTCGACCGTAATCCCATTCCCGCGGCAATTTACGACGCGCAAGCCCGGATCATCGAGGTCAACGCGGCCACGATCGAGCAAAGCGGATATCCGCGCGAACACTTCACGGGCGCGCCGCTCGGCAAGCACTGTAAGCCTGAATGCCGCGGCGCGTTGTCCGCGGCGTTCGATCAGGCACTTCGCGGCCAAATCGCGCTCACGTCCACGGAACTGCAAACGGCGAACGGCGAATGGCTTCAATTCGACGTGACCTTCATCCCACGCACGGAAGGCGGGCGGGCGGAGGGCGCGTATGCGCTCTATCAAAACGTCACCGAAGAACGCCGCTTGGCCGAGCAAGCCAAGGCACTCGCAAGCGTCGCGCGAGAATTCCGCACGATCTTCGAACATTTGCCCACGCCGATCATCGCCTTCGATCGCGATAAGACGGTCATCGACGTCAACCCCGCCGCGCTGACGATTTCCGGTTTCGAGTCGCGCGACGAGTTCATCGGCCGGCACCTCGGCGATCTCGTGCTGTCGCGCGAGCCGGCGGAGGAATCGTTCAGCCGCACGCTGCTCGGCGCCGTAACACGCCTGCGCGCATTTGCGCTCGGCGCCGATAGCCGTAAACTGCTTTTCGACGTGACGAACGTGCCGGTGTATTCCGGTGACGAGATTGTCGGCGTTTACGCACTGCTCGAAAACATCACCGCGCAAACGCGCACGCGGGAAGAGCTGGCGCAGATGCGCGTGCGCTTTCAGTTGCTCTTCGAGCACAACCCCTCCGTCGTCGTCGCGGTCGACACGGAACAGCACATTTTGGACGTGAATCCGGCGGGCTTGCGCACGAGCGGATACGAACTCGGCGAGATTCGCGGCCGCAACATCGGCGAATTCGTGCCCCCAAGCCAGCGTGATCGGCTGCGCCAATTTCTTTCGCAAGCGATCAAAGGCGAAACCGTCTCGTTTCCGATCGACGCGTACTCCGCCGACGGGCGGCTGATACAATACGAAGCGACGGCTCTTCCTATCATTCAGGACAACGCGATCGTCGGTGCCTACGGCCTGATGGAAAA
This sequence comes from Vulcanimicrobiaceae bacterium, assembly GCA_036826275.1. Taxonomy (GTDB): domain Bacteria; phylum Vulcanimicrobiota; class Vulcanimicrobiia; order Vulcanimicrobiales; family Vulcanimicrobiaceae; genus DATGJX01. Next base: position 7,852 of record DAISWS010000024.1, read on the forward strand.
CATCACGGAGCGGATGCGCGCCGAACGCACCGTCGCGGCGCAGCGCGAAGAAATCCTCGATCTCGAACACGACTTTCAATCGCTCTTCGCGCACAATCCGGACGGCATCTGTCTGATGTCCACGGACGGCACGATTCTCGATTTGAATCAGGCGGTGCTCGGGATCTCTCGCCGTACGCGCGACGAGATCGTCGGCCAGAATTTTCGAGCCTTTCTGCAAGGCCCGGATCTCGAACGCGGCTGGGCGTTCTTCCGGCGCGCCGTCGAAGGTGAAACCGTCAACTACGACATCACCTCCGCGCGCGGGGACGGCACCGCGCTTCACCTCGAGACCACACTTTTCCCGAAGTATGCGCAGGGACTGGTCGTCGGCGTGTACTGCGTCTTCAAGGACATCACCGAGCGGAAAACCGTTCTGCGCAAGCTCGAAATGCAGGCGCAGCGCATGCGCGACCTCTACCTGCTCGCCACAACGCCCGAGTATACCGACGCGCACGTCATGTCGACGCTGCAGACCGGCTGCCGCCTCCTGGGTTCGGAAAGTGGCGCCATCGTCGATTGCACCGAGGCGCTCTCCGTCGATATGCGTTTCGATTCGCTCGAACTGTTCGCCGGCAATGACGAACGCGTCATCGAGCTCGCCAAGGCCGTAATTGCGCATCGCGAACCGGTACGCGTGCATGTGGGCGACCCGCAGCAGGGGTACGGAACGTGGATCGGATCGCGGCTGCTCGTGGGGGGAAATCTGCATGGCGTGCTGCTCTTCTTCTCCCGCACCACGCGCGAGCAGCCGTTCGAGGAAGTGGACCTCGACACGATTGCGTTGATGTCCGCGCTCGTCGGCAGCGCGCTGGAACGCCGCCGCAACCGTTCGCATCTGCGCACGCTCGCGTACTACGACTCGCTGACCGGCTTGCCGAACCGGCTGTTCTTCCAAGAGCGGTTGCGCGACGAGCTCGTCGACCAGCGCGGCGTGGTGCACCCGGTCGCGGTGCTGTTCTTCGATCTCGACCGATTCAAAGACATCAACGATACGCTCGGCCACGCAATGGGCGACCGGTTCCTGCAAATGGTCGCGCACCGTTTGCTGCGCGTGGTAGCTGAAACGGGCGTGGTCGCGCGCATGGGAGGCGACGAATTCATCGTGCTCCTACGCGACGTTCCCAACCGCGCGAACGTCGAAGAGATCGCCGCGACGCTGCTGCATTCGCTCGAAGAGGCTTTCCGGATCGACGGCTACGAGCAGTTCATCACGACGAGCATCGGCATCGCATTCTCGCCGGACGACGGCCGCGACGACCAGTCCCTCATCAAGCATGCAGACATTGCCATGTACCGGATGAAGGGGCAGGGCGGAAACGGCTATCTTTTCTACGATCAGACATTTGAACGCCCGCTGCATACACGGCTCACCCAAGAGAAACATCTGCGCCGCGCAATCGAACGCGGGCAGTTCGTCCTGCACTATCAGCCGATCGTCGAGGTCGAATCCGATCGCATCGTTGCGGTGGAGGCGCTCGTGCGATGGCAAGACCCGCAGCGCGGCCTGGTGTATCCGGACGACTTCATTCCGGTCGCCGAAGCCAGCGGCCTCATCATGCAGCTCGGCGAATGGGTTATTGCGAATGCCGCCTCGCAGGTGCGCAAGTGGGACCACGCCGAGCTCGCGCTGGCAGTGAACATCTCCGCCCGTCAGTTCCATCATCCGAATTTGTGCGACCGGCTGTACGAACTCATCACGAACGCGGGCTTCGATCCCAAACGTGTCGAGATCGAGATCACGGAAAGCATGGCGCTCGCCGACGTCGCGCAAGGCGTCGAAACCGTGCGCAAACTCAAAAGCATCGGTACGGCAATCGCCGTCGACGACTTCGGCACCGGCCATTCTTCTCTGAGCTATCTGCGCCGCTTCGACGTGGACCATTTGAAGATCGATCGTTCCTTCGTCGCAGGCATCGGGAGCGAGCGCAGCGACGAAACGATCGTGAAAGCCATCATCGCGATGGGCCATAGTCTGGGACTCACGGTTGTTGCCGAAGGCGTCGAAAAGCGGGATCAGTTCGAGTTTCTGCGCGCACACGGCTGCAATCGCGTTCAGGGCTACCTGTTCTCCAAACCGATAGACGGAACGCACCTTGAACGCTTGCTGACGCAGTGGCGAGGAACGGCGAGTCTGGGCGAATAAGCAGCCGCGATGGCGGCTGCAGCACCGGCAAGCGTAAGCCTGGATCGCGATGCGCTCCGCGCGTGGTATCAACGCAACCGCGAGCGTTCGGCGCAACTTTTCGAACTGGTCGATCCGGCGGCATATTATTCTCGACCGATACCACTTCGTCACCCGTTCGCGTTTTACGAAGGGCACTTGCCCGCATTCAGTTTTCTGGTGCTCAATGAGCGCGCGCTCGGCGAGACGCCCGTCGATGCCGCGTTCGAGCGGCTCTTCGAACGCGGCATCGATCCGGCCGATAGCCGCGCGGCGCGCGCGCACGCGCGCATCGACTGGCCCTCGCGCGAAGAGATCGAGGCGTTCGGAAGGCGTTGCGACGAACGCGTCTGCGCGGCGATCGCCCAGGCACGGCTGGTCGACGACCGCGTTCCGCGCCTGGTTCGCGGACAAGCCGTGTTCACGCTGCTCGAACACGAGCAGATGCATCACGAAACGCTCGTCTACATCATTCATCAACTCTCGCCGGACTTGAAAGGGCGCATCGCACAGACCCACCACGATACGGCGCCGGTGCGAAACGGCTTCATCGAAGTGGCGGCGGGCCG
>DAISWS010000024.1:10633-23594 GCA_036826275.1 Vulcanimicrobiaceae bacterium
TTTCCGCGGCGTAGGGCAGAAGCGTCGAGATGATGCCGCTGTTTCCAACGATGAGTAATGTGACGGGGAGCACCGGGCTGGAAAGCAAGTGAAGAGCACCCTCGTGACGCAGCAGGATGGCAATCAGGCCCAGGGTGGTGGTGCCGACCGCGAAGATCTCGCATTCGGATGGGACAACGAGTTCGGCGCTCAAGAGGTACACGTCGAGCGCTTTCGCGTGCAGCAGTATGCCGTCAGCAACGGCGAGTATCTCGAGTTCGTACGTAACGGAGGGCCGCTGCCGCCGTTTTGGATCGAGCGTGACGGCGAATTGCGGCTGCGCGGCGTCTTCGAAGAACTCCCCCTACCGCTTTCGTGGCCCGTATACGCGTCCCACGAGCACGCTGCTGCCTACGTTCGCTGGAAAGGTTGCCGCCTCATGACGGAGGCGGAGTATCAGCGCGCCGCCTACGGGAGTGAAGACGGCGCCGAACGTCCATTTCCGTGGGGTTCGGAGGCTCCCACGCCGCTGCACGGAAACTTCAATTTCGAGCGGTTCGATCCGGATCCGGTCGACGCGCACCCCGCGGGCGCCAGCGCCTGGGGCGTGTACGATCTGGCCGGTAACGGCTGGGAATGGACGTCCACGGTTTTCGCACCGTTTCCGGGATTCCGGCCGATGGCCAGTTATCCGCAATACAGCGCGGATTTTTTTGACGGCCGGCACTACGTTTTGAAAGGAGCATCGCCCGTGACGGCGCGCGAGCTGATACGCCCCAGTTTTCGTAACTGGTTCTATGCCGGTTATCCGTACGCGTATGGGAAATTCCGGTGCGCCGTTTAGCCGCGGCACTCGTCCTCGTCATGGTGAGCTTGTCGAACCATGGCTGCAGCAAATCGAGCGCGCCTTCCGCCGGCGGTGATAACGGCATTCTCCGCGTCGGGCTCTGGACCGAGCCCAGCTCCCTCAATCCGCTGCTCGCGACGAATACCGCCGAAGACTTCGCGGCGGGACTGGCTTTCGACTTACTCGTCACCGTCGACGAAAAGGGTAACGACGTTCCGGACCTCGCCGCGCAAGTGCCGACCACGCAAAACGGCGGCATCGGCAAAGACGGTCTAACGATTACGTATCACCTGCGCCACGATGTCAAATGGCAGGACGGCGTACCGTTCACGAGCGCCGACGTCAAGTTTTCGTGGCAAGCGGTGATGAATCCCAATAATAACGTCGTCGAACGCCGCGGCTACGATCAAGTCAAATCGGTCGACACGCCCAATCCGTACACCGTGGTCTTCCATTTGAAAAAGCCGTTCTCACCGTTCGTCGACACGGTATTCGGGCAAGCCGACGATGCGTTCCGCGTCCGGCCAGTCGGCGAACCGGCCGAGATCGGTCTCGCGCGCCGCCTCCAGCGGCGGGACAACCAGATCCCGTTCAATCAGCTGCCGATCGGCACGGGAGCGTACAAGGTCGCGCGCTGGATACACGGCGATCGCATCGAGTACGTCGCGAACGACAACTATTTCCGCGGCACGCCCAAGATCAAGCAAATCACCGTAAAAATTATTCCTGACGCCAACACGGTCGAAGCCGAACTGCGTGCGCACGACCTCGATTTTGCGCCTGATATCGCCACGGCAAACGTCGGCAATTTGCGGGCCCGTCCGGCGGCGGGCATTACCGTCGTGCTGCCGCCGAGTCCCACTTATTCGGCAATCTTTTTCAATACAGCGCATCCGCCGCTGAACGACGTAAACGTGCGCCGCGCGCTGGCCTATGCCATCAATAAGCCCCGCATCATCCAGACGCTGACGTACGGCACGGCGGTGCCCGCCACGGCCGACCTTTCCGATTTTTACTGGGCATACGATCCCAACGTCACGACGTATCCGTACGACCTTGCGAAAGCGGATGCGCTGCTCGACCGAGCGGGCTGGACGGCCGCAGGCAACGGCATCCGCCGGAAAAACGGCTCGACCCTCTCACTGCAGCTCGTATTCGGTGCAGGCAATGCCACCTCGCGCGAGCTGGGCGTGGCGCTGCAGTCGGATTTGCGCAAAGCCGGCGTCGACGTACAAATTAAAACCTACAGCTACACGACCTTGTACGCAACCGAGCCGGAGGGGGGTATTCTGCTCGGCGGCAAGTTCGATTTGGCCGAATACCCATGGGTTGCAGGCGCCGACCCGGATGATTCGTCGACGTGGATGTGCTCGCAACTTCCGCCTGCCGGCAACAACATCGCACACTATTGTAACCCCCAGCTCGACGCCGCGGAAAAAGACGCACTCACGCATTTCGATCGCGCCATTCGCAAGAAAGACTACGCGACTACGCAGTCGCTCATTGCTCGCGATGTTCCGGCAGTCTTCCTCTATTACCAGCGGCAGCGCAATGCCGTGAGTACGGCGCTGCAGAACTTCCGCCCAAACGGCCTTACTCAGAGCTGGAACGCCTACCAATGGTCTTGGTAACCATCAGCAACCGAACACTTTAGGAGACTCATGTGACCACCACGCTTACTGCAAAAAAGTCGCCGATTACCGTTGCGTACGGCGACGGCATCGGGCCTGAAATCATGGACGCGACGCTGCGCATTATTTTGGCCGCGGGCGCGCAGCTCGACATCGAAAACATCGAGATCGGCGAAAGCGTCTACAATCGCGGCCTGAGCAACGGCATCGAGGATTCGTCGTGGGAGTCACTACGCCGCACGAAAGTCTTCCTGAAGGCGCCGATCACGACGCCGCAGGGCGGGGGCTTCAAGTCCCTCAACGTGACGGTGCGCAAGACGCTCGGCATGTACGCGAACGTCCGCCCCTGCGCGTCGCTGCATCCGTACGTTGCGACCAAGCACCCGAACATGAATCTCGTCATCGTTCGGGAGAACGAGGAAGACGTCTACGGCGGCATCGAGCACCGGCAGACCAATCAGGTCACGCAGTGCCTCAAACTGATCTCGCGGCCCGGCAGCGAGCGCATCGTGCGTTACGCGTTCGAGTATGCCCGCGCGAACAAGCGCAAGAAAGTCACCTGCTTCACCAAAGACAACATCATGAAGATCACGGACGGCTTGTTCCACAAGATCTTCGATGAAATTGCCAAAGACTATCCGGACGTCGAAAACGAGCACTGGATTGTCGACATCGGCGCGGCGAAGATGGCGGATACGCCCGAAGCGTTCGACGTTCTCGTGATGCCGAATCTGTACGGTGACGTCCTCTCCGACGTTGCAGCGCAGATTACGGGCTCGGTCGGCTTGGCGGGCTCGGCAAACATCGGCGACCACTGTTCGATGTTCGAAGCGATCCACGGTTCGGCTCCGCGCCGCGCGGGGCAGAACATGGCCAACCCTTCCGGTCTGCTTCACGGCGCGCTCTTGATGCTCACGCACATCGGTCAAGGTGACACGGCTGAATCGGTGCACAATGCGTGGCTGCGAACGATCGAAGACGGCGTGCACACGTACGACATCTATAAAGAAGGCGTCAGCAAGCAGAAAGTCGGTACAAAAGAGTTCGCCGATGCGGTGATCGCGCGCATCGGCCAGAAACCGCAGCACCTCAAGGCGGTCGAGTACGCGAAGGGCGCGCAGATGGACATCGCCGCGCGCGCGGAAGGCGCACGAGCGAAAAAAGAGCACGTTGGCGTGGACATCTTCATCGATCAGCCCGGCGGCGACCCGGATCGCATCGCGCAAAAACTCAGTGCCCTCTCCGTGCCGGGAAGCAAGCTCACCGTCATCGCCAACCGCGGCACGAAAGTGTGGCCCCAGGGTAACCCCGATACGTTCTGGAGCGACCACTGGTCGTGCCGCTTCGAAAAACAGGGCGAATTGTTCGGCGCGGCGCAGGTCGCGCAGCTGATCGAGGCGGTCAACAACGCCGGCTTCGACGTCGTAAAAACTGAAGGGCTCTACACCTTCAACGGAGAGCGCGGCTACTCACTTGCGCAAGGCCAGTAGCGTTCGCAACGCGTGGATGATGGCCGCCGCGACGACGATCCAGAAGACGACGCCGATCCACTGCTGCCACCCTTGCGGGTGATAGAAGGTCATCATAATCGCAAGCGCCACGATGCATGCCGCAGCAAGCATCGTGGCGTTCGCGCGTTCGACGACACGCTCGAATCGCTTGACCGTCTCGTCTAAATCTTCCACCCGCGTCCACACGCGCACGTTGCCGCGCTCGACTTGCCCCAACACACGGTCAACCCGGCGCGGCAATTCGATTCCCAGCTCCGCTGCTTCCATTGCCGAGTCGCGCGCGCGCTCGTACCACCGATCGCCCGACAGTTGGCCGTAGACGACCTTGCCGGTGAGCGGCTCGAGAAGATCGCTCAAACTGGTGCCGGGGTCGAGCACCTCTACCAGCGCTTCGGTCATGACGAGCGCTTTGAACAGCAGGGCGTAATTGCCCGGAAGCCGCATGCGATGGCGGCGGATCAGCTCGAGCAATTCGCCGATTGCGTCGCCAAAGCGCACGCGCTCCAGATCTTCTCCGACGTACCGCTCGAGCATGCGGTCGAGTTCGGTGGCAATCGACGCACGATCGACCGGATGAGCCGGCGCGGCGATTTCCACGATGCGGTCGGTCAGCCGCTCCGCATCTCGCCGGTCGATGGCGACGAACACGTCGGCAACGCGTCGCCGCGCCTCGGGCGTCAGGCGCCCCACCATTCCGAAATCGACGATCGACACGAGGCCGTCGTCGCGAATGAGGAAGTTGCCACCATGCGGATCCGCGTAGAAGACGCCATGCGTCAGCGCCGGTTCGATGACGAATTTGGAGATGCGGCGAGCGGCCGCGCTGCGGCGGCGTTTGGTGAGCCGTGCCTCTTCCGGGCGCATGCCTTGCGCGCGCGTGAGGACGATCACGCGCTCGGTGCAATACTCGTCGCTCAGTTGCGGCCGAGCGATTCCGGGCTGCTTTTCAAATAGCCGCGCGAAATACCGCACGTTTGCCGCTTCCTTGCGGTAGTCGAGTTCGTCGCGCAACGTGTCGGAAAATTCACGCACGAGCGCAGGGACGTCGTACGGCTCCAGCGCCGGCAACCGCTGCGTCCACGCCTGCGCTTCGTCCGCAAGGATCTCCAAATCCATCTCGACGAGATGCTCGACGCCGGGCTTGCGCACTTTGACGATGACCTCGCGCCCGTCCGGCAATCGCGCCGCGTGTGCTTGCCCGATTGAAGCGCTTGCCGTGGCCTGCGGATCGAAGAACGCAAAAATCTCTTCAGGCGGCGCGCCGAGCTCTTCGCGAATAACTTGCGCGATGTCGGCAGCCGGCGCCGCAGGAACCGCATCTTGCAGCTTTTGCAGCTCGCTTCGATACACTTCGGGCAGCAAGTCCCCACGCGTCGACAGCAGCTGTCCCAGCTTGATAAACGTCGTTCCGAGCTCTTCACAGGCTTCCCGCGCGTGGCGGGCGCGCGCCGGGTCGTCAGCCCCGACCACCGAGCCGATTCCGTGCCGGGCAAGCGCTGCCATGATTTGACGGTAGCGCGCGCCCGTTGTTTCCGGGACGGGCGAGGTATGCGTTTCTTGCTGCATGTGCGGCGCTTATTCCCATGCCCGTGGGGAATCAAATTGGCATGAAGATCGAATCAGCCGATACCGTCCGATACCGCGCCAATATCGTCGGCACCGTTGAAGGCACGACTAAACTCCGGTGGCCGCACAATTTTGGCGCGTACCGGCTGACCGATCACGATCTGGCGCGCGGCAGCTTGCTCGGCGGTCCCAAGCTGCAGCTCTCGATGAAGCCGACCGGCGCGATCCAACACCTGTACTGCGTGGACGCCGGAGCGTGCCTGCTCGGAGCTTTCGTCGTGCGGCATTGGGACGAGCGCGCCGGTATGAAGCTCGATCCCATCGGCGGACACTTCTTCTTGTATCCCGAGCATCAAGAGCACCGCTTCATGCTCTCCAACGGCATCTACGTCTTCGAGGACGTGTTCGCGCACTGCGAAGAGCCGCTCGCCTACTACGTCATAAAATTGACGAACGATTCCGAGGAAGAGCAGCGCATCGCCACCTACGCGTTCAGCGAACTGGCACGCGACATGGATGATCGAGTGGAGGTGCGCTTCGACGACTCGCTGCGAGCGTTCGTCGCCGTCAGCTGCGACGACCGCAATCTCGCACGCGTCGTCGGAGCATCGCGAATGCCGGAGAGCTACGAGGTCTCAATCGACCACGCGAAGGCGGTAACCGGATACGCCCCCGGGCCTCTGTCGAACAAGACGGATGCGCCGGCCGGGTTGCCGTGCGGCATCATGCACTTCTCCACCGTACTTGGCCGCAAGGACAGCGCGACGATCGTTTTCCGCTTCGCGCTGAGCGCCCAAGGATCGCAAGACGTCGTGCGCATTTTCGAATCGGCACCGCTGGCAGAACCTGCGCTCGAGCGGACGGCGCGCACATATCACGACGTGCTCGAGAAGTCGGTCGCGATTACGCCGAACGCCGAAATCAACCGCGGCGTGCTGTGGGCCAAAACGAACATGCAGCGCGTGATGCTTCGTCCGCCTTCCGGCTGGACGTTCACCAACAGCCCGCTAGCCTCGACCAAATGCGTGGGCCGTGACGCCGCGTGGTTCTGCGCCGGAGCCGATTACTTCCGTCCCGACTTCTCGCGCGCGTGTTTGGAGCAGTTTCTGCGCCGGCAACAGCGCGGCGGCAAGTTCATCGAGTATTACGATATGCTCAGCGACGAGCGCGAGGATTTCGGGCTGAACGTCAACGACGACACGCCACTGCTTATTTGGAGCGTCTGGCATCATTATCAAACGACGGGCGATCGCGATTTTCTCCAGGCTGCATATCCGGCTCTGCTCAAGGCCGCGCGCTATCTGCTCAAACAGCGTAACGATCAGGGACTGGTATGGTGCACCTCGCGTGAAACCGGCACGTGCGGAATTGCCGGGTGGCGCAACGTGATACCGAAGTATCGACTGAGCGGCGCGACCACGGAAATCAACTCGCTCTGCTTTGCGGCGTTCCGATCGATCGCGCACGTCGCGCAGATGCTCGAGGACCAGACCGCAGTCGATGAATTCGAAACCGCGGCGCATTCGCTGAAGAACGCGATAAACGAACATCTGTTCAATCGCGGCAACGGGCTCTACTACCTCAACATCGACGTCGACGGCGTGCCGCGCAGCGACGTCACCGCGGATCTGATCTTTCCCGTGATGTTCGGCGTGGCCGACCGCGCGACGGCCGCGCACGTGATCCGGCGCTTGAGCGACAGCGATTTCTGGACGGCCGGAGGCATGCGGACGATTCCGCACGACGCGATCAATTACACGCCGGAAGAGGCCAGCGGGTGTCTGGGCGGTGTTTGGAACGGCGTTTCGTTCTGGTACGCAAAGGCGGCGGCCGAATTCATGGCCGATTTCACCGAAGAAGCGCTCACCGTCGGGTTCGAAAACTACGCCCGCGATCCGCAGCGTAACAACACCGTGCCCGGACAGTTTTCTGAATGGCTGCACGGCGAAACGTTGGTCAATCAAGGCATGCCGCTCTCGCCGTGGTTTCCGCCGCGCTATATTTGGGCGGTTATCGAAGGCATCTTCGGCTTGGACATAACGGGCGAAGGCCCGCGCCTGAGGCCAAACCTGCCGGCGCATTGGAACTGGTGCGGCCTTCGCAACGTGCCGTTTCGCGGCAAGAACGTTACCTGGTTTTTTACGCGCACCCCCGAGCTGACCGCATGGAGCAACGTTGAAATCGACTGCTCCCCGCAAGCCCACGTACTTTCCGAGGACGTCAGCGACCGGTTTCTCACGAGCGGCGACGATGCCGTCACCGCCGCGCTGGCCGGCGAGGGGCGCATCGTCGGTCTCATCGGCAACACGCAGGATCGAACTGTTACAACTGCTTTCCGCTTGCGCGATGCGCGCGAGGCGCAGATCATGCGGATCTACGACAGTCTGAACCGTGCATGGCTCGAGCCGCGGCGGGTCTCGGCGGACGAGTTGGAAGGCGGCGTCACGGTACTACTTGAACCGAAGGGCTTTCACATTGTCGAATTGCGACGCGAATGAAGATCGTCAGCCTCTTACCAAGCGCCACCGAGATCCTGTTTGCCATCGGCGCCGGCCCGGATGTAGTAGGCGTCACGCATGAATGCGATTTTCCGCCCGAGGCGCTGGCGCTACCGCGCCTGACGTCTTCAGCCTTGCCCGCTGCGGGCCGCGCGGCGGACATCGACCGGCACGTGCGCCGCGCACTGCACGGCGGATCGAGCCTCTATCACCTGGATGCCGATCTGCTCGAGCGTTTGCAACCCGATCTCATCGTCACGCAAGAACTTTGCGAAGTGTGCGCCGTTTCGTATGCGATCGTCGATCGGGCCGCGCGCCGTCTGGCCGGCGATCCGCGAATCATTTCGCTCGAACCGTCTTCTCTGGAAGACGTCTTTGCGAACATTCAAACGTTGGGCGCTCTTACCGGGCATGCCGCGCAGGCAAAAAAAGCGATTGCATCGCTGCGGGAACGCGTGCAGAACGTCGCCGTGATGCGAAAAGGAGCGGCAAAGCCCCGAGTGCTCGTACTGGAATGGACCGATCCGCCGATGAGCGGCGGCCATTGGACGCCGGGGCTGCTCGAGGCCGCGGGCGCGACGCCGGTGCTCGGTCATCCCGGCGCTAACTCGCAAGTGATTGCGTGGGAAACAATCGCGCACCAAGATCCCGACGAGATCATCGTGGCCCCGTGCGGCTTCGATCTGGACAAAACGCGAGCCGCCGTCGACGATCTTGCCGCGAACGCGGCGTGGAACGGTCTGCGCGCGGTACGCGAAGGCCGCGTGCATCTGGTGGACGGCAACGCCTACGTAAACCGTCCCGGTCCGCGCCTCGTCGACACGATCGAACTATTCGCGGACTTACTCCACAGGCAAGTGCGCGATCTCGTTTAACGAAAGCAGCTGCGGCAGGCCGTTTTCGATCGATACGCGCGTGACGCTCGCCGGCGAAAAGCGAACGTCGAATACTTCTTGCAAATCCGCTTGCCGATCGCCGAAGAACGTGTGCAGCATGGCATGCAGCGGCCCCGCGTGCGTGACGACGAGGACGTTCTGGTGGGTAGATGCCTGGAGCTCAGCAAGCGACTGCGCCACGCGCGCTTGGACCACGTCGAACGATTCGCCGCCTTCGGGCGCGTAGAGTTTCGCGCTAGACCACGCGCGCTCGCGCAGATACGGCCGGCGTTCGCATATCTCGTCCCACGTCAAGCCTTCCCATTCGCCGAAGTCGAATTCGCGCCAGCGCGGATCACGGTGCACTGGTCCATCGCCGCAGATGGCCGCCGCCGTGTCGTATGCACGGCTGAGATCGCTGGAAACCGCATAGTCGAACGCTTCGTCGCGCAAGAGCGCAGCAAGGACCAGCGCTTGCGCACGGCCCCTCGCATCGAGCGGAATTTCTTTTTGCCCTTGAAAGCGGCGCAGTGCGTTCCACTGCGTGCTTCCGTGCCGGACGAAAGTAAATCGAATGCTCAGGCTTCGCCTCGAACAGCGGTTCCGTGCTGTTCGAGCAAGTCCACCATGTCGTTCGCGTGCTCCTCTTCGACCGCGAGGATCTGTTCGAGCATCCGGCGCGTCGTCGGATCGTTGTCACCGAAAAAACGGATCATCTCCCGGTACGATTCGATGGCAACGCGTTCGGCGACCAAATTTTCTTTGATCATGTCGAGCATGCTTTCGCCTTCGCGGTATTCGGAGTGACTGCGGCTCGCCATGCCCTCGGGATTAAAATCCGGTTCGCCGCCGAGCTGCGTGATGCGCTCGGCGATCATGTCGGCATGTTCTTGCTCCTGGCGCGCGTGTTCCGCAAACTCGTCGGCTACCGCGTCCTTGTAAATCCCGCGGCACATATAAAAATGACGTTTGTAGCGCAGGACGCAAACGAGTTCGGTCGCCAGCGCCGCATTGAGTATGTCGACCGACTGTTTGACGTCGCCACGGTAATCGTCGGTAACCGGACCGCGCATCATATTCTCACGAGCCCGGCGGCGAAGCTCTTGAACGTCAGACAGAAACGGCGTTGATGTCGTCATGGGCGGGTTATACCCGCCGCAGCCAGCCGATAAGCGCCGAAAGCACGGCGGGGTCGATGCGCCCCGGTACGGTGAGATATTGCTTCAGAGCGGCTTGCGGGGTGCTTTGCGTGCCCGGCAGCGCGTGCATGAAGAGATGGTTGTCGCCGGGGAAGATGCGCACCGTCACGTTGCGGTTGCGGCTTTTTGCGGCAGCAGTCAAGCGCGGCACGTCCTTCGAGAGCACCTGGACGTCGTCAGCTCCCTGGAGAATGAGCACCGGCACGCGCACGCGCGCGAGAATTGCCGCGGGGTCGACGTCCATCGAGCTTCGCATCCATGCCATTCCCGGACCGGTTTGCTCGCCGTCGCGGATTTTTTGCAAAGCCGCCGCTTCTTCTCGCCGCGTCGCCGCGCGTTTCGCGGGCGGTACCGATGCAAGAACCTGCTGCATGCTTATCTGCGCGAGCGGAAGCGCAGGAGGCGCCATGAGTACGATGCCCGCGACTCCGCGGGTGGCAATCGCCGCGCTTGGAACCAGCTCGCCGCCTTCGCTGTGTCCCAGTAAAAATACGCGCGAACGATTCACGTACGGTTGAACTGCGATGAACCGGAACGCTGCTTCGACGTCGGAGATGAGAACGCCGCGCGTCGCCGCGTTCGCATTTCCGCCGCTTTGTCCGATGCCGCGCTTGTCGTACCGCAGCACGACGAAACCCGCGTTGGAAAGCGCCGTGGCGAGCTGCAAGAACACCGGATTGGGGCCGACCTGCTCGTTGCGGTTTACGGGGCCGCTGCCGTTCACGAGCACGACCGCCGGATAGCGCGCAAGATGGCCGTCCGGAATCGTGACAGTGCCCGCCAGCGCCGTTCCGTCGCTCGAAGCGAACGTTACGTTCGTACTTAGAAAACGCGCCGGCGGCAACGGTAACGCGGTGGGCAGCGGCGCCGGCGCTGCTGCCGGTGCGGTCGATCCGGTGTGCGAAACCAGCTTGACCTGCGCCTCCTGCAGCGGCACGTCCATCGTTCGCAGCACGCCCGTCGCCGGATCGTAGGAATACTGCAACGTCAACCCGCCCGCCGATAGCGTTAGCGTTCCCGGCGCGCGCGCTTGCACGCGTTCGACGATCGTCCGGCCGCCTTGCAGCACCGCCAGCGTCAATGCGGACGCGTGGTGCGCCTGCACGATCGCCGGAATCCAGAGCGCTTGTCCCGGCAGATTGTCGGTCGTGAGCAACAGCGGCGCCGCCGGATCCGCGGAAAGCACCACGTGCTGCGCGCCCGCATCGATCGTCGCCTTCCCGCCCGCCACGGTCCCCGCGGTGTGCTGCACCCCGCCAGTCGGCAGCGTCACGTCGGCGGTATACGATTCTTCGTCGAGCGTTGCGGCGTCGTACACCGTGACCGTATGGGCGGTGATTCGCTGCGCGGGCACGGAAGCGTCCTCGACGGCAGTGATCCGATTGCCGCCGGTTTTGATGACCACGGTACTGGTTCCAAACGTCGCACCGGCGACGTTGAAGTTGAGCACATACGTACCGTCCGGTGGTCGCATAAGCGCCGCCGCAAGCATGATGGATGTCAGCATTATAGCGCCTGTTTCTCCGGATCCGCAGCTAACTCCGCCAGGTGCTCCGCGACGCACTCGTTACGTAGCGCCCACGCGCCGTTCTCCACTTCGAACACCGCGTACGCCGCATTGAGCGCGTGCACGTGACGCAGCTGATCCAGTGGTCTACCCGCGCGTTCGAGCAGCGCGATGCGCACGACGATGTCGTGCGTGAGCAGCAGTGTATTCTCGCGCGGCTCGAAACGTTCGACGAACGCCTTCCAGCGCGCCAGCACGTCGCCCAGACTCTCGCCGCCTTCGAACTTCACCGCTTGCGGATGTTCGCGCCACGTGCGATACGTCTGCGGATCGTTCCGCGCTATTTCATCGCGATAGCGCCCTTCCCACGTGCCGTGCGCAATTTCCAGCAGCAGCGGCTCGCTTTCGATCGGCACCCCGGTTTCAACCGAGAGCGGAACGGCGGTCTGCATGCAGCGCGAGAGCGGACTGGAAATGATCCTCGTGATGCCTTTGCCGGCAAGCGCCGCGGCAAGTGCCTGCGCCTGCGCCTGTCCGAGCGGCGAGAGCGGCGTTTCCAAACGTCCTTGATAGCGTCCGACGGCGTTCCACGTCGTTTCGCCGTGACGCGCGACATAGACGCTGACCGGCACGCTTTTAAAAAACCGGTGCGTCGACGCGCTGCATACCGCCGATGCCGCGCAGTTCGCCGATGCTTTGGCGCGGTATCGGACGGTCGACGGCGAGGATCATGAGTGCCGGACCGCCGCCCGAATCTCGCGCGACTTGCATCGTCGAAATATTGACGCCGGCATTTCCCAGAATCGTGCCGACACGCCCGACCATACCGGGCACGTCTTCGTGGCGCGTGACGATCCACGCGCCTTGCGGTATCGCATCCAGTTCGTAGCCGTCGATCTGTACGATGCGCGGGCCGCCGGAGAGTACGGTTGCGCCAATTCGGTGCGAGCCGGCGCGCACGGACAACAACGATGCAAAAGGCGCCGCTTCCGCATCCGCTACGATCTCGAGCGCGACGCCGATCTCGCGCGCGAGCGCGTCGGCGTTGACGATCGAAACGCGCCGCGCGGTGGTCGTTTGCAGCAGCGCGGCAAGAAACGCCGCACGCAGCGGCTGCACGTCCGCGACGGCAATCTCGCCGCCGGCATGCATCGTCAACGGCGTGCGCAATGCGTCCTCGAACAGCTGCGGCAACAGACGTCCCAGGCTGTCGGCCGCCCCGACGTACGCGCGTACCCGTTCGGCTTGCGCGCCCGCCGGCGCCGGTGCGTTGACCGCGCCGGCTGCGGGCCTTCCGCCGAGCGCATCCGCAACGTCGCGCGCAAGTTCGATGGCGATCCGCTCGAGC